>NZ_OY764544.1:3322726-3624792 GCF_963668475.1 uncultured Methanospirillum sp.
TGCAACAGCTGACCCTGCCTCGATAACATCTACTCCGATGTCAGAAAGAGCAGCAGCAATCTCAAGTTTTTGTGCCGGGGTCAGCGATACTCCGGGTGTTTGTTCACCATCACGGAGCGTTGTGTCGAAAAAGCGTAACCGTCTATTGCCCAATAAAACACTCACTCATAGGATATTGCTCCCATGAGTAGGTGGGGTCTTTTCTGCTAAAAAGATTGTGCAGAAAAGATAGAAATATATTATATTGTGGTTCGATCTTTATTCTTCTGCGGTGCTATATTTACACTCCTGAATGAGCGAGCGCACCAAACTCCGATGGATCGTTATCGAGCAGTAGTCTGAATACGCGGTTCGATGAGTTTCCAGATCCAGTCAGCCAGTTCCCTGATGTTCTTTGTCTGGATATAGACCTCTCCCGGGCCGGTGATGTCGGTCACCAGGAATTCCCCTGACAGGAATGTCTCTTTCCAGCCACCGAACTTTGTCACCTGGTACGAACAGGTGTCACTGAATGCAACAAGATGGAAGTTGTCTACGACGAGGTGCTCTCCGGGAGCCAGCACATGTTTGTCTATCGCTCCGAATGTGTTGATAAAGAGCATGCCCTGTCCTGATACCTTGATCATGAAGAGACCCTGGCCGAAGACACCCTTGGTGAAACCCTGCCATTCCACATCAAGGTTAACTCCCTGTTCTGATGCGATGTATGCGGTCTTCTGGATGATGAAACCCTTGTCAGACCGTATCTCCATGACCTCAACATCCCCGAGCGGTGCTGCTGAAAATCCCGCCTCTCCCGGACTTGATGTTGCAGTGAACTCGTTGACAAAGAAGGACTGCCCACCGAGAAGTGTCATCCCGATCGTGGAGAGAAGACCCTGTTTCCGTTTCCTGGTATGAACCTCGATCGACGGCTGCATGTAGGTCATTGCCCCTGCTTCTGCTACGATGGACTCTCCAGGCTGGAGGGTTACAACCAGGTATCCGTAACTTGGGCGGTATTTGATCTCGTACTTCATTGTTTGCTCCGTGATAATGATAGTACTTCGGGGATGAAAGAGTTGCTGAACCGTGGGTCCCCTGTTTCGCCGAAAAAAGTAATGAGGTCCGAGAGCCGGATCTTATCGTGGAATGGGGCTGGCCTTATTTTTAATTCTTATTAGGAACACGGATACACGACAGTGACGACCGAGTCGTCATCTCCGGCAAGGGCTGTATCATTCTGGTTAACATTGTCGGCAGTCTTCAGGCTGTTGTTATCAGTCTGACTCTGGTTTGCCCTGGTCGTGTCAAGGAAATCAGATTGTGATGCCCGGGTTTTCTTATGATAAGCATTAATTGCGTTCCAGTCTCCTGCCCTGATGAGTTCACCTATTGAGGGTTCAGGTGTCAGATTTTTACTCTCCATGCTTGTTGAACCATTGGTGAAATTATCTGCAACCGCTGAAGTGTTGGTCTGGTTGCTCTCTGTTGCGTTCGTTTTCGTTGTATTCTGTTGTACCTGAACCTGGGAAGCAGCCTTTATCGGTGTCACGGTCGGGAGTGGTGTCATAACCCTTGGGGTTGAACTCGTCGCAGAGATGTTGCCTGCAATAAGCCCTGAATAATGAGGGTTTGCACCCATTCGTGCACCTTCGGAAACACCGAAATCCCCATAGTCACCAAACCCCGCCCCTGCTCCCCCGGCAAGAACAGATGGTGCGGGAAGAATAATGAGAAGAAAGCACAGGAGAAATCCTGTGGCAAATGAAGACCTGACATCCATATGCTCAGGTGAATCCTCACCGATGATAACCCTGTTGAACTGAATCTCCTGAAACACAAGATCTCCTGAAGGGAAGACAAGGGACATCGTGCCATGCACCAGGTAATGCGCGTGACTGCACCACGAAGGGATAATCATCTGCACCACCGTCTGATATCGCTGGATGGAAGGAAAAGTGATATCTCTTCCTTCCCAATGGGTTATCAGGAGAACGCAGAGGTCATCTATGATCCAGAAGTACTATGATAACGATGTCGATCCGGCTGCAATCGCCAAGAAGACGATTGCAGTGATCGGATACGGCTCTCAGGGGAGAGGACAGGCACTGAATCTGAAAGACAGTGGTCTGAACGTGATCATTGGTCTGCGCCCGGGAAAGAGCTGGGACCTTGCAAAGAGCGAGGGTTTTGAGGTCTTCGAGGTTGCAGAGGCAGCAAAGAAGGCTGATGTTATTCAGATTCTTATCCCTGACGAAAATCAGGAAGCGGTGTACCGCTCCTTTATCGGGCCCAACCTTACCAAGGGCAAGGTCCTCATGTTCTCCCATGGATTCAACATCCACTACGGGCAGATCGTTCCGCCAGCTGATGTTGATGTTGTGATGGTCGCACCAAAAGGACCTGGTCACATGGTCAGACGGACCTATACCGAAGGTATGGGTGTTCCGGCCCTGATCGCCATCCATCAGGATGTATCAGGCAGTGCCCGCAAGGTTGCCCTCGCATATGCACAGGGTATCGGTGCCACCAGGGCAGTAGTCCTTGAGACCAACTTCCGTGAAGAGACCGAGACCGATCTCTTTGGAGAGCAGGCTGTTCTCTGTGGTGGTATCACCTCCCTTATCAGGGCAGGATTTGAGACCCTTGTTGAAGCCGGGTATGCCCCCGAGATGGCATATCTTGAGGTTCTTCATGAGACCAAGCTCATCGTCGATCTCATCTACGAAGGCGGGTTTACCAAGATGCGCAGTGCAATCTCCAACACAGCCCAGTATGGTGACCTGACCCGGGGACCACGTGTCATTGGACAGGAGTCATACATGGCAATGCAGGAGGTTCTTGAAGAGATCCAGAACGGAACTTTTGCCAAGGAATGGATCCTTGAGAATATGGTCAACCGCCCTACTTTCACAGCCCTCACCCGGGCAGATGAAGAACATCTGATCGAAGAGGTCGGTTCCGAGATCAGGGCAATGATGCCACAGTTCAAGAATAAGAGATAAATCAATCTTCGAATCCTTTTTTTCCACCTGATGAATCAGGTTGGTGTTGTGATACCTGCATGCTCAGCAAAGGCGATCAGTTCACCAGGTATTGATCCGGTCCGTTGGAGAAGTGATCGCAGGCTTTCATTTCTGCGGTTCATACCGCAGTGAGCGAGATCGTTTCTGAGATCAGATACACGCTCCCAGATCCTGACCATCTCTTTCCAGTCCGGTACATCAAGGAGGAGATGGGTGTATGGTGTTGTCTCGGCAGATATCCCCTGGAGGGTCAGCGCAAGACCGGTCAGGGTCCGGGAGACTGTATGCCTGCTGTCTGCATCAAGCCATGACTCATCAACTCCAATCACCAGCATAGAGACAGAGATGAGCCACTCACGGGAGAGAGAGACCCCCTGCATCTCCAGGCCCTGATCGATCTGGTACCTGATCAGCCTGTGCTGTATAAAAAGATACTCGCGACTGAGTTCTTCAGGGCTTGGGAGTGCTGCCATCTCCCCGGTCTCCTCAAGCTCTTTCAGGACCGGGAGGAGTGCTGGAGCAAACCTGGCTATCTCATCCCTGACTACTGGAAGATCGTGCGATATTCCCCATGCAGCATACATGGCATCAACCGGTCTTGAGAGCCTGACCGCTCTGGTGAAGGTTCCAAGCAGATGCGACCATCCTGTCAGGTGTGTGGGTGGCTCTGGTTCCATCCCGGCTTTGTGGATACTTCCCTGCAAGCCGGTGAACAGAGATCCGATTTGGACCGCGTCAGTATGTGACATAAGGGCTCTCACCCCGGAGATCCAGTCAATTACCTGCAGGATGGGCTGAAGGTTTACGATATGCCTGAAACCATACTCGTCCGACTGAGTTGCATACACAACCCCGATGACCTTCACCCTCCTGACCTCCTTCATCCATGTTGCAGCTAGAGAGATGATGAACGGAAGACTCCGGTGTCCATCAGTGACGTCAAAGAGGATCTCCTCTCCTTCTTCTGCTACACCGGCAAGAAGAGTGAAGGTCTCCCATAGTTCATCCTCATTCGTTCCTTCAGGAAGCCAGAGTTTTCTGACTACCAGTCCCCGGGATTCACATGCTGCTGCTATCTGTGCACTTCGGGGATCTCGTATACAGAGGACCATCTCATCAGGATGCCAGAAGTTCCAGATTGCTTCCTGGACTAAATCAGTAACCTGGCACTGTTCATCACGGCAGAACCTTGATGATTCAGGTCTTTCAGGATTGATACATGAGATACATCTCATCGGCTCTTGATCTTCATATACCGGGAGGGATAAATGCTGATCGGAACTGATCCTGGAGTGCCGACCGTGGCATCCGGAGTCTTCTGATGAAGATAGGCTATATCTATGATGTTATCTATCCTGAGACCATCGGCGGGGTGGAGAAACGAATTCATGAGATCGGTGTACGACTTGCCTCCCGGGGCCATGAGGTCCACCTGTACGGAATGAAATACTGGACCGGGCCTGACATTCTTGAACGTGACGGGATGGTGCTTCATGGTGTCTGTCCTGCAATGGGGCTCTACACCGAGGGTCGAAGGTCTATCCTGCAGGCAGTCCGCTATACTCTGGGACTGATACCTCATCTCCTCAAGTCTGACATGGAAATTTTTGACTGCCAGAATTTTCCTTACTTTCCTGCGATCCTCCTTTCGCTCTTCTGCATGGTAAAGAACCGTTGTCTTGTTATTACCTGGCACGAGTTCTGGGGACGGTACTGGTTTTCATACCTTGGGATCAGCGGATTAGCAGGACTTCTCATTGAACGGACAGCCCTTCATTTGAGTCCGCGGATCATCTCCGTCTCACCCCTGACGTCTGCTCAGATAAGGACGGCTGGTTACCCTGGTGATGTAGCCCTTGTTCCGAATGGCATTGACGTTGGAGCAATATCTACGGTTCCTCCGGCAGAAAAGGGGTCAGACCTGATATTTGTGGGCCGGTTAATTCCGGAAAAACATCCAGAACTTGTTGCCGATGCGGTGAGGCTACTTGTTGCAGATTATCCTGCTTTGCATGCCATCATCATTGGAGACGGCCCTGACTTTGACCTGATCCGTGATCACATCGCACAGCACAATCTCGGTGGCAACATCACGCTGACAGGGTTTGTCACCAATCACGAGGAGGTTATGGGTCTGATGAAGTCGTCAAAGGTGTTTGTCCTTCCAAGTGAAAGGGAGGGTTTTGGCATTGCCGCCCTGGAAGCGATGGCATGCGGGCTCTCCCTGGTCACCGTGGATCATCCCCGCAATGCTGCATCAGCCCATGTTCTTCCAGGTGCCGGATACCTCGCTACCATGACTGCGGACGATATCGCCGCAGGAATCAGAACCTGTCTTGAGAACCGCCCGGACCCTGTGGTTCTTGCCCACTATGCCGCATCACACGACTGGGACCAGATAACCCGTGACCTTGAGCAGTACTACCGGACGCTGGTAACCGACGTATGCCAGGAACAGATGCCTGATCGGCGGTGTTCAGCCATCTTTGATATATTCAGGAGGGCTGAAATATAGGTATGGCATCTGAATCGTTCTCTCTGGGAGGAAAGACCTTTATGGGACATGTCATCCCCATCGGCCCGGTGAATCTCGTATTTGCAATGGGGGAGAAAGGACTGGTTGGTTGTGGAGCGGTTGATGTATTAGCATTAGACAAATTTCATCTTCCTGCTGCCAAGGTACGACCGGTCGGCACACCATCGGTCAGCACCATCGACGAGCTCCTCTCCGGTGAGATCGTTTCAGTGAATCAGGCAGGAACCGCTCTTGGTATTACTATAGGTATGAACGGGAAGGATGCCCTGCTCCGGTTAGCATAACCAGATCTTTATCCCAATATCTTCTGATAGTTCTCTTTTTTTTCATTTTCAGAGAAGAGATGACCTCATTCCTGTTCATAGCACCCCCTGACTACTATACATACCACTCACCAGGAAATGATACTACCTGGAAAAAGGAAAGGAGAGGATAGAGAATGTATTAACGAAATCTCGCTATCTTATTATCTAATAGCCTGTGCTATCAGGACACGCCACTCTGCACCATTCAGATTAATTGTGTTCCAGTATGCCTCTCTCCCCTTGGGTTCTGTGGGGTCAGGACGCCAGAGCTCGTATGAGATACTCCCTTCCTTCTCCTTCATCATGGCATTCTTTACATCCCTGAATGTCGGATACTCGGTCAGGTAATTATCTGGTGGAATTTTATCCTCTTCTGATGAATCAGATACGTAGAGGATCTTTCCGTCGGGCTGCATCACCATCGCTATTGCATCAGTTCCGTTGACCAGGGGACCGATGACTGCATCGCAGAATGGGCTGGTGAGCAAAACTGCGATTGCTGCTCCATTCTGGTCATCAACGACAGCAGGTCTTATGACCAGGATCATGTGATCGCCATCTTTACGGGGAGTGGCATTTCCTGTGCGGGGTTTGAGGACCGTTATCACATTCAGTACAGATGGATCGCTGGTGATGGCAGATATCTGTTCTGGGTTGAAATACGATTCATTGAGCGATGAAAGGGTGGTATTGCCTGCCACTAAAACAACACCTACCCAACCGGGAATATTCATCCGATTCCTTGAGACGATCTTTTCTGCCGATGCGGTCTTCAACGATTCACCACTGAAGACCCCTGCAGTCTCCGAGATATTACTGTCTACTGCTTCGAGCGTATCTGAAAGCGATGAACTGACGTTGCCAAGCAGGTCTATGCCTGAGGGATTAACCTGATCAGCAGCGGCTGATCCTATGAAAAGACTGCTAGATAACAGAATGATAATGAGCGGTATGATTACCGGTGTACGGATCATGGCTATACGATGTCTCTGCAGATACCTATTTTTTTCGCAGGTTTACATAGCCGGTCATCATCTTTTAATGTCAAGCTGCAGATAGAAAGTCTATGTACAAGCGAATCCTCATCGGAGTTGACGGTTCTCCCGAGAGCATGAAGGCACTGCGCGACGCAGTCAGACTCGCGAAATTGCTGAGTGCAACCGTTGATCTCCTCTTTGTCATTCCTCCCAGGATTTATGCCCAGTGTGCAGAACAGGATGTGATTGTTCATCAGCAGAATGGCAGTGCGCAACGTATCAGTATGCTCCAGATGGAGGAGAATGAACTCTTTGACACGATCAAGGCAGTTTCAGCAGAAGAGGGGCATGAAGTTTCAATCCACACCCGTGTGGGTGATGCAGTCGAAGGTCTGATTGAGTTCTCCCAGTCACATGGCAGCGATCTGATCATTGTGGGATCAAGTGGGAAAGGAATGGCCGGACGATTGATCCTCGGAAGCGTAAGCACAGGTGTTGTTCACCAGAGCCAGGTTCCGGTTCTGGTTATCAAACCTGACTGACTCGTCGGTTAAGAAAAAAGAACAGTGACCCGGAGGTCATTCAGGGTCTGTTATCGTATACGTTGCGGGTAACCTTTGCAATAAAGACAGCCCAGAGCGGGCTGAGCACAAATCCAAAGATAACACCGAGCGGAGGAATGACATTGAGCCCCATGATGATGATACACAGGACCATCGAGATGATCCAGATGATCACCCACATGAATACATAGGGGCCCCATCCGATCCCATCTCCAACCTTTCTGGTGATCTCGCCGATACTGAATGCATCCATGATATTGCCGCTTCTTGAGAAGTGAACATATGCCATGTACATGATCAGCGTGATGATCGCGAAGATAAGCCCAGTAACAAGGAGTCCTATACTGCCGACAATAAACCCAAGGATCTCATCGATACGGCCCCTGCCAAGTACTGCGGCCACAATCGGGGCAATACTCAAGAGACCGAGTACCACACCGACAATGATTGCCGGGATCAGATAGAGAATTGTGACGATGTTCAGTTTCCATCCATCAATGAAGAGACGCTTGTAATCATCGACTTCGGGTGCTTCGCTGCCGGTTGCTCCGTATACCCTGACCAGGTATCCATTGAACAACGGAATAATACAGATGGTGATGGCCTGGATGATCATCAGCACGATGAGAGTAACCCACCGCTGCCACTTCTCGACCAGTCCTTCTCGTACGTACTCGGATCCATCCGAGAGTATTGCAGAGTATGATGCCATGTCTGGTTCCTCTGGTACATAATCAGGAGCATACATCGTATCAAGATATCGAAATGAACCGGTGATTTATCATGTACACCGCCTTGAGATCGATGTAATGAGCAGGTGGGATGAGGTGTTTAAGCCTCTTTATCGAAGAAAAAGTTACATGTGCAGTGACCAGCCTGATCAAGTTCATCCTGATGATACACGCATGGGCAGATGATCTTTTTGTCAGTTTCAATGTCGCCTGACCTGATCCGGCACGGGCAATAACGGAACCCGAACCTCTCGGTATTGCGGGCAAGACCTCGTATAACCGTTACCCGCTGCTTCTCATCAGGGTTAAGGATCCATCCATGTTCCTTTGCATACTCCTCTGCCCATGATCTCACAACCTCTTCCTGCTCTTCACTCATGATATCTCTTCTATTCAGTCTGAACTGACTTCAATGTGATGTACCGTAAAATTATGATGGCTCTTTTATTCTTCTTACAGAGCCACCCGTTATGTTTTCGTAATTCTCTTTTGGGAGGCAGTATTTATCCGCCAAAACCCGGAATGATCCTCTCAAGGACACGACGGTACGCGGTCATCACGTCACCCTTCTCAAACCTGTATACGTCCTTGTCAAATGACTCACCGGTCTTCATGTCCCAAAGCCTCATTGAGTCCATGCTGATCTCGTCACCGAGAAGGATGGAATCTTTTGCTTTTCCGAACTCAAGTTTGAAATCAACCAGCCTGATTCCGGATTCATCAAAGAATCTGGAGAGGATTTCATTAATCCGAAGTGCTGCCTTTTTCACAGCAGCAAGTTCATCAGGATTCAGAATTCCAAGCGCGTAGATGATCTCGTCATTGATCATCGGGTCTCCGCGTTCATCATCCTTGTAATCGATAGCGATAACCGGTGGATTTAGTGTCGTCCCCTCATTAATCGGGTACTTCTTCACCATCGAACCAGCAGCGACATTCCTTACGATCACCTCGAGAGGGATCATCTGGAGCTTCTTCACGATCATGGTGTCAGGGTCAGGCCTGCTGATGAAATGGGTCTGAACGCCGTTCTCCTCCAGAAGGCGCATGAAGAACTCTGATGCAGTCGCATTGAACCGCCCTTTATTCTCAAACCGGTCGTGCTTGACACCGTTGAAAGCGGTCATGTCATTGCGGAAGACTACCTTCAGTTCATCCGGATTTTCAGTCCGGTACACTGATTTAGCCTTCCCCTCATACAGGGGGGTCTCCATGCTCATAGCATACCTCTCTCATTGATTCTGTTCTCCAGACTCAAGATACGATCCGTCAGCCCGGGTGGATACCACCCTTTTCTAATGTACTTCGGGTAGATACAGAGGCGCTCACGCAGGCGGTATCCATCGGTCAGACCAATGAGTTCCTCGATCCCGGGCCATGGATGCTCAGGGTTCACATAATCAGGGGTTACCGGGGAGACACCGCCGAGATCGGTTACACCGAACCTGAGCAACGAATGTGAATCGGCAAGATTCGGAGGGATCTGTATAGAGATATCGTCTGGAAGGATCTCGTCAGCAAGGCTTACGGTATCCTGCATAATATCAGTGGTTACCCCCGGGTATGCTGCCATGTCTGTTCCGGGTTTCGGGCAGAAGTTCTGGATGATGATCTCCTGGATGTGATCGTACCTGCGATGCAGGTCGCTGATAACCTGAAGTGACTCCATCCTGTCTTTTCGTTCCTCTCCTATCCCGATCAGAAGCCCGGTGGTGAACGGAATCTTGAGTCTTCCGGCTTCCTCTATCATCGCGATCCGTACCTCAGGAGCCTTTCCCGGAGATCCCCTGTGTGCAGGGATGTCAGCCGTGGTCTCGAGCATCAGTCCCATACTTGCGTTCAGGGGTTTCAGGTGCTCCATCTCTTCACTGGTGAGAATGCCTGCATTGGTGTGAGGGAGCATTCCGTGTGCAATGGCCCGCCTTGACATAGCCTCGCAGTAATCGAGTATCGTGTCATGTCCAAAGGCTTTCAGGTATGGGGCAAACCCCTGAACCTGTTCCGGGCGCTCGCCAAAGGTGAAGAGCGCCTCTGTGCATCCGAACTTCTCACCCTTTACAAGGATCTCCTCTACCTCCTGCGGCCCTGTCAGACATCCGTCACCCGGAGGCTGCCTGAATGTACAGTACCCGCAGTGGTTCTGGCAGACAAAGGTCAGAGGAAGGAATACATTGCGGGAGAAGGTGATCACCCTCTCCTCTCCGTGAATGGTTTTCGACCGGTTGCTCATAGACGGACTGATCTCTCCTGGAATACCTGGGAAGTTATGTAAAACCTATAGCAGTACTGGGTAATCAATCGGTCTTTGGTCGGTCATTATCTCAGGTTCCTTTAACCTGTACTCCGGCTAACCAAGTACCAGCGGCCTCTTTTGGCCTGTGATACCATGCGAGTTCCGGTAGTCATCCCGTTTAAACCAAAGAATCCGAAGACACGCCTCTCATGCGTGCTCAGCGATGAAGAGCGTGAGGTCTTTGCCCTGGCGATGCTCCGTGATGTCATCGATGCGATCAGGAGTGCAGGGTGCGATCCATTGATCCTCTCGACAGCCCCGTTTACCCTCCCCGATGGTGGAGAGGCACGGATAGAGATACTGGATCAGGGTCTTAACGAGGCGCTTGATATCTTCTGTATCGCGAACACCGGCCCGCTTGCGATCATCATGGCCGATCTGGCACTCGCAGATCGCTCTTCTATCCTCTCCCTGATGACTTCAGGCTCTGACATGGCAATAGTCCCTGGAAGGGGTGGAGGGACCAATGCGGTGTACATCAGGTATGCAGACAAGTTCAGGGCACAATATTACGGAACCAGTTACCTCAAGCATGTCAGGTTTGCCACCGATGCAGGGCTCACCTGTTCGGTGATCGACTCGTTCAGACTGTACTGCGATGTTGACGAACAGGAAGATCTGGTAGAGGTCCTTCTCCATACATCGGGCAATGCAAAAAAATATCTTCAGGAGTTGGGGTTCAGGATAGAGTCACGCAAAAGCAGGATTGGTGTCTCCCGCAGTTAATTATCGTAACCTTATCGCGTTATTTTTTTTGATCTATTCTGGCTGGTTCTGGCTGGGTATTGGGAGATCAAGCCCGGTCTTTTCATCGTGTCCGGTTGTGATTGTAAAACCTGAAAACTCGGTGATGACCGCTTCGATGACGATGTAGACCTGAGTTCCTGTTCTGAGGCATCCGGTCAGGGCTGAACTTCCCCGTCCTGCCGAGGTATGAAGGTGTAACGAAGGCCCGTCAGGTCCCTGCCTGATCATCGCGATACCAATCAGTTCATGAGCTTCGTCCAGCGACTGCCATACCGGGTCAGGGGGAAGAGTTGTCTCTTTCGGCCCGGTCACGATGTTTCCTTGTGAGAGTGCCCCGATGAGATGGATCATTCCTGACCCAATCCGGTGTTCTCTGATGAATGTGTGCAGCCCGGAGAGCAGATCTTCCCCATGATCAAACCTGATGTAGAAGATCCTGCCCTGGGAACCTGATGCATACTGCATATCATACTAATATGCCGTAAGGGTGTTTCCCCGTTCCTGTCCGGTGTGACCGCTTATATATTCTGTCTGGAAGTATCAGCAACCCTCTTTTTTACCAGGTCATACTTGGAAAGGGTGGTCTCAAAGAGTTGGTCAAACACTACTGGCAGATCCCTCTCAAGAATCTTCACTCCTTCTTCTGTGATTCCGCCTGGTGTGGCGACCCGTGTTATCAGGTCTTCAGGGCTCACTCCATCCTGAAGCATCAGGGCGGTACCAAAAACAGTTGAAACCACTATCTCAAGACACTCATCGATTGTGAGTGAACTATGGCGTGAGCCTGCAGATGCAAACTCGAGAAACATCCGGGAAAGAAGGGCGGGGGCACAGCTCATGAGGTCCCCAGCCGGTTCAAAGAGACCTTCATCCACTTTTTTCACCGTACTGATTGAAGAGAAGAGTTCTTCCACAAATGTTGCACTCTCCGGATCAACCGACGGGTGGTGATAACAGAGTGAGATCCCCTCACCAACAGTCGAGCAGACCGAAGGAAGTATCCGTGTGATCTTTCCCGGATGAAAATGTGAGATCAGATCTGTGCTGACACATGCAGCGATGGAGATGATATGGTTCTCCTCTCCTCGTATGCCGCTGATCTCTTTGAGGACCCCGGCAACCTCGAGCGGTTTTACCCCGATGATGAGGAGGTCTGCAACCTTCGCAACTTCGCGGTTATCTTCAGCCAATATTATGTCAGGATATCTCTCGATCAGGGATGTTACATTATCCCTGGTTCTGGTACTGATGATGACCTGCTTTGGGTCAAGGGCATATGCCTGTAGAAATCCTTCTACAAGCATCCTGTTCATCTGACCGTACCCGATAAACCCGATTGTCTTCATTAATATCTGGTTGACTGTGCTGGTTTATCAGTCCTGATGCGGGATCATCACTATAACATAACCGGGAGTGGAATTTGTCGTTCTGCTCTCTCATTCCATACATAAGGTTTCTCTTTTGGAAACTGCTTGATCTGGAGGATAATGTAAAATTTTCGTGAAAATCAATGGAATTGCAGATAATGTTTATGATGGCCTGCTCGCATACCTAGTATCATGATATGGAAACGTGACTGGGGGTTGACCTACCGGGTTTTTATCACCTGGTCTCTGCTCCTCCTGGTTTACCTGTTATTCATCGGTATTCTCATGGTCCTTCACCTGAATATCATGTTTATCATCCTACTCTCTGTGGGTATGGGTCTTGCCCAGTACTTCTTCTCAGACAAGCTTGTGCTGATGTCCACCGGTGCACGTATTGTTGAAGAGGATGAAGAGCCAGGCCTTCACAGAATGATTGAGAAACTCTGCACCGAGGCTGGCCTTCCAAAACCAAAGGTTGCCGTGATGCAGTCACCAATACCAAATGCATTTGCAACCGGCAGAAACCCAACCCATGCCGTCGTAGCAGTGACCGACTCGATCATGAGGACCCTGAATCAGCAGGAACTCGAAGCGGTCATCGCCCATGAACTCTCTCACATCAAGAACCGCGACATGCTCACGATGACTTTTGCATCGTTTATTGCCATGATCGCCTCGATGATCATGCAGAACTTCCTCTTCGCCTCGATCTTTGATCGCCGAGAGGGAGGAGCAGGTGCCTGGATCATAGCTGGTATTGTGGCTGCTGTAGTCTGGGTGGTTGCAACAATCCTGATGATGGCTCTCTCACGGTACCGTGAGTTTGCAGCAGATCGCGGCAGTGCTTATATCACCAATAATCCGGAAGCACTCATCTCTGCACTGACAAAGATCAGCGGTCGCATGGAGTATGTTCCGGCTGAGGCCAAGGTTGCAGCAGAGGGCGCAAACGCCTTCTACATCATCCCGGCCATCTCCGGAAAGACCCTTGCAAGCCTCTTCTCCACACATCCCGCACTTGAGAAGCGGATTGAGAACCTGCGAAAGGTTGAGGCTGAACTCAAAGGATATTAATCCGCCATCTGGCGGCTCTTTTTTTAAACGGTGCCCGGATTATCTTCTTGGAGATCTCCGGTACGCAAGCCCCTGAAATACCGCGATCTTCTCCCGTTCCTGATCATAGACCTCTACGATATAGGATCCGAGCTTCGGGTTTGATGAGAACTCTTTTGCTTCTGCAACAAGGGTTCCTGATGTGGCTGCTTTCATATAGGTGATGCTGGTATTGATGGCAACAGCCGGGATCCCGCTCGTGTTGCTTGCAACTGCAAAAGCGACATCAGCGAGTGAGAAGATGACTCCTCCATGAACTGTTCCGTGGCTGTTGAGATGCCTGCCTGTTATGTCAAGATGGAGGGTCGCCTCTCCAGGTGAAGCGTTAATCAGTCTGATTCCAAGTTCCCGTGAAAATGGGTCGGCATTAAGGAACGATGTTGCATCATCCATACCTACAGATCTGTAGTTGTCCTGTATCGGTCTGTCGGAATGAATCAACACACTGTTATTGGATCCCGGAACTGCCGGGCTCGCCTTTCATCACGATGATCGTGATGTCATCGAACTGGTCCTGTCCGTCGGAGTATTCAGTAACTGCACCTATGATTTCATCGCGGATCTCTTCTGCAGGACAAGATCGGTGTTTCTGCACAACCGATTCGAGCCTCTCTACACCAAACTCCTCATTACTCCGGTTTACTGATTCAGTAACCCCGTCGGTGTACATGACAAGGATATCCCCCTGATTGATGGTTGTGACCTGTTCGGTATACCCGGCATCCTCCATTATCCCGAGCGCTGGACCGGTGGTGATTAGTTCTTCCCTGGAGCCGTCAACCCTGAAGACGATCGGGTGGTTGTGTCCTGCGTTGACATAGGTAAAAATACGTCTCTCCGGGTTCAGTACACCAAAGAAGAGGGTGACAAACATTCCTGATCTGGCATCTGCACAGATCATCGTGTTGGTCTCTGCGATCACACTGACTGCTGACTTGTGCCATGTGGCATTGGCACGGGTTATTGTCCGTGAGAGTGCCATAAATAAGGCTGCAGGTACTCCTTTTCCTGAAACATCAGCGATCAGGATGCCTACCTTGTCCTGTGATACCGGAATGATGACATCATAAAAGTCTCCTCCCACCTCTCGTGCTGGCAGACTCAATGGCGAGATCTGGTATCCGCGAATTGACGGGATTGTATCTGGGAGAAAACTGAGCTGGATGTCCCGTGCGATAGAGAGTTCAGCCTGCTTCCGCTGGAGATCGGCTCTGATCCGGTCACGTTCATTTGCAGTCGCCCGCTCCTGAATCATATTCATATATATAAAAGAGAAAACTCCGATTCCGACCATGTTGGCAATTGTCATCGGAATTACCGCCTGTGATACAAGTGCTGCTGCCTGGTCAAACGGCCTTCCGAGCAGAAGCACGAGCCCCAAGTGGATCAACTCCATACACCCGGCTATGACCACAGCACCTTTGATACCTATGAACTGCTTTTTGTTGAAGAGATAAATGGCTCCCCCCAGAAGACCGGCAATTATGGCAGCACTGGTGCAGGCAACCTGGGAGATTCCTCCTGCAATAAAGTACCTGTACATCCCGCCTATGAGGCCGGCTCCTAGCCCGACTACCGGTCCGCATGTCAGACCAGCTGCCATCGGGCCGAGATCTCTGATGTTGATCTGTGCACCGAAGACATAGATTCCGCTTTCAGTCCCGTATATGGATACAAGTCCGAAGAGAAGGATCATCAGGATCGAACTCTTCCAGGTCAGGGCCCTGTTCTGGAAATCGGTAAAAAACCGGGATCGCATGATCAGGTAGGTGATGACGATGATCACGCATACCATCTGCAAAAGGACGATACAGGTTCTGATATTTCCGATGATGAGTTCGACGAATGTGGACATTTGCTCCCTTATAGTCAGGATTTCAGTTCGTGGTCTATGACGGATCGAATACCTGTTAGTAAGAAAAATCTACCCGCAGGGATATATCCTCATCAGTTTCGATACCTGCTCGTCAGATGCAGATCCATATCATTTCTCACCACCAATGTTTCATATGACTCAGATGAACGAAAGCCTCAATTATTCCGGTGATGATAAAATCGTATGAAAATACTTCAATACCTTATCCTTTTCATTCTGGTATCAGGAGTCCTTATCTCTGGTTGTATACATGCTTCAGAAACAGAGACGAGTGCTATTAAACCTGATACCCAGTCCAATAAATCGCTGGTTGTTTCAGTCAACTCTGCGGTAAATGGATCAACTCTGCCCACCCGGTTTACCTGTATGGGTGCCGGGCAGGTGCCGTCGGTATACTGGAGGAATGCTCCGCAGGCTGCAAAATCCATGCTGCTTATCATGGATGACCCCGATGCTCCTGATAAGGTGTTCACCCACTGGATCGTGTACAACCTTAATCCCGGAGATGAAGCGATCCCTCCCAACCAGGTTCCTGTTGCAGAGCGTGCCGGTTCAGGATATCAGGGTATCAACTCATTTGGAACAAAAGGGTACTATCCTCCATGCCCTCCGTCAGGGAATGTCCACCGGTACATCTTCACCCTCTATGCCCTCGATACTCAGATCAGCCCTGACCCTGCGGACAGGACGCATATAGAATCAGCCATGGAAGGGCATGTTCTGGCAAAGGCACGAAGTGTCACCCTTTTTGGGTGAACATCAGATTATTTTTCAGGGGTTACGATGGAAGATGCTCAGGTTGTTACCTGTATCATCATCCCGATAGCCTCATCAATGGATACGATCTCATCAACGATTGCTTTGTATCTCCCTGTTACAGCATACGGGGTTAATTTTGCAATAACCTCAACTAGAACCG
The DNA here is from genome assembly GCF_963668475.1 of uncultured Methanospirillum sp. Taxonomy (GTDB): domain Archaea; phylum Halobacteriota; class Methanomicrobia; order Methanomicrobiales; family Methanospirillaceae; genus Methanospirillum. The sequence continues at coordinate 3,339,162 of NZ_OY764544.1, forward strand.
GCATCAGAAGTCCGAGATCCTGTATCTGATATGCACATTCTGAAAGATCATGTGTTCTATGAACTGGTATCTACCGGATTAGTAGAACCGCTTTGAGGGCTTTTTCAACAGCCTGTTGTGCATGAAAACAGATAATATTAGGATGAATCGCCTCGATATTTCCCAATGCTATAGCTGCATCGCGATCTGCAAATGCAAGGGTTAAGAACCGTTCAGCTTCCTGCTGTGGCTTCATACAGCACTTTCCCTTCAGTCAGAGCCCAGTATAGGACTGTTCCCGGTATCGGTTCGGCGGCCTCTTCCTCATCATATACAAGAATGTCAACACCGACGCCTGGGGAAACCCGTCCTATGGCATTTCTATATTCTACCATCTGTTGGCCCCTGTTTTTACTATTCTTTACCAGTACAAGCAGATCGATGTCTGATTCATTCGTTGCATCGCCACGGGCATATGAACCAAAAAGAATAATCCGTGACGGGCGTGTTACACGAAGAATCCTTCTTGCTGATTCAGCAATTTGTTCTTCTGACAGCATCAGGGTCCCTTCTTATCCTATTTCTATACTCTTTTAGTAATGCAGATATGGGCTCATTGGAAAATAAATGCCTTATATCAGATGACTGATCGTATGGTCGCGTCTAGGACTGCCTTGGTATATGGTTTCATGAGAACACCGGTAAATCCAAAGTCCCTGAACTTAACCACGGCTGGATCGTTAGCATCTCCGCTTGATACAAGAGCGAGAACATCAGGATCTATCTTATGAAGGGCGGTTATGACCTCTCTGCCTCCCAACCCTCCAGGTACAGTGAGATCCAGTATGACAACGTCAAACCGTGCCCCCTGAGCCAGAGCTGCACGGTATGCCTCGATGGTATCTTCTCCTTTACTCGTGATGACTGCATCATAACCAAGTTTTTTTAAAAGTATTGAGGTGATCTCACAGATGGCAGGCTCGTCATCCAGGAGAAGAATTCGATGAGTCATAAAAGGTGTGTTGGTATGTATGAGCATACCCACATATTTCATTTGTGAATCCGGCATTGGGGTCGGATACAGATCAGGCAGTGATATTCATATCAGAATCGTGTATAACCCTATGGGATTTGTGTGTACATTCACCTCTTTCTGACAGACTCATGCAATCTCGCTTGTAATTACTGCCGTGGCAAGATCTTTGATACCCCTGTACTCGACCGTGATGAGATCTCGATCGATGCCGATATCCCGGTCGATGTCTGCTATGATCTCTCAGACCTTTACTCATTTCTCTCCCGGGATCCCGGGGTTGTCGTCACTTTTATCGGTGGAGAACCAACCCTTCGCAGTGATCTCATCATCAGGATCATGGAGGATCTCCCTGACACCCGTTTCATGATCCAGACAAACGGACTTCTTCTACACAGGCTCCCTTCGGAAATAGTCAACAGGTTTGAGACGATCCTGGTCTCGATTGATGGAGATGAAGCGACAACTGATGCAGGCCGGGGCTCTGGTACGTATCACCGGGTGATGACAAACATCCAGCATATTCTCGCAAATGGGTTTGTAGGCGAGATCATTGCCAGGATGACGGTCCATGAACCGGTTGATATCATGAGTTCAGTTCTCCATCTCTCTCGTAATTCAGAATACTCATTCTCTTCGATTCACTGGCAGATTGATGCCAACTTCTGGAATGATTATCAGATACGTTCATTTAGAGAGTGGACAGAAACCTCGTATCTCCCCGGTATCAGACAACTGGCAGAGGAGTGGGTGTCACGGATAGAACAGACCGGGGTAGTGGAGCGATGGTACCCGTTCATTGATCCGGTTGAGGATATGCTTCTTGGCCGCAGTTCCCGGCTCAGGTGTGGATCAGGTTTTGCAAACTACACCGTTCTCACAAACGGGCAGATCTCACCATGCCCTATCATGATTGGTATGGCAGATTATTATCTCGGAACGATAAAAAATGCAGATATCAGAAATCTTCCTGACATTCCTGTTCCCGGTGCATGTCAAACCTGCGATATCCGCGATCTCTGCGGAGGGCGATGTCTCTATTCTGCAATACTTGAGCCGTGGCCTGCTGAAGGACGGGAGATGGTCTGCACAACTGTAAGGGAATTGTTTCGGGAGTTGTCGGCCCTCCTTCCCCGGATACAACATCTTCTTGATACCGGTGTAATGCGAATGGAAGATTTTTCCCATGAGAAGTACAATGGGTGCGAGATTATCCCGTAATCACGCACGATTGTTTTTTTCTAAAAAAGTATTCATCCTGAGCTGGTCTGCCCGGGTTTGAATGCTATGTTATATGTATTCAGAGTGTTGCAGTCTTGTTTGATGCAGTTGCCGGAGACTTTGCTGCGGTTGCATTGGATGAGGTTGCGTTCTTGGACTCTGAAGGGGTCTTCGATTGGGGTACTTCAGCCTCTTTTACAGTCTCCTTTGATACTGACACAGTAGTGTTGACCTTTGTGGTATCATTTGTGACTGATTTTTCTCTGGTTACAGTTACTGCAGATGTAGATGCAGTAACTGATGTGTTCTTTTCTGCAGAGACATTTGCAGTCTTTGGAGCTTCCTTGGCTTCTGCCGGGGCAGATGCTGCCTGGGTTGCGGGAGCCTTCACGGTCTGCTCTACGGTAGGTGCAGAGGTGGCTGCAGCGGTCTTGACCGGAGCGGTTGTTGGGGCGGTGGTAGTCTTTGACTGAACAGATGACTTGTCAGAACTTGTACATCCACTGAACATGGTTGCCATTAAGAGCAATCCAAGGACTGCTATGACATATACTACACTTGCATTATGCTTCATAAATAAAACACCAGCCGTAGAATAACGGGAGAAAGTTGGTTAAATATATTCTCAATATTCTCTATAGTCTCCATATCGGTATGTTTGAAGTATTGATCAAATCAGAAATAATTTCATGTACCCGGAGAATGAATAAAACCTGAAGAGACTGTATCAGTATCTGGTACTCTGATTTTATGCCCTCTCTTGACAAATAATGAGATTATGGAGATATCAGTCCTTGCGAGTGGAAGCAAGGGCAATTGTGTATATATCGAGGGTGAGGGGTGCGCTCTTCTGGTTGATGCAGGCCGCTCCGGACGGGAACTCCTTGGAACCAAAACAAAACAGGGGCGCCTTGGAGAATCAGGTGGCGATGCTGAGAAGATAGAGGGGATCCTGGTTACGCATGAACATGGAGATCATATCAAGGGTCTCGCTGCAGTCGGGAACAAACTTAAAAAGCCGGCATATGGCACGGTGGGCACGATGGATGCCTTTCTCAGGCAGCGGACCGGCCCGGTCCGGTTCCCTGTGCAGACAGTCAAACCCGGATCACAGTATGAGATAGGCGGCTTTCAGGTCGAACCGTTTGTGGTCTCTCACGACGCGACCGAACCGTGCGGGTACCTGATCAGCGAAGGGTCAACACGGCTCTGCTACTGTACTGATACCGGGATCGTGACCGAGAGCATGATGTCGGTTATTTCGCGTGCAGATGGAGTGATCCTTGAATCAAATCACTGTCCTGAAATGCTCCGGAAAGGGCCTTACCCAGAATTTCTCAAACGAAGGATTTCCGGAAACCGCGGTCATCTTTCAAATCAGGATGCTGCTTCAGTGCTCCGGGAACTTGGTGACTCTATACATCTGGCAATTCTGGCCCACTTGTCTGAAGAGAATAATGAGCCGGGGCTTGCACTCTCAACAGCCCAGGAAGGGCTTTCCCTCCATGCCGAGTCTGTGGAACTCTTTGCTGCCTCCACTGTTGATCTGAAAGAGAAGGCACCGGTCAGGAAAGTGCAGGGTTCAGGACGTGAAGTCTGTACTGATGAATGCTGGCGATACCGGTTCAGCCTGTGAGGATGATTCATGGACTTTTTGATCTTTGCTGAACTCTGCAGGAAGATTGAGTCTGTCAAAGGCAGGCTTGATACGATCGATCTGCTGAGTTGTGAATTGCAGGATGTGGACTCCCAGAATCTTCCTCTCTTTGTACGGCTTATCCTGGGCAAACCATTCCCTGACTGGAGTCCGCTGAAACTTGGAATCGGTCCTAACCTGCTCTATGAGTCCGTAGCATATGTGACCGGAAGAAGTCGGGAAAAGGTAATCGCCACACTCAACTCTGTGGGAGATCTCGGCAAAGCAGTTGAGGAGATGCTTGCGAGTAAATCCCAGACCTCATTCTTCTCTGAAAGCCTCACTGTTGAAGACGTGTACTCCTCGTTAGAGGCAATCGCCAGGGCAGAAGGAGGAAAATCACAGAAAGAGCGATTGCGGATCATTCAGCGGTTGTTTTCGGTTGCAACACCACTTGAAGGACATTACATCACTGGCATCCTTCTTGATGATATGAGGATCGGGGTAGGTGAAGGAAATCTCCGTGATGCAGTAGCCAAGGCATTCAACGTGGATGCAGGCCTGGTTGAACATGCCCAGCAGGTGCTCAATGACATGGGCGAGGTTGCAGTATTATCCTCAAGGGGTGAAGAAGCCCTTTCGCAGGTAAAACTCCAGATTTTCCATCCGGTGCGGATGATGCTTGCACGTCAGGGTACCATATCCGAGGTCATAGCAGATGCCGGAACCATTGCAGTCGAGTACAAGTACGATGGGGCACGGTTCCAGTTCCATAAACAGGGAATCACAGCCCGGATGTACTCGAGAAGACTTGAGGATGTGACAGATTCCCTGCCTGATGTAGTCTCGATGCTACTTTCTGCCACTGATCATGATCTGATTCTTGACGGGGAAGTCATCGCAATAAAGGATGGGAGACCGATGCCATTCCAGACCGTTCTGAAACGGTTCAGGCGTAAACACAATGTTGCCGATGCGGTTGAAGCGATAAATCTTGTACCTAATGTATTCGATATTCTCTACCTTAATGGTGAGATGCTGCTTGATCGGCCGTTTTCGGAGCGGCGTGAGATCCTCACAACCGTGCTCCGTCAGTATGCGACACCCCAACTCGTAAGTGACGATCTGGCCGGGATTGAGCAGTACTATCATCAGGCACTTGACGATGGGCATGAAGGGGTGATGCTTAAGCTCCAGAACTCCCGGTATACTCCCGGAATGAGAGGTAAGGACTGGGTGAAGATCAAGCCGGAAGTGGATACACTCGATCTGGTGGTGACCGGTGCTGAGTGGGGTGAAGGGAAACGGGCCCATGTGTTTGGATCATTCCTGCTTGCTGCCCGACAGGATGAACATCTGGTTCCGGTGAGCAGGGTTGCTACCGGTCTTTCAGACGATCAACTCGGCTGGCTGTACGAGACCCTCAAGGATGAGGTCATCCGTACGGAAGGGAAGATGGTGTTCTTTGAGCCTAGGCTGGTGGTTGAGATTGGGTATTCAGAGATCCAACAGAGCCCGAATTATGAAGGGGGGTTTGCACTCCGGTTCCCAAGGTTTGTGCAGGTTAGGGAGGATAAGGACGTGAGGGAGGCAAATACATTAGGAGATATTGAGGAGAGATACAGGGTGATACACCCGACGTAAATACCGATTATCATGGTGATTTGGTGAATTCTTTTGGGTAAATTTCATCAGATAATTTGTATATTTTTTTGAGAATTAAATCGAAATGTTTATGGATCTACCTGCCTATTTAGGATCATGGGTGGGTTCAATTATTCTCGATATATTCTATTGATATTGTTCGTATCTTTCCTTTTAATGGTTAATCCGGTAACTGCAGAGAGATATGTTTCTGTTGATGCGGTTTCTGGGGATGGTGATGGCAGTTTTGAAAATCCCTGGAGTCTTTCTGATTCATTAAACCAGACACTCCCATCAGGTGAGCCGATATTTGTGAATGGTTCATCATCCACTGCGTATACAGGACAGTTCACGATCAATAATGAGACTATCCTTATTGGGTATAATGGAACTCCTATAATCACTTCAGCGGCTGGCACGGCATTCACTGTGAATAATTCAACCATTATGGAGAATTTTGACGTGAAGAACCAGTTTCGTGGTTTTTGGATCTCCTCCAGTGTGTCAGGAATTTTTTTGTCGAACATATCCCTACATGATCTCTCCAATCTTGGAGTATATAGCGGATCTGGGATTCATATATCCAATATTACAATACGTGATGTATCCTGCTACAGGAATGTTTATGGTGGTATAGTTCTGCCATCTACCGAGAACTTAATAATCGACAATATTACTGCAGTCTTGAATAACGGAGGAGGGATCTCTCTTACCGGTGCAGATAATTTTACTCTCATTGATATCTCATCTTACGGGAACTCGATTTCAACTAAGAATCGTCCGGGTTTACTCCTGATGGACTCCACCTTTGGTACAATACAGGGTCTGACGGCTTCAGGCAATTCAGGCGGTGGATTGAACCTGAACAATTCATCAAAAATTTTCATCTCCTCTTCGATTTTGAAGGACCAATCCGGTGGAGTAGATTTTTTTATTGACTCCCAATCACATGATATCGCTCTTAATAATCTACGAATAGGTGATCTGAACGGAGCAAACCTTTCAGCGTCAAATATCAGCGGATCGTTCTCTTTCAACACATCCGCTACTCATCCTGATGCAACCGGGTCTTTTGTAAGTCTGAATAATTATGTCAATATTACTCATGGGAGTTCGGGGATTTTTGATTTACTATCTCTGAATTATAGTCCTTCAGATATTCCATTCGGGTATCCTGAGAATAATATCAGGATTCTGGCAACAAATGGGACGGTTTGGTATCCTGTTTCATCTACCCTGCATACAGATCAGCACTCTGTCTCCTTTGATGATTCTGATGAATTATGGGAAGGGACTTGGCTTTATGGTCTTTTTACCAACAAGACAATTCCTTCTGTGCTGAGTGTTTCCCCCTCTTCCGGGAGTCGGGAGAGTACAAATATTGAGATCAGTATAACTGGTTCAGGTTTTTCAGAGGGTTCTTTGGTTAACCTGAGTAATAGCACATATAATCTGACAAATTCAAGCGATGTTACTTTTACCAATACTTCATATCTCACAACCACCTTTGATCTGACCCGACTCGTGTCTGATAACTACTCGGTTTCTGTGAAGACTCCTGATCAGACTGAAAGTACGGAGTCAGTACTATTCTCTGTCTATGATCCGTCATGTCCTGCAGTGGTAACGAGCTTCAGTTCCAATGTAAGCAGCGGTTACGCTCCTCTGACTGTAAAATTTACGAATTGTTCGACCGGTGGAAGTATTGACCGTTTGTTATGGGATTTTGGTGACAACACAACGTCCTCCGAAAGTCCCGAAGTTGTTCATACGTTCAGCAGTGCCGGAACATATCCCGTGAATTTAACTGCATGGAATAGTTGTGATAATTTCTCAAGTGCTCTTCATGAAATCGTTGTGAGTAGCGAACCTTGCCCTGCTGTTGTTGCGAGCTTCAGTTCCAATGTAAGCAGCGGTTACGCTCCTCTGACTGTAAAATTTACGAATTGTTCGACCGGTGGAAGTATTGACCGTTTGTTATGGGATTTTGGTGACAACACAACGTCCTCCGAAAGTCCCGAAGTTGTTCATACGTTCAACAGTGCCGGAACATATCCTATTAATTTAACTGCGTGGAACAGTTGTGATAATTTCTCAAGTGCTCTTCATGAAATCGTTGTGAGTAGTGAACCTTGCCCTGCTGTTGTTGCGAACTTCAGTTCCAACGTAAGCAACGGTATCGCTCCTCTGACGGTGTCGTTCACCAATAGTTCAACTGGTGGAACAATCGACGACTGGCTCTGGGATTTTGGTGACAACAATACGTCATCTGATAGTCCTGAAGCGGTTCACACCTTTACGAATTCTGGTACTTACAATGTTAATCTGACAGTATGGAACAGTTGTGATAATTTCTCAAGTGTTCTTCATGATATCGTTGTGAGTAGCGAGCCTTGCCCTGCTGTGGTTGCGAACTTCAGCTCTAACCTAAGCAGTGGTTATGCTCCTCTGACCGTTCATTTTACGAATTCGTCAACCGGTGGTATCATCAATCGTTGGGCCTGGCAGTTTGGTGATGGAAGTAATAATGAGAGTATTGGTGATCCTGTTCATACATTCAGCAGTGTTGGTACATATCAGGTCAACCTGACTACGTGGAACAGTTGTAATAGTAAATCGACTGTCAGCCGTGATATCGTTGTGAATAGTAACCCTTGTCCAACGGTACTAGCAAACTTCAGTTCTAATGTTAGCAGTGGTTACGCTCCTTTGACCGTCCGGTTTACCAATTCATCAACAGGTGGTATGATCAATCATTGGGCCTGGCAGTTCGGAGATGGTAGCAGCAATGAAAGCACCTGTGATGTAGTTCACACCTTCAACAGTGTTGGCACGTACCAGATCAACCTGACTTCGTGGAATAGTTGTAACAATAACTCAACTGTCAACCACGGAATTATAGTTCTATCAGTACCTGCCAGTGCTCCAACTGTAACAAATATCACTCCTTCAACCGGTGTGAATATCAGTTCTGTAAATATTACAGCCCTTGTCGGGACAAACTTTGTATCCGGTGCAACAGTAAATCTCACCCGTGATGGATTTGCGAACATTTCCGGTACTGATATTTCTGTCATAAGTCCGGTTCGTATCACCTGCTCACTTCCGATAGAGGGTGCTGGAACAGGCAACTGGACTATTGAAGTAAAGAATCCCGATGGGCAGATAGGTCGGTTGCTTAACGGATTTACTGTGGCCTCGGCTCCTTGTCCTGAAATGATTACCTCATTTATCTCAAATATCAGCAGTGGAACGGTTCCGATGACAGTTCTCTTTGATGATATCTCCAGTGGAGGGGTTATCAGTTCCAGAACCTGGAATTTTGGTGATAGTTCACCAAATGAAACCAATCAGACCGTCATTCATACATTTACCAGTTCAGGATCCTATCTGGTCTCTCTCGTCACCAAAAATACCTGTGGCAATGATGGATTTGCAACACGTCAGATCACCGTGTCCCCGACTCCGGAACCTGTAACCTATATCGTGAATGCATCAGCCGATACGGGTGGGATGATCACCCCTTCCGGTTCAATGACCGTCTCATCTGGAGCAAGTCTGGCATTTAATATCAGTTCAGATTCAGGATATTATATCTCCGATGTGCTGGTTGACGGTGTAAGTGCAGGGGCCGTTTCCAATTATGTATTTTCGAATATCTCTCATAACCATTGGATACACGCATCGTTTGGAATTTATGCCGGAAATTATACAATAAACGCAACCGCTGGAACCGGTGGTACAATACATCCATCAGGCGTTGTTGTGGTTCATTCCGGTGATGATCAGAAATTTACAATAAGCCCTGATATCGGGAGTTTGGTCTCTGATGTGATCGTTGACAATGTGAGTTTGGGTGCAGTCACCTCCTACACCTTTACAAATGTCACCGAAAATCACGTAATGTCTGCATTATTCTCCCGGATTCCTGGTGAGTATGCGATTAATTCATCCTCAAATCAGTATGGGAAGATAATACCATCTGGGAACAATCTGTATCCTGAAAACTCAAATCAGTCCTTCAAAATGCAGGCTAAACCCGGTTCCATGTTATCCAATGTGACGGTGGATTCAACCGTAAAAGGCCCTGTTACAAATTGGACCTTCACAAACCTGACCGAAGATCACTCAATTTATTCAGAAGGAACTCCGATACCCGGACAAATCCTGGTGTTTTTTAACGCATCACCCCGGTGGGGATCAGTCCCGCTCGATGTGAAATTTTACAGCCAGTGTCTGGGTGATCCCATATTATTTTTCTGGCAGTTTGGGGATGGAGAGACCAGTTCAGACCAGGATCCAACTCACAGATATAATTCGTCAGGAGTTTATTCTGTAAGTCTTCGTGCTTCTAATGAGAAGAATGGAGGGGTAGGGGCCTGGAATAAGTATATCACGGTAAATAATGGTGTAGTTCCTGAACCAACTGCAACTCCTGTTCCAGATAGAATAACTCCGAAATTTCAGTATTCGCCGTTACATGGGACAGCACCACTGTCAGTTAATTTCACTGATATGAGTTCCGGAAATCCGGTTTCATGGTTCTGGGATTTTGGTGATGGTTCATCTTCTGAGGATCAGAACCCGGTTCACAAGTATAAATCTCCAGGAATATACTCAGTTATGTTACAGGCACAAAATAGTGAATACAGCGGAACAGTCACGGTATCTGATGCAATAACTGTCCGATAAATACCAGTTATCGCATTCCCCTTTTTTAATTTCCTTTTCCATTTATAATTGTTCTATCGTCGCAGAACCTCTTCCCCTTATAAATTGTTCTGATTCTATATCTTCCGTTATATTTTTATTGTTATAATAAAAATACCCCTATAGTTATCGAGGGATGTTATGCGTTCATTGTGGATGGGTTTGATAGTACTTGGGGTCATTCTTTTGCCGGTTGTATCATCAGCTGACATTACAATCTCCCCTGATTCTCTGTATAAGGATATGCCGGTCACCATCAGTTATCCTGCTCTGTCGAGCGGTGAACAGATTCTGGTCGGGTTTGATGCCGGGTTTACACCACAGACAACCGGGATACAGGGCCTTACTGCGAGCAGTATTGTGGTGCCGTTTTCCCTAAATCCTGGCACAATTACTTCAGTTGAAGGAGTTCTCTTCAATAATTCCACGCAGTTATTTGTTTCTGATACAAACGGGACAGTTGACGCGGGGACCTATGGGGTACGGGTACTCAAGGCAGTAAGCACAATCGGAACACCGGTTAACCTTTCCTGGATGGTTGGAGGATATACTTCGGGAAGTGCTTCTGCAGGACAGATCACGTTCACGCCGAGTTTCACTCCGAAGGCTGGCCTGCTCAATGTAACGGTCCGGGTTGGAGAAGATACGTTAAGCAAACTGATCCCTTACGACCAGAGCATTGCTGCGCCTGCAATCACTTCAAATGATATCTCACTGGTGACAGGTCAGAGCGGATATGGTAATGTTTCAATCTCTGGTCTGACAACCGGCCTCTCTCTTTATAACCTTACTATCGGGCTCAAAACCGGTTCTGTAGGTAATTTCACCAATGTTTCAACTCCGAGCGGTGTAAACCTTGAGAGTAACTCTACGCTGCCTGCATCTGTTCTTACGGTAAATGCAACAGCATCAATGAGTGGTGATGTTACCCTTGCACAGGCCCTGAATATAACATTCCAGGGTCTGGCCGTTGGGACGTCTCCGATAAATGTGACGATCAACAGTCTGAAGGATAAGAATGGAGTTGTGATTAATCCAGTTCTGGTAACGAATGGAACCTTTAGTGTGAATGCTCCGCCTCTTCCAGGTGCTGAGTTTACCGGGACCCCGACGACTGGAATCATTCCGTTCAACGTCTCGTTCCTGTATACATCTCCGGATAATCCGAATGGATTGAAGTTTAACTGGAGCTTTGATGATGGCTCTGTTAATGCAACGAACAGTAGTCCGACGCATACCTACTGGATTGCAGGATCACATGATGTGGCACTGACAGTCCAGGGGGCTACCGATAATAATACCAAGGTCAGGCCGGATTATATCAATGCACGACAGGTTCCTGTCTGGTTCATGGGTAATGTAACCTCAGGTTCTGCTCCACTATCAGTCAGTTTTAATGGAAGTACAAACGACCTCATGGGGTCATGGGTTTATTACTTTGGTGACGGCGGTGTCGGGTATGAGCAGAATATGACTCACAAATACGATGCACCCGGTGTTTACACAGTACGGGCACAGGCAATGATAGGCAATGCACGTAACAGTGCGGTGAGGAACCAGTATATCACAGTTTGGTAAATCCTCTGTCTTTTTTTTGTAAAGCACTTGTAATCGCAAACGCATTTTTTTCCAAATAATCAGTTATTTGCGGCATCTTTATCTATTTTAATCGTAATATAAAAATAAATCAGATAACCAAGGTTATCGTTGGGGGTATTCGATGTTGTATGGAGTTAGTAGAGTAGTTTTGGTAATGAGCGTTCTTCTCCTCTTTTCAGGACTTTTTGGATTGTGTATTGCTGACAATTCAAGCGTCGGGGCAGCAAATATTGAGATGGCCCCGATTAATCCTGATTATCTGGCATACAAAGAGTTGGTTACTGCTAATTCTGTGGAAGAAAACCAAACCTATCAGACAGGTTTTGTGCCACCTGAATGTCGGATATCTGATCCTACAGATAACATGGAGGTTCGGGCATCAGCTATCCAGTATCCTTCATCATATGATCTGAGATCACAGGGCCGGGTGACATCAGTAAAAAATCAAAATCCCTGGGGAACCTGCTGGGCTTTTGCAGCAATGTCTTCTCTTGAATCAAACCTAATGGCAAATGAAAACCTGAACTTCTCAGAGAAGAACATGGTGAACCGGAATTTAAAAGGTTCTACTCCTGATTCGGGTGGAAATTTTCGCAATTCAGGTGGGTATTTAGTTGCCCAGCTAGGTCCTGTATCCGAGCAGAATGATCCATATCCAAGTGGTAGCTGGAATTATACCTCTCCTTCAGGCCCGGTTGAGAAGAATGTTTATCAGATAAACTGGCTTCCTGACCGGAATTCATCAACTGATCTGTCAGCCATAAAGGATTCAGTAATCAACTACGGCGCATTATCAACGACTTATTCTCAAAATTCTGAGTGGAATTCTACCTTTAATAGTTATTACTACCCCACATTATACCTCTCAAATCATGCGGTTACCATTGTAGGGTGGGATGACAACTTCAGCAGGAGTAACTTCACGTCACCACCACCTGGTGACGGGGCACTTCTGATCAAGAATAGTTGGGGTCCGAGTTGGGCTGATCATGGGTACGGATGGATATCGTACTATGATGCGAACATCGGGAAGTATAACGTGATGTTTTTTGGCTCTAATACTTCCCGGTATAATGAGATCTATCAGCATGATCTTGCCGGACCCACGTCGTCTTTCACTCTTGGTAATTCAACATCAAGTTGGGGAGCATCCTGTTACAATGTGACTAAAACAGGATTTCTGAACGCGATTGGGTTTTACACTACAGACAATCCAACATCTTATGAAGTAAAAGTTTATACAAACCTGACAACAACTCCTAGTAGCGGAGTACTAAAATTTACCAGTAATGGAACGTATGATTGTGCCGGGTATCATGTTATCAATCTGACAACTCCGGTGAGACTGACGAAAGATGATAGGTTTTCTATTGTAACTCATCAGGTAAATACTGATTATATATATTCGCTTCCTATTCAGTACCTTCCAAATACCAGGGGCTATAATCCTGCAATATCTGATGGAGATGGGTATTATAGCTCAAATGGGGCGACCTGGGTTGATTCTAAGTTGTTAAACGATGATAATAGTACCACCTGCATTAAGGGATATGTCTCGTATTCAGCCCCAAGCCCTGTGATTACTGATTTCACCCCGAAAACCGGCAACAACTCATCAACATCTTTTACAATGAATGTTACTGGTAGTAACATTCAGGAGGGAGCGGCATTAAAACTTGTAAATACAGTATCTGGTCAGTCCATTTTTAATTACACACCGACCATTGTTGACAGTGAGGGTAGTAATCTTGGGACAACGTTCAATCTCTCGGGATCTGTTGCTGGTACCTACCTTGTGAACCTCACAAATCCTGATGGCGGAAGTGTTGTAGCTGCATCACAGTTTATTCTTACATCAGGTCAGGGTGATATCTTCACGATTGTTGCATCTGCCGGGACAGGGGGTTCTATCTCTCCCTCCGGAACTGTGCAGGTCGCAAAAGGGAGTAATCAGGCATTTTCAATCTCCCCGAATGCCGGGTATTCGATAAAAGATGTTCTCATTGATAACTCGAGTGCAGGTGCTGTCAGTTCGTATACATTCCCAAATGTGACTGCAAACCATACCATCTATGCCCAGTTTAATTCAACCGGTGGGTTGACTCATAACATCACTGCAACTGCAGGGCCAGGAGGTTTAATCAGCCCGTCCGGCGTGGTTGCCGTTAATCACGGGACAGATCAGACGTTTAACATCACCTCTAATCTTGGGATGGTTGTGAACACGGTGCTGGTTGATAACGTGAGCCAGGGAGCAATCAGATCATATATCTTCCCGAATGTCACCGACGATCACACGATTGCGGCCAGCTTCAAGGTGCTGTATCCACAACGATGGTATATCGATGCGACAGCCGGGGTCGGGGGGACAATTGAGCCATCCGGATTGGTCTCAGTATTTGATCAGTACAACAAGAGTTTCACGATTGCTGCACTCCAGGATTATTCAATCTCTGATGTTATCATTAATGATTCGGTTAATCTTGGAGCACAAGCCTCTCCGTTTGTGTACAACTTTACGAAGGTTGGGTCTAACCAGTCTATCCATGCACAGTTTGCACAGGTCCCTGATTCGTATCTTATAAACTCTTCATCAAACCGGTGGAGCAAGATCATCCCATCAGGCAGCAACTCGTATCCTGCTAGCTCAAATCAGTCATTTGTTATGCAGGAAAGGCCAGGCTCTACCCTGACAAACGTATCTGTGGATGATATCCTTCATAATTACCCGGTGGGTAACTGGACGTTTACCAATCTTACAAAGGATTATTCAATCAGGGTGAATGGCACTCCGATCCCGGGACTGGTTCAGGTCTTCTTTGATGCTTCACCACGTCGTGGCCCGGCTCCCCTGACTGTTCAGTTCAGTGACCAGTCACTCGGTACCCCAACCTCATTCTTCTGGCAGTTCGGTGACGGCACAACAAATACTACTCAGTTCCCCTCACATACCTACAGCGATCCAGGTACATATGCGGTGACGTTGCGTGCAAATAATGATCAAAGCGGGGGATATGGGATGTGGAATAAGTTTATCACTGTCACCAATGGTGTTGAACCTGAGCCAACGCCTACTCCTGTTCCTGGCCGGATAACGGCATCGTTTGATCTCTCTCTTCACAATGGGACTGCTCCGCTGGATGTACTGTTTACAGATACCAGTTCCGGAAATCCGATCTCATGGATCTGGGATTTCGGTGATGGAAAAACCTCTACGCTCCAGAATACCACTCATCGGTATACTACTGCGGGAGCATATTCAGTCACCCTGCTAGCACAGAACAGTGATTACAGTGGTTCGGTCACACTACCAAACGCAGTAATCGTGAATTAACCCCTATATCTCGTTTATTTTTTATTGAATCCGGTAAAAAAGCCATATCCTGGTTTAAATGTATGACTGAAAACCGGGTTTTTATATCCTGTTGCTATTCCTCTTTCGGGTCCTGAGTCATAGAAGAGTTCGTCTCACTTTTTTTGATGTCATCTAGGGCTGATATATGTCTGTATTTCGCAGTTGGTTTTCAATTTAAGAGATGAATTGTTGAAATATGTAGATCGCCATCTATGGTCCTGAATTGCCGGCTATTTTAAACCCGGATTCGCGATCCCAGGGTTTCATAGATCGTGGGGATATATACTGGTCAGGTACCCTGACTTTTGATATCGCGATCTCCAAAATACCTTAAAATTACTGGTATTTACCTCGAATTTTTACGCTGGGTAATTAAATACGAACATTAATAATAAATGAATGATAAAATCCCACCATACATGCATCCCTGATCTGAGTCTCTTTCCGGGACCAATCCGATGGGAATGGCTTGTTTCTGATGTGGGGTTGTCATATGAATAATGTTCAAACTGGTTTCATTCGGTGAAATGATGAAAAATTCTGGTAAGAAGAGAAGTGGGGGTCTTTTTCTTGCAAAGGTCCTCATAAGTATCGCGTGTGTGTCCTGTCTGGCGGGCGTCGTGCTGGGTGAAGATATTTATGCTCAGTTTGCTCCAGTTCCTGCTTTTGGACCAGCTCCGCTCAATGTTACGTTTGTTGATCAGTCCGAAGGTAATGCAACATTTTACCGGTGGGATCTGGATGGGAATGGAACGTGGGATTCTGATGCTTCAGATAACCCGAACCCGTCTCATACCTATACCACACCCGGTACCTATGGAGTCTGCATGACGGTCTGGAACGGGACCCTCGTTACGAGCAACAGTACCGGTGAAGTCCGCGTTACCGAGCCGGTGAAGGGAGATCTGAGTGCCAACTTTGCAGCATCACCACGGTCAGGGTATCCGCCACTAAATGTCTCTTTCATTGATCAGTCGATAGGTGCTCAAGGCTGGAACTGGACTTTTGATATCAACACAACAACTTTGGATTCTGAAATGAATAACCAGAATCCGGTTCATACGTATACTGATCCTGGATGGTACACGGTTATCCTGAATGTGAGTGATAATTTTTCAGCTGATCTGGGAAGAACTGTAGCACTTCCTCAAGAGAAATTCATCCATGTCCTCCCTGTCCGACCACCTCAACCAGACTTTGTTGCAACACCACAGTCGGGTACCACTAATCTGACGGTTACCTTTACGGATCAGACACCAAGAACGAGTGAGTTTTTTGGTAATTTGTCACCCGCTCAATGGAGTTATATATACAACTGGGACTTTGGAGATGATTCTGAAAATTATGGTGTCAACGAGCCCTCTGCAGTTCATACGTACACGGCCAAGGGGCTCTATAATGTGTCAGTCAATGTAACTGGCCCCGGTGGTTCAAACATAGCAACGAAAACCGGGTATATCGCTGTTGATACACCCCCTGTTCCGATTGCCGACTTTACGGCCTCACCATCCAATGGTACTGCTCCACTTACGGTCAATTTCATTGGTCTTGCAGAAGGAACCGGTCATCTCACCTATTTGTGGGATTTTGGTGATAACTCAACTCCTATTTCCGGACGCAACCCGGTTCATGTCTATACCCAGCCTGGTTCTTACAACGTAGCACTCAACGTGAGTGATGGAACCAGGATTGGTTCAGTAATCAGGAACAACAGCGTCTTTGTCCGTGAACCTGCCCCTCTCTCAGCGATGTTCACGGCAACTCCCCGCAATGGTACCGCCCCGCTTCAGGTCTCATTCATTGATCAGTCCTACAGCGAGACTCCCCTCACCTATAACTGGTCTTTTGGTGATGGCTCACTCATAAACCACGACAAGAATCCTGTTCACATCTATTCAGATGAGGGAGTTTATGATGTCATGCTTCAGGTGAAAGGCGGGAACACCTCTAATGTGATTAATCAGAGTAACTTCATTACTGTTGAAAAACCTGCTTTGCATAAAGCCGACTTCACTGCTGTTCCGGTTGAGGGGCCGGTACCGCTGATAGTATCATTTGTTGACCAGTCATCAGGAACAGGGCCGTTTACGTACAAGTGGGACTTTGGTGATGGATCAGGACTGGTAACTGACAAGAACCCAAGCCATACCTATGAGACTCCCGGAGTGTATACGGTGAATGAGACCGTGAACAGTTCCGCTGGTTCGATCCTTGTCACAAAGGAGAGGTTAGTGAATGCAACGACTGCCATAGAGGCACGGCCGGTGTATGCGAACTTCAGCGCAGTGTCAACCCGGGGCGTAGCTCCGTTTAATGTTCAGTTTATGGATCTCTCATCAGGTCCGGTTGCGGCATGGAAATGGACATTCGGGGACGGGAGCTCAGTTACAGAACAGGGACCGAATCATACCTATGTGAATCCGGGTGTGTATGATGTCACGCTTGATGTCTTCAACAAATCCGGGGTATCCAATACAACGTATAGTCCGAGATTCATTACGGCATTGAGCCCGACAGTAAGCACCAAAATTACTCTGGTCTATGCAGATCTCTCTAACCGAAAAAAGATCCAGTTCTTTGATAACTCAGAAGGTGTGGGAATAAACAGTTGGTCCTGGGACTTTGGTGATGGTTCAGATATATCCAGAGATCAGAATCCATGCCATGAATTTGCATATAGTGGAACATTCCCGATAAAGTTGAGTATTTCAAATGGGTATGCTTCAGATAGCAATACGTTCTATATAAAGATCAAATAACCAGAATCTCTCTTTTTTGTATCAGTAACTTTTTCCGGATTCTAATGGAAAAATTTATATTTGATTTATTATAAATACAATGTCTATTATTCGGAATTGTGGGGTTAAACTGACTTCAGGTTCTACATCGCTTTGAAATTAAAGTTTGAAGAGAAATCTGGATTTTAATTGATAAAGGCGGGGAGAAGGTTGATCAAGGTTTTCCCGTTCGGATGGTGTTATTGAAATGTTGTCAGGATGGTTTAATATGGGGAAATTTAAGAGATTGGGAATTATCTCAATCATACTATTGTGCATGCTGGCTGGTCTGGCATCGGCCTCAGTAGCAATGAGTGGGCCTAGTACCGTCACCCGCGGTGGTGTGAGTGATGGGCAACCGAATGTGGATGGCTATTTCAATCTCTCTATAAGTGGGAATGATTCTGCCAGCGTTCCAATGCATCTTGGGTTAGTGATTGTTCCACAGACAATGACCGGTGACATCTGTGACAGACCACCGTATCTGATAAACAACTCAGTTCCTGACGACACATTTGTGCTCGGAGATGATGCCAAGATATGGCCTGAAGACTTCAATAATCCGTATCACTTCAGTAAAGTGTCCCCTAATGGCATTGATAGTCCCTCTGTGGGACCTTGGTCAGTGCCATGGAATGGTACTCGTTACTATGGTGCGATAAACACCAACAATACCACTATCAAGGTGGGAACTCTCTATCCTGATGATGGTACAAACCAGTTAATGCCCAACAGTTTAAAACCTGGCACGTATACCTATCATTTGCAGTCTGATTTTAAGCAAAGCGTACCCGGTGTTGATTCTCAGGATTATGGGGTAACTATAACCTATGGTGCTGTAACAGCAGGTGCATATAATTTCACATCCTGGAGCCAGGGCTCATTGGTTCCGGTCTCCACGATTCAGTCCGGACATACTGTAATGCTTCAGGGAACCAACACTGACAGTAAGACAACCTATCTTTGGATAGCGGGTGAAGGATATCCTGAATGTGGTAAATTTTTAGATGCATTAACGGTTGAGCCTCAACCTACCGATAATAAGGGCGCATTTTTGAATGGAACCTGGTATTATCAGTGGGAGGCTCCGTGTACTGGTGGTACTTACACTGTCTATGCTTCCAGTATAAATCCGGGTGAAGATGCGAAGCGGTATAAAAACAAGTATATGAATGAGTCATGCAGTTTCAAGTGTGGTGAAGGTGGTATATGTGGATTAAATAACTGCCCTGCATGTGGACCTGCTCCTGCTATAGTTTCAATAATTGTAACCGAACCTGAATTTAACTTTACAGTTCCAGAAGTTGTGGACCGTTGTTGCTGTGCGGCATTCCCTTGTGGCTCAACTGATCCCTTTACTTCTATCAACCTGACCGGGTATACTGGAACTCCGCAGCAGTCAGTCCGGGTCTGGTTGTTTGGCAACAGCTGGATGGGGTCTGCTCCGTACCTGGTGAGCAACTTTACATCTGGTGTTGATTCAAAAGGAACATTTGATCTTGATGTCCGGACACTGTTCTCAACAAATGGAAAGAATATTTCATTCTGTGAACTTGATGCCGGTGAGTATAATGTTGTTGTCCAGATTCCTGGATGCAGTAGTGATGCAATCGGTGTTGGTCCTTCGTATATCCCAAGCGACCTTGTTGGATACAAAGCATACCAGGCCCTGATTGCAAAACTTAATGATAAGGGTCAGGCTCTCTGCCCGGTATGCCCGAAGGTTACTGACAAGTATGTCTCCTTGAAGTTCACAATTAAGGACATCTGCAATGGTGGTTCCGCTGATTTTAACGGAACTCCAACCGAAGGTCTCGTTAAACTCCCGGTCCAGTTCACTGACCTCTCAACCTTTACGGGAACCTCCTGGGCATGGGACTTTGGAGACAATGTAACCTCAAATGAGACCAATCCGCTCCATGTCTACACAACCCCTGGAAACTACACTGTTACCCTGAAGGTAACAAATGGAACAACCACGAAGGAACAGAAGAAGTACGATTATATTACTGTAAATGAGGTCCCCTCAAAGTACTTCGAGCCTGTTGCAAACTTTACTTTCACATATTCAGGTACAATTAATAGTACCGGGGTTGTCCAATTCATTGATCAGTCTTTCGGTTCAACACCACTGATCTACTCCTGGGACTTCGGAGACAATTCAACCAGTAATGATATTAGTCCTATTCACCAGTTCACCGCTCTTGGCCTTTATCCGGTGACCCTAACGGTAACTGATACCCATGGAAAGATTAGCAACATCACCCAGCAGATCGGTGTCAGTGCAGTTCCTACCTACAGTTCACCGATTGCGAACTTCACCTATGTTCCAAAGAACGTAGATCCGATGACCATCCAGTTCATCGACCAGTCATTCAGTTCCACTGATCTTGAGTACCTCTGGGACTTTGGCGACGGAACGAACAGCACTGACAAGGTTCCGGCACACACGTACTCTGCACCAGCACAGTACAGCGTTACCCTGACTGTCACCGATCAGTACAATAATGCCTCGACCACGACGCAGGATATCCAGGTCCCGGCATCACCAAACGTGCTTCCAAGCATTGACTTCAATGCCGATGTCACAAGTGGAGAGTACCCGCTCACCGTGCAGTTCCTTGACAACACCACCACCACCTGGGCCGACTCCTGGCAGTGGAACTTTGGCGATGGTGCTGTCTCCTCGCTCCGCAGTCCGTCTCATACCTACACCACTCCCGGACAGTACACGGTTACCCTCCGTGCAGCCAACGTGAACGGTGAAGGTAACGAGATGACCAAGGAGAACTACATCATCGTGCAGAACCAGCCCCCGGTCATCACTGCAACTGCAGACCCGATGAACGGAACCTTCCCGCTCAAGGTGGAGTTCGCTGCATCTGCAACGGTCAACAATAAGACTGTTGAGCAGTCCGCTCCCCTGATTAAGGCCTGGCTCTGGGACTTTGGCGACTCAAGTGTCACTGCAGAACAGAATCCGACTCACATCTACGAGACTCCTGGTAATTACGCAGTGACAGTTCTCTGCCAGCTCGTTGATGGTGTCAGTTCCCAGTATGATCTCGGAACCATCACGGTCGGTCCGCAGCCATATGCAAACTTCTACTGGGACTACCTTGATAAGGATGAGACCTGCTGCTACCTGGTCAAGTTTACTGACACCTCTGTTGGTGCAGCAACCTGGACATGGGACTTTGGCGATGGTCTGACCTCGGCCGAGCAGAACCCGACCCACAGGTTCAAGGAAGTGGGATCGTACAATGTCACTCTGACTGTTGATGACGGTACCGGAGCAACCAGCCTCATGACTAAGACCGTCCAGATCACCGCAGGATACACAACCCCGACACCGACACCGACACCAACACCGGTTCCGGGAGTTATCACTGCTGACTTCACGTCAAAGGCAATTGGAACAAGGACCATAGCATTTACTGATGCCTCAACTGGAGAAATTGAAGGTTCAACAACCTGGAGCTGGAGCTTTGGTGATGGAACCACTGCAGCAATCCAGAACCCGACCCATATCTATCCGGTGGATGGACAGTACACTGTCGTCCTGAAAGTTTCAAATGGACAGTTCAGTGATTCTGAAACCAAGACAATTGGTGTCAGATAACACCGGACTCCCTGGTTCTTTTTTATATATAGTTACCCAGACTGGGCACCAGCATTTTTCTGCCCGCAGCAAGGAAGTTTTTTTGTTGTAAAAAATCCGCGATCTTCTTCTTGCGGCTCCCTGATGCTGATCTTACTCGTATGAAGGGGAAATATATGCGCTGGAACATTTGATGCTCCCGGTTGAGAAAACCTTCAGAACACCCATAAAAAATTAATTTATCTAAATTTTGAAATATTTTTGTTGCTGGCTAAACCGATCCCTTTCTATCTTCGTTTGATGGATTATTAATCAGAGACCTGACTTGTAAGAGAAAAAAAGAGGATATCCTGGATACTTATGGAAATATTTATATTAGAAATAATATATAGGATTTTTATTATCTACGAATGGGGGTCGAATACGTCACTGAACTTTCCATGACAGGTATTATCAGCAAAACCTGAATCCGTAGTGATTCAGGGTGACGGCAGATAATGAGAGCCCGGTACTGTTTCTGGCCCTTGGCCGGTATTCGGGCAGAGTGAATGGGGGTTAGCTGTGAACTAGGGTTCACCCGTTCATGGATGTGATCATGACTCGATGTGATTTGGGGTGTATGCGATGAAAGAAAAATTATTGATTGCCATGCTTCTGGCAGGATGCCTTCTGTTGGCATTAGTGCCAGGAGTCTCGGCTCAAACGTTCAATAACATCGATCAGAATGTCGTCATCAAAGAGGTCCTCCAGGGACACACGATATTCTTCGGTGAAGAGCATGTAGATGTAAGCGACTGTATGAACTACAACGGGACAGCATTCCCGTATGCAGTCGCACTCAACGTGGTTCGGAATGTTACCGATGCCATAAAGATTGAAAATCCAACCGACTTTACGCTGCCGACTGACAAGCCGGAGAATGACTGGTATCTCTCTCCTGACGGAGTAGTGCCATTCTATGCAGCCGATGGATCACCAGTCAAGGCATTTACCTCGCAGGAACCATCTCTCAAGTTCAATGTCTGGAATGCAGACACGGACATGAAGGTTGAGAATGTTACCTACCGGGGGAATGTTATCAGGTTCAAGTATGATGTCGAGACAAACCTCGATGACATAACAACCCGTCTGGATTACCCGGATGTCGGATACTATCTGAACATGTCGGTGATTGCACCCGACGGTGAGCAACTGCTTCAGATGATGACTCTTGATACCCGCAGCGGTGTCTCCAGCTACAAGCCACTCACCGGCCTGAATGTGAACCCATCCGCAGGATGGATCTGGCCTGACAACACCCAGCCCGGTGGCTCGATTGGATGGTGGACCGGGTGGCGTATTGCCGATACTGGTGAAGAATCAGATTACAAGTACGGGCTTGGCACCTACTCACTTGTCGCTCTCTGTAATGTCAACAACATGTTCAAGAACCACCAGGTATCGACCTACACCTGGCAGGAGAACACGCTGACACTTGAGGCCCGGCCGCTGAGTATCGCCAGCACCAGCCCTACAGGCCGCGACAAATCTTTCACCGCAACAGTAACCGGCCTCCCCAACACTGCATATCAGATCTTCATCTATGATCAGTGCCCGACCAAGCTGACCGGCAAGATCTGCGACCGGCCACCATTCATTTCTGGTGACCGGACCCAACTTGCAACAAGCGGTATCGTTCTGGATCCTGAAGGTGGAGCATACCCTACCGGTCTGAAGTACGTGGTTGACTGCTGCACACAGAACACCACCATCCGGCAGCTTGTTCCGTCTGGAGATGCATTCCCGTCACAGGGCAATGCAGTTCTTGAAGCCGGAACCCGGTACTATGCAAACATAACCACCGGCCCACAGGGAACTGTGACTGTTCCGTTCTGGGTAGACACAACGGTGAACGCAAGTACCTACACGATTCAGGTTCAGGATATCGAGTACGAACAGAAGGCTGACACCAAAGTGACGATCTCCAAAGGGGCACTATCAGCCTCTGCGATGACTGTCAACGGTACAGTTTCAAGTTCCTTCTTTGTCGGTGACGAGATCAGACTCGAAGGCACCAACACAGACAGCAATATGACCTACATCTGGCTGACCGGCCCGGGACTCGACCCCTGCGGAGTAAACCTCAGGGACCCGACATCCTTTGATCCGGTAAGTGCAGTAGTGTATGACACAAAGAACGGACAGTCCAACTTCTGGCGGATCGATCCAAACTGGGTGACCAATAACACACCTCTCGGACCGGGAGAGTACACTCTCTGGATCGCAAGCGTGAACGCAGATGGTCGGTTCTGCACCTGTAACGGCAATTCAACAGGCTCATGTTCACTTGGAGGCTGCCTCGGAGTGGCCTGTGAACGTGGTGTCTGCGAACTGCAGAAGTGTCCGGAATGTGGTGTCATCACCTCCATCCCAATCACCCTGGTCAAACCAGACCTGACCGCAGAAGTGAACGACGTAACCCGCTGCTGCTGCCCGGGATACCCATGTGGAACCCTTGGTGGCACTGAAGAGATAGTGCTGAAAGGACAGTCCGGTGGAAACAGCTGTAAACAGCTCCAGGTCTGGCTCTTTGGGCAGAGCCAGTTCGGTACCCAGAACTACCTGCTGACCACTACTCCGCTCTACTGTGATTCAACTTACTCCTTTGAACTGAACAAAGGACTCTTCCAGGCAAATGGAATCGACCTCTGTCAGATCACTCCCGGAACCTATGATGTGGTCGTCCAGGCACCCGGAAACAATGGCATGTTCAATATCAGACTCGGTGCTACTGAGTCGAACGGTGACCGGTATGTGCTCACCACCATGCCAACTCCGGACAGCCGGGCCTTCCAGATAGAAGGAAAGAACGCCCTTTATGGAAGAGTTGCCCTCAAGTCACTCCTTGACACCATGAACCAGCCTGGTGTTGATGACATCTATGTCCACACCCAGTTCAACCTGTCAGAGAAGAAGTGCGAAGGAAACTATGACTTCTCTGCTGACCGGACAGAAGGAAACTCCCCTCTGACCGTCCAGTTCAATGACACCTCGTACAAGCCGGGTGTTGCCTGGGCATGGTCAAGCAACGGCGCTCTCTTCTCAAACGAGCAGAAGCCCAAGAACACCTTCACTGTTCCCGGTAAGTATACCATCAAGATGGAAGTCACCGATGCAGCCGGAACCGTCAGTTCGGTAGTGAAGGAGAGTTACATCAACGTTCTCTCCTCACCGGTTGCAGACTTCGCATTTGTCCCGCAGCCAGCAGGAATCAAGGAGACCGTTCAGTTCACTGACCAGTCCACCGGAAGTCCGACCTCCTGGATGTGGGAGTTCGGAGATGGCAATACATCTTCACTGCAGTCTCCGACCCATGCCTACGATGCAGCAGGAACGTATGACGTTACCCTGACTGTCAGCAACGCATTCGGTATCGGAGCACCTGTCAAGAAGCAGATAACAATCGTTCATGACAAACCGGCAGCTGACTTTGTTGGAACCCCGACCGAGTCTGCGTACTACCCGGCAAGCGTGAACTTTACTGATCTGTCAACCGGTGTGGTCACTGCGTGGAACTGGCAGTTCCTGACCGGCGGTCAGGTTGTTGCAACTTCAGCAGACAAGAACCCGAAGATTACGTTCAACAACCCTGGTGTGTACACAGTAACACTTACTATCACCAACAATGGTGGAACAAGCACTGTTACAAAGGAAGACTACATCACAATCGGGACAGGCAGTTACATCAGCCTTCAGCCAGGATACAACCACGTATCAGTCCCACGTGAAGTCACCAGCGATTACAACACCTTAAACAAGCTCTTTGCAGGTGTTGACAACGCAAGTGTTCCGTATGCAATCTACGGTGCTGACAACGGCATGACCAACTGGACAAATGTCAGTGGTGATTACGCTGTTATCCCACAGGTGGCATACCGTGTCTACTCGACCTCTGCAAAGACGATCCAGCCGACCTACGTTGCAGACAAGACCTACACCCGCAACCTCTCTGAAGGATGGGAAGGCATCGGTATCATGGCAATGCAGCCGACTGCCGCCAATGTCGCCCTCTCAAGCCTTGGAGATAAATGGGATAAGGTACTGGCCTTCAACCCGACAACCCAGCGCTGGGAGTATCCGATTATCAGGGGTGTCGATGATGACAAGACCATGGATCCGACTGTCGGATATCTTATCCAGATGAATTCGGATGCCGTGCTAACTGGTGAGGCATAAGATGACATCCATACTCAGACGAATACTGATCTGTGCCCTCCTCCTCCTCGTTATCGGGGGAGGAATGGCCGTATCTGCAGAAGAGATCAAGCAGGTCCTCCCTGAGTTCCTTACCGGAACTGTTTATGTCGGAACTGCTACAGCATCTCCAGGCCTTATTGTTGCTGCAGATATCAAAGGAGTTGATGCTGGAACAGCGACAGTGATGTCGATGGGAGTGTATGGTAATGATACCATCCCGATGATGGTCCAGTCTGGTGCTAACGAATCTCTTCGCGGAGCAACAGTCACCTTCTGGCTCAACGGAGTTCAGGCAGAAGAGACCACAACATATGAACCAGGAATTACTCTACCACTCGATCTACATTTCCCAAATGCAGCCCTTAATGCGTTAAATGTTATTCCTCAAGGTGGGGATGTATTCCTTGGAGAAGAGGGACTTGATGTTTCACTCTTCCTGAATGATGGGGATACCATTGCCTGGTTCAGTTCTACCTCTGATAAAGCCCTTACAGAACCTTCAGCAACAGTCACTGTGGATTATGCAAAAAGTTTCTTCATTGATCCATCGCAGTTCACTGGCAAACTTGGATACTGGTGGATTTGGAGTGGTTCCAAGGCCAAACAGGTTGCCTTTATTGTAAAGGATCCAACTGTTGGAATGCGTATCTGGAATCAGAATGAGGATCAGGATATTGCCAATGACGGCAGCAAGATCACTGCCGGCAACATGGTGAACTTCCGTATTGATACGAATCTGTACTCTGCCATTACTCAACGTGGTGCCAACCTTTCAGACTCACAAAAAGGCATCATTAACATTGTTGGCTCATCAAACACAACCCAGGTTACCTATCAGACCCTTCAGGGAACTCTGGCAAATGTATCTGGACAGGATATTTCGCTCCGGAAACTTGTAGTTGATAAAAACCCCTGGTTCTGGCCAAAGAACGACAAGACAACATCTGGCTGGAATACCGGGGCACTTGCAACAGATGAGTCCCGCCTCTATCCGAATGGTGAATACAAGTTCTATGCAGAAGTAAACCTGAACAACATCAAGAAGAATTATTCAGGCACGGCAATCGGCCACTCTGTCTCATCCACTATCAGTGCAACAATTGTTGATGAGAGCATTGAGGTTGCAATCAACTCTACTGCTATCACCCGTGGACACTCATTCTATGTCACCATAGGAGGAAAACCGGGCAAGAAGTATATCATCTCAATCATGGAGTGCCCGAACAGTACAACTAGCGTTACTGATTGTGGTGACCTGAAGATGAGCGGGGCAGCCTGTGAACGCCCGCCGATGATCGAGCCGAACCAGTCAGGTGTTGCAAACGGAAAGATCGTATTTGATCCTGAAGCCGGAGCATATACAATCGGTGAAACCGCCCTTGCACCGGACTGCTGTGGCAGAGCCAAGGTCATCAGGGACACTGTTCCAACCGATGACAAACCAAATGCAAAGGATGTGCTCTACAACGGTGTCTATTACTACGCAGAGGTAACCACTGACGGTGATAACGATCCGTCTCCTGGATACAGAACCGTGCAGTTCAATGCAGGTGCTGACATTGCACCGGACCGCACCTACCGTATCCATGTACAGAACGTGGATTCTGACCCGAGCAAGGTTCTCACTGGCGACAATCTGATCACTGTCAACAAGGGTGCCATCACCATGAGCATCAACGGTACTGCTCCGTATTACCTTGGAGACTCGATCACTCTGTCAGGAACTAATACCGATTCGGCCTATGTCTATCTCTTCATGACAGGGGCAAACTGCCAGAACAAATGTGGTAACGATCTGCTCTACATCAAGAAGGCAGATGCAGCCAAAAATGTAGTTCAGCCCTTCCTTGACTCTATCAACTATGGTTGTATTCAGGAAGCAGAGCAGTTTACTGCCATCAAGGTCCCGGTTAATAATGATGGAACCTGGAAGTATGTCTGGAAGACGGCAAACGTCCCGATCAACCCGGGAACCTACACCATCTATGCATCCAGCCTTCCGGTCAACGCCTGCTGTGTCGAATGTGCATGCACTGCAGTGACAACCGCTGACATCACGCTTGATGAGCCATGCTTTGCAGGAGTCATTACACCCGACACGATCACAAAACCGATCGAGTGCTGCGCTAGCGGATGTAAGGCAACCTCACTCGATGAGGTTCTGCTCGAAGGTTCAGCATGCGGATTCCCGCACACCGGTAGTGGCAACAACAGCACCAGCGAACTGAACATGTGGATCTTCGGCGAAAGCAAGGTCGGTAACGACAAGTATGTCAACGCCAAGATTCCGGTGTACAACGATGACACGTTTAAGATCAACCTGCTCAACTACCTGCAGTTCTGTGATCTCAAACCAGGTGAGTACACTGTCATCCTTCAACACCCGATGTACAACCACAAGTTCGATCTCCTCAAGGAGACCGATGTCAGATCAGCAGTCGATCCGAACCAGATCTGGATGGTCACCTCCTATCCGATCGAGTGGAGCAAACTCTTCCCACTTGACGGACCGGGATATTACCAGGGAAGCCAGGCTGTCAGTGAGATCAAGAAGTACGACGAAGAGAACCTGATTGATGATCAGTTCCTCTACCTCAACTTCACCCTTGTTGACAACCGGGTTCCGACTGCAGCATTCATCGGAACCCCGACATCAGGCAACAAGCCACTTGAGGTTCAGTTCACTGACAAGTCAACCGGTGACGACCTGACCTCCTGGACCTGGGACTTCGGTGACAAGACCACCTCTACTGATCAGAACCCGAAGCACACCTACAGTGAGGCAGGCAAGTACTCAGTCACCCTCACCGTGATGAACAACAACGGTGACAAGGATTCAACTTCAGTTGTAGACTACATCACTGTCAGAGACTCGACCATCAACGCAGACTTCTCGGCTGCCCCCACATCAGGGGCAGCACCATTGAAGGTGCAGTTCACTGACAAGACAACCGGATCCCCGAGCAACTGGTTCTGGGACTTCGGCGATGGCTCAACCTCTACCGGTGTCAAGGATCCGGTGCACACCTACCAGTTTGGTGGGAAGTACACGGTAACGCTGACAGCAACACTCGGTGACGAGGTTGACCGTGAAGTGAAGAAGGATTACATCCAGGTCGCAGGCGGACCGCAGCCGACTATCACACCGTCTCCGATCGACCCGACCAACATCACTCTCTACAGTGGATGGAACTTCGTTTCTGTTGCACGAACACTCTCTGACTCAGCATCCAATGCAAGCGATGTCTTTGGCAGGGTACCAACCGGCGGGCACGCGATCTGGAGTTATGATCCGTTAAGCCAGTACTGGGACCAGGTTCTGACCAGCACAAAGATTGAGCCACTCTACGGATACTGGGTCTACTCAGTCTCACAGACCACAATCAACCTGACATTCAAGAACAACGTGGTTCAGACTCCGCCAACCAGAAGCCTCCCGTCAGGATGGGCAGCGGTTGGATTTACCGGTGCAACTCCGGCACCTGCAAAGGATACATTCAGCTCGGTGAAGAGCTCGTGGATCTATGCCCGTGGATTTGATAATCAGCGGCAGCAGTGGGAACAGACCATGGTCAACGGTGGCCAGGGTGAGAATACCTATCTCTATCCATCAAAGGGATACTGGCTCTACATGGAGACTCCAGGTACCCTTGCTGCAATCGGTGTGTGAGAGAAATGTCAGTAGTATCTGTAGCCTCACGGACAGGCCTGGCTACAATACTCCTTTTTTCCCTGATAACAATTGCATTAGCCGGTGCTCCGGCACTTCCGTGTGAATTCTACGGAACGGTCACCATCGGGGGCAGTCCAGCTCCTGTGGGAACTATTGTTGTAGCAAAATTGGGAGACCAGGAGCGTGGTCAGTTTGTCCTTGAGACTGAAGGAACCCTTGGAGGGGCCGGAACATTTGACAAACGACTAAAGGTCGTAGCAGAAGATTCTGATCTCTCCGGAGGAACGCCGAAGGTTACGTTCTGGATTGACGGTCAGAAGGCAACTCCTGAATCGTCATTTGTCCCGGGAACAAGCAATGAGGTACAACTCTCACTTGGTGGAGAACCTGCTGCAGCAAAGACAAGTGAGCCGTCAGTAGCGCCGGCTCCTGCACCTGTGGAGAAACAGGCAGAGCAGTCTTCCGAGCCGACTACACGGGTAACTGCAGTTCCGATCCCACTTCCACCATCACCAGATCCATCGATCCCCGTGATGCCGTTGCCAGTAATTCAGCCTGGAACTCCTGATGAGATCTCTGCTGATTTCCGCTCTGATGTTCAGTCAGGAGCAGAACCCCTTACAGTCCATTTCAAGGATCTGTCGTCCGGACAACCCACGATGTGGTCCTGGGACTTTGGTGACGGGGCAAGCGACATGGTTGCTGATCCGGTTCATACCTATGACAAGGCAGGAACCTATTCTGTCACTCTCACAGTCTCATCCCAGACCGGAGGAACTGATACCGAGACAAAGTCCGGGTACATAACCGTTGTCAAGCAGGGCAAGTTCACAGCCGACTTCACTGCCGATCCAACATCCGGCAGGGCGCCTCTCACTGTTCATTTCAGGGACACATCGAGTGGTATGCCTGGCTCATGGAAATGGGACTTTGGTGACGGCCAGACCGACACACAGAAGGATCCCGTGCATCAGTATGAACTGCCTGGAACATACACCGTCTCACTCATGGTAAAAGATGCCTATGGAGCAGAGAGTTCCAAGCAGAAGGATGCATTCATCACTGTAACGGTTCCGGGCGGGCTTGAGGCAGACTTCACCGCCGAACCTGTGAACGGTGTTGCTCCACTCAGCGTCAGGTTCACCGATCACTCCCAGGGTGCACCAACTCTCTGGTCCTGGGACTTTGGCGATGGGAAGTCGGATCTGGTTGCAAACCCGGTTCATGTCTTTGACAATCCAGGAAATTACACCGTCACCCTGACCATCACAAACCAGGAAGGGGCCATCTCCACCAAGATACGGAAAGAGTACATAAAGACGATGGTGGAGCCCACACCGGTTCCGACGATGACTGTTCTGCCGGTTCCGCAGGTTCCTGAAAGCTTCTACGGCACTGTTGAACTCTATGGTCAGCCGATTACGGTTGGTGGAACTGTAGAAGCCCGGGCAACCGGGTATAACGTCAGTGGCCAGTATAACCCGATCAAGACTGCAAAGGGAATCTTTGGAAAGACAGGTACATTCTCGCCAAAACTACAGATCCAGGGAATCCCGGCGGGCACTGATCTTGAGTTCTATGTTGCTGACGAGAGTTACAGCCAGCTCCGAGCTTATGTGAAGGCAGAGAACGGAACACTCCTCTGGACAATACCGTATGAGCCAGGTAAGGAGAAGAGTCTTGATCTGGTGGCAACCGGGCGCCAGCCTGATGTTATCCCGCCGATCCCCGTGACGCCCGTCCCGACAAGCGACTGTCCGGGTGTTCCGTCGATCCCTATGACCTTCTCCGGTGATGTCCACATTAGGACCGGTAATGAGACACTCCAGGAGGACAGTTCATGTGTAAATTGTGGTCCGAATGGGGTAGTGGGCACAGTCATCGAGGCACGGATAGAGGGGTATGATGTGAGTGGTTCGCAGAACCCGATCACCATGACCTCGGCAGCATACTTTGGTGGTGGTAACAGTTCCTGGTCTGACAAACTCGCTCTGCAGGGCAGATGTGTTCCTGAAGGAGCCAACATCACATTCTGGGTCATGGCACCGAACTGGCAGGTTGCAGCTCCGGCAATGATCCGTGATGGTTCAATCTTCACCCGCGATGTTACGTACAGTACATCGACAGAAAATGAGAATTTGCACCTGTGGGTTGGTGCAGTACCAACAGTGAAACCAACTGTTACTGCAACCCCGACTCCCGAAGCCTGGTCACCGCAGAAGTTCTACGGAAAGGCCGAGTTTAACGGGTATCCGCTGCGGGTAGGTGACCGGGTCATGGCAACAACCGAGGGTGTTGATCTCAACAGCCCGACTAATCCGATCTCTGTTGCAAAGTTCGGTGAGTTCGGTGACCCCGAGGGTAATGAGATGCTTACCGTCGAGGTTCCGTATACCGCTCTGAACCAGAGCGACCCGATCACCTTCTGGATCAAGCCACAAGGCTTTGAATACTGGTACAAGGCACGGGTAAAAAATCCGTTGTCAACAGATACCTGGAAACAGAGTTATCCGTTTACTCCGGGTTCTATAACGAACCTGCAGATCACCTCCACCGATCGTGAGGAGTTCAAATACTTCTACGATATCGCAACCAATGTCAAAAATGTCATCATGCCTGATGACTACACTGGATGGTAATAGTCAAAGGCAGGGAATTTATTCCCTAATTTTTTTAGAGTGATTTATTATGTCATATATCGAAAACCGCAAGGGTTGGTTTCTGGTCATGTCAGGTCTTATTATTATCCTGATGACCTTCTGTATCGCACCTGGTAGCGCCTCTCCCCAGCTTCCCTGTGAATTCTATGGAACCGCAACAAACGGAGGAACTCCGGTTGCTGTCGGAACTGAGATCACCGCATATGTGAACGGTGTGAAACAGGGAAGTATCAGGATCAAGGAGACCGGTAAGTACGGTGGCACAGGAACCTTTGATGAGCGCCTGATCGTTCTCTCCGGAGAGAATGACTTCTCTGGTGGTGCTCCGATGATCACGTTCAAGATCGGAGACACCGTGACAGATCAGTCGGTTCAATACACCCCTGGAACCAGCGCCGAGATGGCTCTGACAACCGGAGGATCTCCAGTTGTTGTCAAGCCGGGCGCAGGCTCTCAGCCTTCGTCCCAGACTCCAACTGTGATAACTCCTATGCAGGCACAGCCGGTCACCCCGGCCACCTCCAGTGCAGTTCCAGTTCAGGCAGCAGCCCCGGTAGTTACAACTGCACCTGTCTCGATGATGCAGGCCGCATCAGTACCTTCAAGCCCGGTTCAGGCAGCTCCTGTTATTACCGCTGTACCGACTGCAGCAGTTCCTGCATCTTCAGGTTCACCGACGATCCTTTCGATCTCAACCCAGGTCCCGGTGAACATCAGTTCAGCAACCGCTGTTCCCGCAGTCACCATGGTACCGGTTAATGCAACATCTGTCAAGACCGTTGCTCCGGTTATGACCACTGCCCCGACAGCAGTCCCGACTGCATCAGGTTCAGCTTCGATCCTTTCGGTCTCAACCCAGGTCCCGGTGAACAACACCTCTACAACCTCTGTTCAGAAGACCGAAAATCAGACATCAGTCCCTGTTGTGACCTCAGCACCTGTCGTTCCTGTAAAAACTGCAGCCCCGGTTGCGGTTGTCACACCTGCAAATAGTAACCAGACCAATGTCACAGCGAATTCAAGTTCATCTACTTCGAATCTCTCAACTTCATCTGCTCCAGCAACTACCACAACAACAGTTTCATTCCCGTCAGGTCAGACTATCAACAAGTAACAAGAACCTGATATCGTTCTTTTTTTCTGATTTGAAAACGCGAGTCTGTTGTTATGCTAACGTTGGCTTTCTTTTTCTTCAGCCTGAAAAAAAGTGAACCCGATTAATTCTCAGGGTCCTGGTAGTAGTATTCGCCCCTGGCGATCTGATCGCGGTCGAGGAATGATCCCGGCTTGTTTATCCGGGGCCGTCCGCTCTTGTCACGTCTGAAAGTTACATTCAATTCGTTCAGGAACTTGTTCATTCCTTCACGCATGTTAAACGGTCCGGTTGCACGACCTTCGATCCCCGGGGTTCCTTCAAAGACGAGCAGACGTTCACTGATGATATCGATAACATAGATGTCGTGGTCGATCACCAGCACTGCAGCCTCTTTGCCCTCGATCTGCTGCCTGAATACCTTGGTCAGTTTCATTCGCTGCTCTACATCAAGGTGGGCACTCGGCTCATCAAGCACATAGAGGTCAGCATCCCGAGAGAGACAGACCGCGATCGAGACCCTCTGAAGTTCACCACCCGAGAGAGTGCTTAACGGTGACTGGAGGATCGGTTCTAGTGAGAGGGGTTCGATGATATCATGCTGGTATCTGCCAGAGTCAAAGGCCTTTGTGATCTGTCGAAGAGTGAACTCTACCGTATCGGTCGAATCGGCCTTGACATACTGGGGTTTGTAAGAGATCCTTACTGTATCGATCATCTCCCCGGTATCGGGTTTTACAGCTCCTGCTAGAAGCTGGGCGAATGTCGATTTTCCGATACCATTTGCACCGACCACTCCGATCACTTCACCTGCCCTAATGTCACCGCCGTTCACCTGAAGTGAGAACCGGTCAAACTTCTTAGACATCGGTGGGATCTTCATCAACTGGCTCTTCTTAGCACCTTCATCGTGGGTCCTGATCTCGAAGGTGACCGGATAATCCCGAATCCTGACGTTCTCTTCTGCAAGGAACCCATCAAGATACTGGTTGATACCGATCCTCACTCCTTTCGGTCTGGTGATGATACCAAAGACTGCAGGTTTACCGTATGCCACATGCACAGTGTCGGCGAGCATGTCAAGGATCGCGATGTCATGCTCTATAAGCACGATAGGCTTCTCTTCTGCAAGCTCTCTGATCACCTGCGCAGCAGCCATCCGCTGATGAATATCAAGGAATGGTGTTATCTCATCAAGGAAGTAGAAGTCTGCCTCGCGGGCAAGGGCAGCGGTGAGTGCAACCCGCTGGAGTTCACCACCCGAAAGGAGTTTGATGTTCTGGTCAAGAATGCCGGTAAGGGAGAGCCTCTCGATATAATGTGAGAGCATCCCTCGTTCATCAGTTGTTTTCAGGAGATCCCTGACCACTCCATCGAATACCTTGGGAATGACATCGATGTACTGAGGCTTGACCGATACCTTTACGTCGCCTTTTGAGAGTAACTGGAGGTATTCAAAGAGTTCAGTCCCGGTGTACTTCTTCAGGATAGTGTCCCATCTGGCCTCTTCATCGAAAAATCCCATGTTCGGGATGAGCTGGCCTGAGAGGATCTTTACCGAGGTTGACTTACCGATACCGTTTGCGCCGAGTACACCGGTGACCTTCCCCTGGATAGGAGCAGGCATTCCGTACAGCACGAAGCTGTTCGGCCCGTACCGGTGTGTAGGATATTCAAGTTCCTCGGGCAGCGTGATGATATCGATGGCCTCAAAGGGACATTTTTTTACACAGATACCGCACCCGACACAGAGTTCCTCAGAGATGAGAGCCTTCCCTTCTTCATCAAGGGCGATGGTCTCATCCCCGGTTCTTACACGGGGACAGTAAAGGATACATTCGCTGCCACATTTGCGGGAGTGACAGCGATCTTTATGAACTACCGCAATTCGCATATGTTATCAGGCTGCCTTCAAGGCAGTGCCGGTGAGGAGGATCGTCCAGGTCACGAACCAGAATGAAAAAGTCATAAAACCCTGGTAGAACCAGTCTTTCTTTTCGAGGGTGTACCGAAGTCTCAATGCCATGAAGATATGTTTCTGGATCATGATGGCAGCGATGAGAACAAGGATAGCAAATACTCCCGAGCCTGACCCGGCTGAGTTGGTTGCCATTCCTTCAAAGAAAAAGCAGATGAGGCCAGCGAAGAATCCTGCGACAACAGCAATTATAGTCCGGATAATGCGCCCGGTATAGTCGTCAGGTTCAGGAACGGACGCAGGCGCGGCATCAACAGATTCTGGAGCAGTCTGAAGCGATTCTTCCGTCATTCGGGTACCCACTTGTCCTACTTTTTTAGTCTTGAGTCCATATGTAAGTTAGTATTATATGGCAACTCAGCAGGGCATGAGTGGGGTGGATCTCGTAGCGGTAACTGCCGAGTTGCGGCGATTATTACCGCTCTGGGTCCACAAGGTCTACCTCGGAGAGGACCGGATTGCAGCCATCCGGATGAATACCAAGGAGCGGGAGAAGCGGACACTTCTGATCGAGCCGGGACGAAGGCTTCACCTTGTTCCTGAAGTACCGGAGTTTCCGATCATCCCCCCGGCATTTGCTATGCTGCTGCGCAAATTTCTGGCAGGAGGCAGAATCCTTGACATCAGACAGCGAGGACTGCAGCGGACAGTCATCATCGATATTCAGAAGTCTGATCAGGTCTACCACCTGATCATCGAGGTCTTCGACATCGGCAATATCATCCTCTGCAACGAGGATTACACAATTGCCCAACCGCTGACCAGGCAGAAGTTCAAGGACCGCGATGTGCTTCCCGGGATTGTCTACTCGTTTCCACCGCCTGATGTCAGTCTGCAGACCCGTGATGAGTACATCGCCATGCTCAAGGCAGACGATCGTGATATCGTCAGGGCACTTGCAGTTGGATCATTCCTGGGTGGGATGTATGCTGAACAGGTATGCAGGACTGCCGGTATCCCGAAGGAGACACCTGCCGCAGAAGCCGACGGCGGGGTCGTGTATGATGCGATTCATGCCCTTCTTGAGGAAGCACAGGAACATCCGGCAGCGGTTATCACAAAAAGCGGCTGTCATCCGGTGATCACAGCCGACCCGACTCTGCAGGGTCCCTTCCCGACATTCAGCGATGCACTGGTCGTCTACTATCCGAAGAAGGTACGAGAGGTAAAAGAGGCAAGGCCGAAGATCTCTCGTGAAGAACGGATACGGCGCCAGCAGGAAGAGTCTGTCAAAAAGTTCGAGCGGCAGATCAAGCGGTACGAAGAGATCGTCGAGAAGATCTATGAAGAGTACTCCTTTGTTCAGGAAGTGATCAACACCCTGGGTACTGCAGCAAAGAGGAAATCCTGGCAGGAGATCGAGGATATTCTCAAGGCTGACAATTCAGGTGTCGGGACGCGGATAAAGCAGGTCTATCCAGCCGAGGCAGCAGTGGATCTTGATCTCGGGGCCATAGTAAAGATCTTTGTTCATGAGACCGTGGAGCAGAATGCTGGACGGAACTACGATCAGATCAAGAAGTTCAAGAAGAAACTGACCGGTGCCAGGGCTGCGATGGAACGGCAGATCCAGCAGCCGGTCAGAAAGGCTGCCGGCTATGTCAAACCAAAGAACAAATGGTTCCACCGGTTCCGCTGGTTCTATACTTCTGATGGCGTCCTTGTCATCGGCGGCCGTGATGCCGGTCAGAACGAGGATCTCGTGAAGAAATACCTGGAAGGCGGAGACACCTTTCTCCATGCCGACATTCACGGGGCCAGTGTGATCGTTGTAAAAGGAAAGACCGAACATTGGGATGAGGTCTCCCGGTTTGCTGCAGCCTACTCGGGTGCCTGGAGATCCGGATTCGGTACCGCTGATGTCTATGCAGCACGACCTGACCAGGTCTCAAAGACGGCTGAGTCAGGAGAATATCTCTCACGTGGTTCGTTCGTGGTCAGGGGTGAGAGACAGTGGTTTAAGTCTGTTCCCCTTGAGGTTGCGATTGGCCTACAGAAGAAACCTGAAACCCGGATCATCGGAGGGCCAGCTTCTGCCGTGCAGAACCGTGCCGAACTGTTCCTGCTCCTGACACCGGGAACCTTTGAACCAAATGATGTGGCAAAGAAAGTTGTCAGGGTGCTTCGCGACCGCCTTCCTGAGTCAGAACAGAAGGCACTCAAGTTTGCACTCAACACCGAGTCAATTGCAGCCTTTGTTCCGCCAGGCGGATCTGATATCAGGGAAGAGACGAAATCAGGCTGAAATGAGAGGGGTATGAAGGCTGATATCGGTGAACTCCAGCGCTCATTCGGGGAGATCAAACTCTTTCCCGAGTCATCAGACGATCTCTGGCATCTGAAACACCTGGTGGTCCCGGGCTGTCTTGTCTTTGCAACAACACTCCGGAGTGTTGAAGGAGCAACCGACAAGTTGAGGCCTGAGAAGCAGGAGAAGCGACCAGTGCGGCTTGGCATCAGAGTAGAACAGGTCGAGTTCCATGAGTATGCGATCCGGCTGCGGGTCTTCGGAATCATCGAGCAGGGGGTAGACGAGGGCTCACATCATACCCTGAACCTGGAGCCCGGATATGAGATATCGGTGATCAGAACCTGGCACCAGGCAGACCTTGACCGGATCGACCGTGCTGTGAAGAGTGCAGGCGCTGAAGCGGTACATATCCTGGCGATTGAGGAGGGTGATGCCGAGCTCTACCGGATGCACAGTTACGGCCCGAGGCTGATCTTCTCGCTCACAGCCGGGAGCGGAAAAGGGATGGAGTGCAGCACGAGGCAGGATCTCTACGATGCTGTCTGTGCAGTGCTTGAGCCGGTGACCGGACCACTCGTCGTCGCCGGTCCCGGGTTCATCAAAGAGGATTTTGCACGGCGCCTCAAATCCCTGCAACCAAGCCGTGCCGGTGCAGTGCTGGTCATCGAGACTCGCCGGAGCGGCAGGGGAGCAGTCCAGGAGGTGATCGGGCAGGGTGTGCTTGAAAAGCTCACTGGTGATCTGCAGCTTGCACGTGAGGTCAGGTTCCTTGACGAGCTCATGGCACGGATCGCGAAAGGCGAGCCTGTAGCATATGGAGAACTGGAGGTCTCTGACGCTGTGAAGTTCGGGGCTGCCGAGACCCTGCTCATTGCAGATACCGGTCTTCATATCCCCTCCGTGATTACACTCGTCACCGAGGCTGAAGCGATGCGGGCTGATGTTGTTATCCTCTCGACAGAGTTTGAACCCGGTCAGCGGCTTGAGAAACTAGGTGGAGTAGCAGCCCTGCTCAGGTACCCGATTTCGTAACCTGCGCTACTCTGATTCAACCTGCTGATCAGAACGAGAGCACCAGTTCGACCGGGCAGTGATCAGATCCCATCACGTCGCTGCGGATCAGCGATGTTTCTACGTTCTCTCTCATCCGTTCGTTCACAAAGAAGTAGTCGATACGCCAGCCGACATTGCGTGACCGTGCTCTGGTCTTGTAGTCCCACCAGGTGTAATGGCCTCCTTCTGATTCAAAGAGCCTGAAGGTGTCGATGAACCCTGCGTCTACGAGGAGGTCGAGCCATCTGCGTTCTACCGGGAGAAACCCGGATACACTCTCATTCTCTTTCGGCCTTGCGAGATCGATTGGGTGATGGGCGGTGTTGACATCCCCACAGATGACAATTCGCTCTCCTGCCGCATCTCGTTCCCTGATATGATTCAGAAATGCATCATAGAACCTGAGTTTGAATACAAGCCGCTCCTCTGATGCTCCTCCGTTTGGGAAGTAGATCGTATACAGGGTGAACTCGGGGTACCTTGCGATGATCGTCCTCCCCTCGTGGTCAAACTCATCGGCACCGAACCCGTACGAGGTCTCCTCAGGTTCTCTCCTTGAATAGAGCGCAACCCCGCTGTATCCCTTCCGCTCTGCCGGGTTCAGATAAAAGAAAAAGTCACCGATCCGCCCGAGACCTGCCGGGAGGCTCTTCGCATCAACCTTGGTCTCCTGCAGACCACAGATGTCAGGCTGGTCATGGAGCAGAAAGTCCGGAAATGTTCTGCCATCAAGAACCTCCTTGCCTGCTATTGCACGCAGGCCATTCACGTTCCATGAAAGGATCCTGTACCTTGTCATTGTTCTCCACTGACCGGGTGGGATGCTGACTGGTAGTTATCCGATACCAAACTCCCTGAGTGCCCTGACACTATTATAGGCCCCCCGGTAGGTCGGGACATCCACAACTCCCTGGGCACCGTGGGCATACATCGCAGTAGCAATTGTGCTGAAGTTGATCGATCCCTGACCCACCTCCTGGTGATCTTCGGAGATCCCCTTACAGTCGTAGAGGTACATGTACCTGCTCGCTCCGTCATGCAGAAATTGCGGGAGACATCCGTTTGCATGGGCATGCCCGATATCAAGGGCAAGGGGGACCTGACTGACCATCCCGAGGTCTTCGGGCGTTCTGAGCAGGTACTTCGACCACCTGCCGGTGTTCCTGATAAGGAACCTGACCCCGTACTCATCGGCAGCCTGGATCAGATCCCTGCTTGACCGTGAGAGCTGCTTGCGTGCCTGTGCAAATTCTGAAGAGGACGTCAGGTATCCGGGGTTCACGATGACATCAGCGTTCACCTCGGCAGCAAATGTGAACCGTTCGACGACCACGGCTACCGATGCCTGCCTGACCGGTTCAAGAATACTTGACAGGTTGATGTCAAGCTGTGGCAGACGTATCGAGTACCGGTACGGAAACGACTCAAGAAGACTTACCGAGGGGATGCGATGAGCTCCCCCGTCAATAATCTCGACTCCCCTGGTAAGCGATCCCAGATTCTCAAGCGTAACCTCAAGCGGAGAATCTTTTAAACAACGGGTGGATATCCAGAGCATGATCTAAACAGGTATCAGACCGGGTGACTGCCCTCCGAGTACCTTTCTCCTGAGGGTGTATGTGATCTCCAGGTATCAATCTGTTTCGTAATTATTCTGCCAGAGGTGTCTGGGGATCCTATACCGTATCTTTTTTCCATACTGATCTGCAACATAATACACATGGCAGTAAATAAGGACTCAACCATTCTTGAGGTTCTTCAGGCAAACCCTGACGCCGGAGCGGTCTTTGCACGATTTGGCATGGGCTGCGTCGGATGTGCGATCAGCCGTGGCGAGACTGTCAGCGAGGCTGCTGCTGCTCACGGTATTCCTCTCTCAGATCTTCTCAGTGCCCTCGGTATCGAGGCATAATTCTTTTTTTAAGCTCCTCACATCTGGCACTCGAAATTACATTCCTAAAAACTCAGTCAGTATCCTGACTCTATGCGGAAAAAAAGGAGTATCGGTATTCTTACTCGTAGCCGAAGGACTTGAGGACTACATCAGGGTTAACAGCCCCGACATGGTACACCTTGCCCTCAGTCAGCTCGTTGATGGTGACTTCGGCTGGTGAGAAGAGCGACGTGTCGATCTGGTAGAAATCAAA
The DNA here is from genome assembly GCF_963668475.1 of uncultured Methanospirillum sp. Classification (GTDB taxonomy): domain Archaea; phylum Halobacteriota; class Methanomicrobia; order Methanomicrobiales; family Methanospirillaceae; genus Methanospirillum. The sequence continues at coordinate 3,379,808 of NZ_OY764544.1, forward strand.
GTTTGCTTCCTTGAAGATCTCGTAGAACGGCTTGCCGTATCCCTTTGACTTGTTGCTTGGGATCTTGTCGAGGTAATCCTTGATCTCAGGTGCTTTCATCGTAAGGTTGATCTGACCGTGGTAGATGGTTGCATCATTGGTCGTGCCCATTGCCTTGGTTGCATCTGCCTTTACCGGCGGAATGGGTGCACAGCCGATTGCTGCGGTGATCTTCTTGGTGTCAAACCCGAGTTCGTTCAGCTTGTAGATCGCGGTCTCGACGCAGCGTCCGGAAACCTGGATGGAACCGACGATGGACGCGGTTGGTGCAACAACTGCACAGAGGTTCTCAACCTCAATACCGCATTCCTTTGCGATCTTCTCCATAACCTCACCGTTTGGCAGGTGATCAGATTCAAGTGCGATGACTGCATCGTCGCTCTCGTCCTCGTATCCGATGACCTCAAAGGTGTGCTTTGGCTTGAGTGCAAGTGCCCGGGCAGGCCCTGAACCCATGGCAAAGTAGTTGCCAACCTTTACTGTCCATCCGGCCTTCTGTGCACCTAGACATGAGATCGCGGGAAAGTCGGTGCTGACCTCGATGAAAGGCATCGGCACGTCCTTGATCTGTCCCATTCTGAAGTTGACCTCTCCAAGACCGCCCATACAGATTTCAGTAAATGCTCGACCTGCAGCGTATCCACCGGCAACAGAGACACCACAGTCCACGATCTTGGCACCGTTGTCAAGTTCATGGTATGCGACATTAAAATCTTCAGAATAGTTTGCGAGATTATCGAATATCTCAAGAGCTAATTCATTAACACTTATCACGTTCGAACCCCCATGGAGTACACTTACATCTGGGATGGAACTGTATTGAAGACTTCGATTCCCTCTTAGAACGCCCTTTTATAGATATAAAAGAATTTTATCCGGATCGTAGCGGAGATTGATCAGTCGTGTCCGGCCCCTTCCTTCCTTGAACTGGAGGTTGAGCAGGCGAAGGCTGTCTAGTTTCTGGACCATCTCGTAAAAGGTTGTGTACCCGATCTTCAACTCCTTCTTTGCAATCTCAAAGAGAACGCCGGTTGTGAGCTGTTCATCGCTCTTTGATTCCTTTGCGATCAGTTTGATCAGGGATTTCTCCTCTGCATTCAGGGATTTCAGACTGTACTGGAGATGGACATACTTCGATACCTTATATGCTTCCCTGATATGCTCCCTGCTGATCTCACGCTCTGCTGCCATCTCTGCGTTGAGTGCCGATCGCTTCAGCATATCGATGCCGACCCTGAGATCGGCTGAAGCCATCGTGTGGGCAGCAATGATCCTGAGCATCTCGTCAGAGAGGACACCCGGATAAAATCCCTGTAGCACCCTTTCGCGGAGGATGTTGTAGACCTCTGCCTCTGCGTATGGAGGAAAGTAGATCTCGGTCGGGGAAAAGACCGATCTGACGCGGCTGTCGATCTCGCGGGAGAGATCGACCTCCATGTCAGATATGATAACGATGACCCCTACCCGCGTTCCCGGATATGCCTCGTGGGATCTCAAAAGGAGATAGAGCACCTTGTTCAGTTCATTCTCAACAAGCAGGTAGTTCGCATCATCAAGGGCAACCACGACGACCCGGTTCAGTTCGATCATCGCCTGGGCAATCGACTCAAAGACCCGCTTGAATGAGTTCCCGGCAGCTGACGGGAGGTGCCCGGCAAGTTTCTTGTAGATCTCTGAAAGGATGGAGAAGCGGGTGTTCTCGATCTGGCAGTTGATCTGAACCGGCACCATCATCGATTCAATGTCATCAAGATCGCTGAAGATCTTCCTGACCGACGTGGTCTTTCCGGTTCCCGGTGTCCCCTTGATGATGGCGTTGAGCGGTCTTCCCCCTTTCAGCCCTGGCTTTAGCAGGAAGGAGAGTTCACGCATCTGGTTCTCCCGGTAGTTGAACTGGTCGGGAATATAATCTATCTCAAAAACGTCGGGGTCCCGGAAGAGGGTCTCATCCCACATCAGTAAACTCTTCTTCGGCATTCCTTCCCCTTTATATTGTGGCCTTGTTTCTGTCTGAATGAGGCCGGTTCTGGTGACGTATTGGAGGTGGGATGACTAGATGTTGTCGGTTGCAGGATGTACCAGTCGCTTCTCCTATCTGTTTCTCTTTTCCCGGAATTACTTTGAGAGGAGGAGAGGGAGAAGATCTGTTCCTTTCATCGATCCGAACCCACCAAAAGCAGCTTCTTTCTCCGAGTATTTGGTGCATCCGTCCGTTCTAATCCCCCTGATCGCAAACGGAACCGGATCCATGGTATGGGTCTTCACTCTGATCGGTGTCGGGTGATCAGGCAGAACCGCGATTCTGCCGTCAAACTCCTGCATGATCGTGCCGAGCATGGCATCGACCCGCTCGATTGCAAGGATCTTCTCTTTCAGGTCTCCCATGTGGCCTGCCTCATCAGGTGCCTCAACATGGAGATAGAGAAAGTCAAGGTGTTTTAATGCTTCTATTGCGTAGCGTGCCTTTGCGTTGTAATCGGTGTCAAGAAACCCTGTCGCTCCCGGAACCCTGATGATCTCCATTCCTGCGTACTGTGCAATCCCGTTGAGGAGGTCAACAGCCGAGATCATGCCCCCTGAGATCCCCCACCGCTCTGAAAACCGTGAGATCTCCGGGCGCCTGCCGCTGCTCCAGGGCCAGATGTGGGTAACCGGTTTTTTTCCTGCTGCGATTCGCTCCTTGTTGACGGGATGGTCGGCAAAGGCCCTGCTGCTGATCTCCATGAGGAAGAGGATGAGTTCCCGGTCAGGTCCTTTCGGGAGCCACTCCTCGATCTTCTGGTCAACGATGTCATGTGGCGGGGTTGATTCGACTCCTCCACCACCGGGCACGACCATCAGGTTGCGATAACTGACACCCGGATAAAAGACTGCTGCCTTATGACGATCAGTCTTCATGAGTTCATTGTTCAGCGCCTCAAGCAGTGCCGCCCCTTCTTCACTGCTGATATGTCCTGCTGAAAAGTCTGCCATTACCCCGTCTGCGATGGTGACAAGGTTACACCGGTATGCCATATCCACAGGTCCGAGTTCGATCCCCATGCTCGCGGCTTCGAGAGCGCCTCTTCCGGTGTAGCAGGTCTTCACATCGTACCCAAGGACGCCCAGGTTGGCGATGTCACTTCCAGGCTGGTATCCATCAGGAACGGTCTTGAGCAGCCCCATCGCTCCTTCCCGAGCGATCTGATCCATGAACGGGGTATCAGCCGCTTCAAGCGGAGTTCTTCCCCCGAGTTCAGTGATCGGCTCATCTGCCATCCCGTCCCCGAGGACGATCAGGTACTTCATCACTGCCCCGAGAGCGCTGCCCTGACCGCCAGCCTGACACTCTCATGGCTGCCGATCTCCGGGGTGTATCCGAGCGTCTTGAGTTTCTCAACCGAGAGTTGCATCTTTGGGACGTCTCCAACCCATCCGCGACTCCCACCGGTGTACCGGTACGATACACCGGAGAGCCCTGCCTCTTGTACCAGGATATCTGCGATGGTGGTCACATCGATCCAATCCTCTGACCCGATGTTGTAGGTGTTCACCTGTTCATTGGCGTGTACAAGCACATATGAGATCGCGGCAACACAGGCGGTCACTTCCAGGTATGACTTGGTCTGTTTTCCATCTCCGAGGATCTCAAGTTCCTTCGGGTTTGCTTTGAGTTTCCTGATAAAGTCGGTGATAACCCCGTGTCCGCTTCTTGGGCCGATGATATTGGCAAACCTGAAAATGTAGCCCTTGACCCCGAAGCTGTGACAGTATGCAGATATCAGTGCCTCACAGGCGAGTTTTGCTGCACCATACACCGAGACCGGCTCCATCGGGGTGTAAGTCTCCGGTGTCGGGATAACGGTGGCTTCCCCGTATACGGTGGAGGTTGATGTGAAGATGATCTCTGGGATCTTGTGTATTCTGATCGCTTCGAGCACCCGGTGGGTTGCGATGATGGTATTGTTCAGCTGGGCGTCAGGAGTGACCGCACTCTCCCTGACATCAGGGTCTGCGGCGATGTGCCACACGCGGTCAGCACCTGCACAGGCATCCTGCCATCCGGGTTCGAGCAGGTTTGCCCTGACAAACCTGACCGCTCCTGAATCGATGTGCCTGCTGATGAAACGCAGGTCTCCGGCGAGGAGGGCATCGATCACCACAACCTCATCTCCCTGCGCTACGAGGTGATCAACTATATGAGAACCGATGAATCCGGCTCCGCCGGTTACGATACTACGCATCCATACAAATATTCCTCTCCTTCTACCTAAGCGTAAGCCATGTTCATCGGGATCGATCACGGAACAACAGCCATGCGGTTTGCAGGGGCGGGTACCTGTTTTAAAATACCGCGTAAGGAAGCGACCGGCTTTTGCATGACCGATCTCGCACGCCTCTCACCAGATAATACTCTTGACGATATCGAGGGGATTGCAGTAACATACTCGATGGGTGACAACTTCTCGGCAATAACAAATATCCAGAACCTGGAAAACCGTGGACTTGTCAGCCGGGAGGGCGCCGGTGAACATACCGGTGGTGGAACCCGGGTCTTTGATGAGGTGAAGAGGAGTGGCATCCCGGCGGTTGCTATCCCTGGACTACACCGCAATTCTCCCACTGATCCCAGGTTCAAGGCGTATTCCCATCAGGCGAGTCCTGAAAAGATCGGGATTGCATACGAAGTGATCCGGCATCTCGGCCCTGACTGCATCGTCTGTGATATCAGCTCCAATACCGTTTCTCTGCTGGTACGAGACGGACGTATTGTCGGAGGCTTTGATGCCTGTCTCTTCGCACCCGGCCGGGTCCACGGTGCACTTGACCTTAATGCAATCAGGGCCGTGGATGCCGGTGTCATCTCTGCAAACGATGCATTTCTCCATGCCGGTGTTGGGAAGACGCTGCCTGAAGATCAGCAGATCCCGGCCCTTGCTATGTTTGCTGCAATGGAATGTGCATCCCTGGCCCTTCTGGCACCAGGTGCGCCGGTTGCCCTCTGCGGAAGTCTGGCAGAGGCAGTAGAACCGGGAGTCACCGACCTTCTCGGGACCAGACCCCTGGTTCTTGATGAATGGGCTGCAGCCAGGGGACTATCTGCCATTGCAGAGGCGGTGTTTAAGGACAGGGTGAATGAGATTATCGGGATCCTGGTTGACCCTGATCTAGGTAAAGGCCTTGTTTAAAGACGCATTCAATATTATCTGGTATGTTCTCACGTGCCTATAGATCGAAGGAGATATGTGGGAATGGATTGATCTATTGGTTGGGATCTGATATGATTGAAGATATTCAATATGTGTACGACGGTGCAGGTCACAAGACCGCAGTGATTGTTCCGATTGACATGTGGGAGAGAGTAGAGGTAGTTGTGACAGGAAAGAGATGTCATGATCTCTCCCGGTATTACGGCGCATATCGTGATTATATTCCCAACCCTGATAAAATAGCACAGGAAATCAGAACAGAATGGGATCGATGATGGTCCCATATCTTGTTGATACTAATATTCTGATCCATATTCTAGCAGGTGACATTCCTACAGGTGCCTACCCAAAGATGAATGAGATCTATTCGAGTGGGTTCTTTATTTCAATAATATCAAAAATCGAGTTACTAGGATGGAGGGGCAACACCCCAGACGGGCTTGCAGTTGCCCGTGAATTGATTGCAGGAGGCTGAAATAACCCTCCTCTCTGATCAGATTGCTGATTTCGCAATTACCCTCCGCCAGAATTCTTCTATCAGACTTCCTGATGCTGTAATTGCTGCAACTGCATTATATCTTAAGGCAACATTAGTGACCAGAAATGTAAAAGATTTCCGAGGGATCGAAGGTCTTTCTCTGTATAATCCATTTGAATAGTTTTGGCCGTAAGATCAGCATCCCAAAATGGTTCCCTGCTGATTTCGCAACCACTTTATCTTTCAGGATCACTTATTGACATTCAGGACTGGTACCATTTCTGATAACAGACTTCTGGAGAAACCGTTCATGCCGGATTCCTACCGGTCAGGTACATTGAACAAGACCATGTGGGTCTTCTCTCTGCTTCTTTTCCTCCTGGTACTCTGTCCTCACTCATCTGCTGTATCGCCTGATCCCGCATTATCCATATCAGGAGATCCTGCGGTGATCACCGTGGGTGTGTACGTCGTAGATTTCAAGAAATTTGATGTCCAGGAGGGAACCAGCGAGGTGGATTTTTATCTCCATCTGAAGTCAGGCTTCCCGATCACCATCAACGATATCGAACTGATGAACGGTGATATCACTTCAGTAGATCAGGTTCACAATACTACATATGACAAATATTACCGTGTACATGCAACGGTGAGCACAGATCTCACCCTTCAGAATTACCCGTTTGATTCAGAGACGATACGAATAGAGTTAGAGCCCAAGGATCTCTACGAAAATGAGGCAGTCCTTGCCATTGATACCATCAAGACCGGTATGGATCCGTCTGAAAAGATAGATGGATGGTCATTTGTGAATGTAAGTTCCTCGATTGACAGCCAGATTTTTCCTGGTGATGGAAAGGCATACTCACGTGCAACCTTCTGTTATACAATGAAGAGGGAGGCCTTGTCTAATGTACTCAAGTTCTTTCTCCCCATCTTCCTGATAGTCTGCATCTCTCTTTTCTCTCTTCTTATGAAGGTGACCTCACGCCTCAGCCTGAACTCCTCTATGTTCCTGGCAGCTGTGCTGATTCACTGGCGTGTGGTCAGCGAGATCCCGAACCTCTCGTACGGAGTTTTTCTTGATATCTTCATGGTCATTACATATGCAACCCTGATGATGGTGCTGATATCAGGAATTCTCAGGATCCATTTCACCGACAGCGGTCAGAAAGCCCGGGCCGAACTGGTGCACCGGGTTTCAATATGGTTCATTCCTGCCTTCTGTCTGCTGAATTATATCTGGCTCTTCTATACGCTCCGGGCCTGAGAAATCTGACAGACCCTGCCCCTTCTTAGTTGTGGCGTAATTTATGGGGCCTTTCCTTGTTCCCTCTCATATAATGGGCAATCTTCCCTCAGGGTTTGGGTTTTATATGATTAATCGTGTAAAATATACTCGGGATTTCTCTTGAGAGAACTACGAATACACGGAAGAGGTGGTCAGGGCTCGGTCACGGCTGCCGAACTGATCGCGGTAGCGGCCTTCAAAAGTGGTGTCTACTCCCAGGCATTCCCGGCTTTCGGGGTCGAGAGACGCGGAGCTCCGGTCCAGGCATTTGTCAGGTTCTCAGATAATAAGATCAGGCTCAGAAGCCAGATCTACGAACCTGATTATGTCATTGTACAGGACAGTACACTCATCAAGGATGTCAACGTCTTCTCCGGGATGAAAGAGGGTGGTATCATCCTGATCAACACTGAGAAGGGACTTGACTCACCGGTTCCTGCCGGTGTAAAGGTGATCCAGCTCGACGCAACCAAGATGGCACTTGAGATCCTTGGTGTTCCGATCACCAATACTACCCTGATGGGCGCTTTTGCTGCAGCAAGTGGTGAGATCACACTTGACGCACTCGAAGAGGCAGTACGGGAGCGTTTCTCCGGCTCTCTGGCTGATAAGAATGTGAATGCTGCGCGTGCAGCCTTTGATCTTATTAAGGGAGGTGCCTGATGGCTCTTCGTATCGGGTGTGCAGCAGCACCCGGGCAGGCCCAGGAGAACAAGACCGGTTCATGGCGTGTCTTCAAACCGGTCTATGATCACGAGAAGTGTACCGGATGTGGAATGTGCCAGCTGGTCTGTCCTGAAGGCTGTGTTTATCCTCATGACAAGAAGTTCGATCCAGACTATGACTTCTGCAAGGGCTGCGGTCTTTGTGCAGCAGAATGTCCTGCAAGTGCGATTACGATGACCAAGGAGGAGAAGTAGATGAAGGGGATTCTTGAAGGATCACACGCAGCTGCCGAGGCCGCAAAGTTATGCAGACCTGACGTGGTCTCTGCGTATCCGATCACTCCTCAAACCCATATAGTGGAGCGGCTTGCCGAGATGGTTGCCGACGGAGAACTGGACAGCGAATACATCTGTGTTGAGAGTGAATTCTCCGCCCTGTCTGCATGCCTTGGTGCATCAGCAGCAGGCTCACGTGTCTACTCAGCGACCTCTTCACAGGGTCTGCTCCTCATGGCTGAAGTCTGCTTCAACGTGGCCGGAATGCGTCAGCCGATCGTCATGTCTATCGCAAACCGTGCAGTCGGAGCACCGCTCTCTATCTGGAACGATCAGCAGGATTCGATCTGTCTTCGTGACTGTGGCTGGATCCAGCTCTACGCCGAGGATGCACAGGAGGTCCACGACTTCCACTATATCGCGTACAAGGTTGCAGAGGATCACCAGGTTCTCCTCCCGGTCTTCATCTGCTTTGACGGGTTCATCCTCTCTCACACGTATGAGCCGGTGGATATGCCAACCCAGGCTGAAGTTGATGAGTTCCTGCCTCCATACAAGCCATACAATATGCTCGATGTAAAGAATCCACTCAGCATGGGCATGTATGCAACACCTGAATACTACATGGAGTTCAGGTACGAGATCGATCAGGCCATGGTAAGGTCTGCTGATGTCATCAGAAAGGTTGGCAAAGAGTTTGGCCAGAAGTTCGGACGTGACTACAGCAACCTGGTTGAGTCATACAAACTAGAGGATGCTGAAGTGGCCATTGTAGCCCTTGGGTCTGTCAGCGGAACCATCAAGGATGCGATCGACGAGATGCGTGCCGATGGCAAGAAGGTCGGGCTGCTCAGACTCATTGCGCTCAGACCGTTCCCTGCAGAAGATGTCAGGAAGGCTCTTAAGGGTGTCAAAAAGGTCGGGGTCTTTGAGAAGAACATCTCGATCGGTTCCCGGATGAAAGGAGCAGTGGGATACGAGGTCAAGGATGCCATCAACGACTCGTCGGTACCTGTGCTCAGTTATGTTGCCGGACTTGGTGGCAGAGATATTACCATAGCGGATATTAAAAAGATGGTCGGAGAGATTGAAGCAGGAAGAGGGGATTGCTTCCTGGGCCTTCGTGAGGAGCTGATCTAAATGGCAGACAAGACCTGTGAACTTGTTGACTGCGGACATCGCGCCTGTGGTGGGTGTGGACCGGCATTTGCTGCCCGGCTGATCCTGAAAGGATCAGGCCCGGAGTCCATCGTCTGTGCATCAACCGGGTGTATGGAAGTATTCTCCACACCGTACCCGCAGACTGCCTGGAAAGTTCCCTGGATCCACTCACTCTTTGAGAATGCTGCAGCAGTAGCCTCTGGAGTCGAGTCAGCACTCAAGAAACAGGGACGCAAAGAGAATGTCCTTTGTATCTGCGGTGACGGTGCAACCTTTGATATCGGTATCCAGTGCATCAGCGGTGCATTTGAGCGTGGACACAATATCACGTACATCTGCTACGATAACGAGGCATACATGAACACCGGAATTCAGCGTTCCGGTGCAACCCCGTACGATGCATCAACCACGACCTCTCCGGCAGGAAAGCGTTCGACCGGAAACAACCGTCCAAAGAAAGACCTTCCCCAGATCCTTGCAGCCCATGGGTCACCATACGTTGCAACCTGTTCGATTGCATATCCGAACGATGTCATCAAGAAGGTAGACCGGGCAGTCCAGACCGAAGGGCCCTGCTACATCCAGATCCACACCCCATGCTGCACTGGCTGGGGTTTTGACGGTGCAAAGACCGTTGAACTCGCCAAGATGGCGATCGAGTGCGGACTCTGGGTCAACTACGAGATGGTGAATGGAAAGGTAGAGAAGGCCAAAAAGGTTAAGAGAAAACCGGTTGAAGAATATCTGAAATCCCAGAAGCGGTTTGCACACCTCTTCAAGCCTCAACGTAACGATGTCGAGATCGCTAAGATCCAGGCTATCGCTGATGCAAATGCTGAAAAATACGGGATCGATCTCTGATCAAACAACAATCATAGTAACCAATCTATCTTTTTTCGCTTCACGGTTTCTCCTGATAAGAGTAGTTATGAAGTTACACCTCGACGTCTATATGATCCAATAATTCTTCCTCACACAGCGGAAAGTTCATCAGATCAGGCAGGCATCAGGAGAACAGGATGATCCCGGTACTCTTTATCGACGATAATAAAGAGCTCTGTACCCTTTTCCAGATATATCTTGAGGAGTCTGGAGAGTTCTCAGTGCATACCTGCGACAACGGCGAAGAGGCCCTCTCCTACCTGAAGACACATCAGGTCATGGCCGTGATATCCGATTATGACATGCCTGAAATGAACGGGATCGATCTGCTCAGGCAGCTGCGGAATATTCATCCCCGTCTCCCGTTCATCATGCTCACCGGCAATGACAGCAAGGATACCGCCATTGCTGCCCTGAATGCCGGTGCCGATTTTTACCAGAACAAGGCAGATGACTTCGAGGTGCAGGTTCTCGATCTCTCTCACAAGATCAGGATCCTCTCAGGCAGGCACGAGGCAGAAGAGGCGGCAAGGAAAAAGGATGGCATACTTGCAGCCATAAGTCATGCAGCTGAGCGGCTGCTCCGGGGAAGCGGCTGGCAGGAGGATATCGAGGAGGTCCTCGGGCATCTTGGCAGGGCTACTGACGCTGCTTCAGTCTTTGTTGCTGGAAAAAGAGATGATTCATCCGAATCCGTAATAGATCCGGTTATCTGGGAGCGGATACCGGGCCCTGGCGGGTCCGGCAGGTTTGACCAGATTCATGCCTGGTGGCAGGAACCAAAGCGTGCAGAACGTCTTGCGGCAAACCAGGAGATACAGGAGGCTTTCATACCTATGTCAGAGGAATCTTCCCATGGCGTTTCAGGTACAATTCTTCTGATCCCGGTTTTCCTTGACACCGACTGGTGGGGGGTTCTGGGGATTACTGACCGGCGAAACAGCCGGGTCTTCAGTCCAGAAGAGGTGAGTGCACTCCGGATGGCTGCCCGGGTCATCGGCTCGGCACGGTACAGAATGTACATCGAGGAGATCTTCAGAAACCCGGTAGAAGAGTCACTGGTCGGGGTGTTCATTGAGGATAACTCCAGGTTCCTGTATGCAAACTCCAGGTTCTGCGATATGTTCGGGTACTCACGGGAAGAACTCCGCAGGTTTCAGACGCCCCTCTCGGTAATTCATCCAAAGAGCCGTGACGAGATATGCAGCGTTTTTAAAGATATCAAAGAGAAGAAGATCCCATTCAAACACTTTGAGATAGCAGGAGTAAAAAAAGACGGCAGGACGATCTGCCTTGAGGTCTACCTGACCACCCTCCCTGGTGAAAATCCTGACTGCCTTATTGGAAACGTGATGGATGTCTCTGATCAGCATCGAGCCAGAAAGGCCCTGGCAGAGAGTGAGAAACGGTTTCGAAGTCTCTTCAGCAACATCAGCGACCTCGTGATCCTTCACCGTATTCCTGCTGAGGGATCAGAGATCATCGAGATCAACAACTCTGTCTGTGAGACGCTGGATATCAGTCGCGATGAGATCCTCTCCCTGACACTCACCTCCCTCGCCCCACGTGAACACGAACTAGCTAAAGTCCTCTCCCATTGTGAGGAAGCAGCGACGTCCGGTCGTGCAACGGTCCAGACCTGCCTTTTAAAAAGTAACGGGAGTCCGATCCCTGTGGACCTTGTGACACACCGGATACTGATGGAGGACCGGGCCGTACTCCTCTCAGTAGCCCGTGATATCACCGAGCGTATCGAGGCTGAGGCAAAGATCCGTGCAGGTGAAGAGCTTCTCAAACGCAATATGCTCGTTTCACTTCATGAGAAAGAGACCCTTCTACGTGAGATCCATCACCGGGTCAAGAACAACATGCAGATCATCATCAGTCTGCTCAAGCTCCAGGATTTTAAGGTTGAAGATCCAAAGGTGCATGCGATAATCAGGGACTGCCGGAGTCGAATCTACTCGATGGCAGTGATCCATGAGAAACTGTACCAGACCGATGAACTGACCTCTATACGACTTGATGAATACATCAGCGATCTTGCAGACCGGGTGATGAATGAGTTTGACAGCGGAGAGGATCGCATAACTTTCGTTCTACAGTCTGATCACCCGGTTCTCGTGGATATCGGGACCGGTATCCCGCTTGGGCTGATCCTGAATGAACTGATCACAAACAGCATGAAGTATGCCTTTGATCCTGACCAGACCGGTGAGGTACGGGTTGTACTACATCGCGAGAGCGACTCACTGTTCATCACTGTTGCAGACACCGGCCGTGGCCTCCCTGAATGGTTCACAGCCGGGAGTTCAGCCACCCTCGGGACTGAACTGATCCGCGGTCTGGCCCTGCAGCTGGATGGCACCGTGGCCTGGAAGAGTGATCATGGCACGGTATGCACACTCACGATCCCATATCCGACCATGCCCGGGGAAGAGACATCATGACAAAAGGCAAGAAGATTCTTATCGTTGAGGATGAGATGGTCATCTCTCTTGAGATAGCCGCAACGCTCAAGCGTCTCGGTTACGAGGTGGCCGGCCAGGCCATCACCGGCATTGAAGCGATCAGACTTGTTGAAGAGACTGATCCCGATCTCATCCTGATGGATATCAGGTTGAAAGGGGATATGGACGGGATAGAAGTTGCCTGCCAGGTCAGTGACCGCTTTGACCTGCCGGTCATCTTCCTCACTGCCCACTCAGATGAGGTAACACTTGAACGGGCTATCGCAGTCAGCCCTTCAGGATACCTGATCAAGCCGTTTAAGGACAGGGAACTCTACTCCTCTATCGAACTTGCCCTGCACAAGCATGAGATCAGGCAGCGGATTCGGCCTGAAAAGATCGTACGTGAGGTTCAGTCTGATCTTGCCCACCTCTCTGGTGTCAGTGCCCTCGTTATCAGCCCTCGTGGAATCGTTATCCGGGCAAACCAGAATGCATGTGATCTCTTAGAGACAGATCAGGCTGATCTCTGCGGTACCAGGATCACAGCCTGGATCTGTTCGGATACGGCCACGGCTGATACCCCCCCGGTAACCGAGGGTTCCATTCTTCCCTGTAATGTTGCTATAAGGAGTCAGAAGGGTGCAATTCGAAAAGTCTCCATCGAGACCGGGTTTATAACAGGCGAAGAGGGGCGGATCCAGGGGTACCTTCTGGTTATCACCCCTGTCTGATGAGATCCTGATCCATCTCATATCATAATCTCTTCCATACCGAACCCATGACAACAACATCTGTTCTTGAAATATCCACTCCCAGCGGTGTCGTCACAGTTTCACAGGCCATCACAGCCCGGCCCGATGATATGCGTGAACTCTACCGTGCCGGTGACTGGTGGGATGAATCCTGGGATGAGGCATACCTCTCTGCAGTCGTTGAGAAGGGTTTCGCATTTGTTGCAGCTGTAGCACCTGATGGGACCTGGATCGGGATGGGACGGCTCATCTCTGACGGCGTCTCCGATGCATACCTGCAGGATATTGTGGTTCTCCCTGTATGGGAGGGGCATGGTATCGGTTCTGCCATCGTCAGGTGTCTCCTCTCGATCTGCAGGGAGAAAGGGATCGACTGGATAGGCACCGTAGCCGGACCTGAAACCGAGTACTTCTACCGCAGGTTCGGGTTTGCACGGATGAACCGGTACACTCCGATGCGATATGAGCGATAGACTTCCGGTTGGGGTGGAGAACAGTGGGTGACCGCCAGGTTACGTTTGAGGGAATGCCTGCCGGATCTTCATCCAATGTAATCGTCACCGAGATCCATCCGGTCATCATCTCGGTGAGCAGGGCTACAGACATTCCTGCATTTTATATGGGCTGGTTTCTGCACCGGTTCCGTGAAGGATATGTCATCTGGAAGAATCCGTACCGGCAGAACAGGAGGCAGAAGGTCCTCTTTGACAAGACCCGTGCTGCAGTCTTCTGGACAAAGGACCCTGGTGCCCTGCTCTCCAGGGCAGATGAGATCGATACCTTTGGCATTCACTGGTATGCCCAGGTAACCCTGAATGATTATGAGAATCTCGGGTATGAACTCCGGGTCCCTCTCCTCGAAAAACGGATCCGGGACTTTCAGGATCTGAGCAGACGGCTCGGAAAGGAACGGGTTGTCTGGCGGTTTGACCCCCTGCTCCTCTCTGACACGCTCTCGCTTCCATCCCTTTCAGATCGTATAGAGCATCTCTTCACAGAGCTCGGTCCATACTGTGAGCGGATGGTCTTCAGCTATGTGGACATAGCCGGGTACCGGGGAGTGACGAGGAATATGAAGCAGTACGGGCTGACCGGGGTCAGGGAATTTTTGCCAGAAGAGAAGCTGCAGATTGCACAGGTGCTTCAGCGTTGTGCAGAAAAGTACGGAGTTCTGGTCATGGCCTGCTGCCAGGCACTAGACCTCAGCGGATTCGGGATCGTTCCTGGTCGCTGTGTTGATGACCGGCTTTTTTGCAGGATCGCAGGAGAGGATACTGAGTTCATAACCTGGCTCAACCGGGATGCACGCAAGGACACCGGGCAGCGGGCTCACTGCACCTGTATTGTCTCCAAGGATGTGGGTGAGTACTCAACCTGCCTGCACCAGTGCCGGTACTGCTATGCAAACCGGAGCGACGAGGTGGTAGCAGGCAGGTACCTGCTTCATCGCCAGGCCATGAGCCGCGGGATCATCCCCGAGTCGATCGTGCCCGAGTTCTGATCATCTTTATCTGAGTGAAACCCTCATTATGGATCAGATGGTTGAATGTGAGTTCTGCGGAACCAGTGTCTCGGGAGGTTCTGCATTTACCTGCACCTATTGCCATGGGACCTTCTGCCCAGCCCACCGGCTACCCTTCAACCATGCCTGCCCGAAGATAGAGGAGTGGCGGAGCGCAAAACCGTCAAAACAGAAGGGAGCCACACGAAAGGCGGGCCTGGGCATTCTTGCTGATCAGAAGGGACTCATTGCGGGCGGAGTGCTGATGCTTGCCCTGATCATCATATTTCTTCTGATCTTCAGGGTGCTCTGACCGGGAACCTTCTGCTAAGCAGGTTCCCGAGTTCAATCAGGTAGTCTCTCCCATACATTCCGTTCTCAAGCCCTGTAATTAACTTTGCAGGCAGATCTTCACCCAGGGAGCCCGGAGTGAAAGAGATCAATGCCGCTCCAAGGGTGATTGCAGCGGTTGTGTCGGTATCGCCTCCGAGCAGAACGGACTCACGGAGTACCTGACAAGGCTCTTCTCCATACCTGGCAAGGATGGCAACCACGGCACCAAACAGAATGAGCGACTCTGTATATGGCACCCCGTATGAAGCATGCTCACCCAGGATGATCTCCGGATTCCACCCGGAACCGATGACTCTGCGAAGATACTCTTCTCCTTCCGGGGTGAGTGTGGATATCTGATCAGGAAGGTCCTTTATGATCTCTGGAAACGATCTCCCCGAGTAGTACCGTTCGTGACAGATGAGTGCGATCCCGACTGTTGCGGCTATAGCATCAGGATGGCCGTGTGTGATACAGGCACTGAGCGAAGCAAACCTGATCACCTCTTCACGGTCTGGGATCAACCCGATTGGCAGTGCCCGCATGGCTGCTCCGTCACTCTTCCGCTCCCTGATCTCCTCCCGGGTGAGACTCAACAGGAATTCGGAACCAGTTTTAGAATCCTGCAGCATTCTGGTTGTGACCGGTGAGTACCCGGGACGAGGGTCACGTTTATAGGCCAGAAGAAGGCTCTTTGCCAGGTTTTCTTCTGTGAAGGGTTCTGCTGACACGAGAAGTTCTGCAACCCCTATTGCCATCTGGGTGTCATCGGTGTATCGGTTTGAGTGCTTGTATCTGTACAGACCATCAGGAAGACGTATCTCATATCTGCTCCTGTTCTCAAACCCTGCACCGAACGCGTCACCGATGGCCATTCCGATAAGGAGTCGTGCACCGGTGCTGAGATCCTGCAGTACCGATGCTGTATTAAGGTGGTCCGGGCTCATCATAACCCGAAAAAAGAGTTATACGATCTTGTCACAGCGGAGGCACTCGTTGTATCCTTTATCCTTGATCAGTTTCAGGATCTCGCGGGGGTTGCCGTGACATTTGAACTCACCGTTTATCATCACATGCCCTTTGTCTACCTCCAGGTAGTCCAGGATGTACCCGGTATGGGTGATGACAAGCCCGCTGTTCTTCCGGTTTGCAAACCGCTGGTGTTTCTGGAGAAGGTGAGCGATTGCCTCTCCCATGAGATGAATATTCTCCAGATCCACCCCGCTCTCCGGTTCATCAAGCATGATGAACGAGGGGTCCTGCACCATCATCTGCAGGATCTCGCTCCGCTTGATCTCCCCTCCTGAGAACCCCTGGTTAATATCACGCTCTAGAAAATCAGTCATGTTCATCCGGGTGATGGCAGGCTGAATATCCCGATCTTTATCCGGATTGATGACGTTCAGCATCTTACCAAGCTTCAGGCCTGAGATCGTCGGCGGGCGCTGGAACATGATCCCCATACCGAGCCTTGCCCGTTCATGAACCGGTTTGTCGGTTACATCAACGCCGTTGAAGATGATCTTTCCGCTGGTGACCTTATAGGCATCAAAGCCCATGATCGTCATCAGGAGGGTGGATTTCCCAGAACCGTTCGGTCCCATGAGCACATGGGTTTCCCCTAACTCGATATGCAGATTTACCCCGTGAATAATCTCACGGTCCCCTATCGCGACATGCAGATCCTGTAACTCAAGCATAGACGGTTCTCTCATAGAATTCACTCTTCAGGCCATTTGATATTTGCCTGATGAAAGCAATCTGCTGGCCCGAACCAGATCAGAGCAGTTGTTTTCCTGCATCAGTACCTGGCATACACTCAAAGACGCTGGTGATCCTGAGTATGAGCAGGGATTTTGCCGGAAGACCTGGCTTCTTCTCATGGATCATCTCGGTCATACGGGCATGCTCCGGTCCTGATGTCTTCACTGTTACGTCGGCCTTTATCTGGTAGCACCCTTTTGCACCTGCTCCGTAGAGATAAAGAGCAGCCTTCGGGTTTTCAAGGACATTTTTCAGACTCTTGTGCATGAAGTTGTCGCCGATCCAGATCGTCTGGGGATCGATGAGGAAGACAGAACCCATCGGAGCAACGTTCGGAACGCCATCCTTTGAGGCGGTTGCAAGGGGAAAGACCTTCAGTGCTGAAAATGCCTCTGTCATTTCTGGGGTTAATGCCACCATAGTAGTAACATGGTTTCCCCGCCATCTCATTAATCTTCGGATTGGACAGCAGGGAAAGAACATGGTGCTGATATTCACATCATAGGCCAGGAACAATGATCCGTGCCCTGGGTTACCGGTAATATGTGATTTTTTGGTTGTTTTCAGGAATCGGGGTAGTAGGATTCTTGTTGGTATGCACCAGGTTTTCGCTGTTCATCGACAGACTCTTGCCCCAACCTGCCAGTGGTCTAATCCTGCAGTCTGATAATATATCCTTCAATTCCGGTAAGTGTCAAAGGCGAGGTAAAAATGCCCTTGCCGATCACGATCCCTTCAACAATAGCCTGATCCTTGGTGAGCAGGTTGCATGAGACTGCAAACGATCCCTGTCTGTTGATCCCATCCTGGATCTGGCTTCTTACCTCTTCCCTGCAGACCTGCTGAATCAGGTCAGGCAGACTGACAAGCCCGGTCTCGACGAGATCGGTCGGTGCGTATCCGGTAACCCGTTTTGATCCCTCATCGACATGCTCAAACCCAAGTGCCGCATCTGCCCGGCACCGGAAAGCCATCGCGGTGATCTTCCTGTTCTGACGGTTCATAATATCATTCAGAAGGCTTACCTTCCGGGAGCAATCACTATACAGAGAGATGGGGACAAGAAAGGTAAAGCCTTATGGAATTGATCCCGGATTGCCGGAAGTACCCGGCTTACATGAGGGTCTGACCATGCTTCCTTACCGGAGAAGGGTCTTTCTCGTCCCGGTTCTGGCGTTGATCGTTCTGGTGGTGATGTCAGGCGAGGCAATGCTCACTGCCGCCCTTCCCCAGATAGCCCATGAACTCGCTGCACCCGGTGTCTTCAGTTCATGGGTTCTTCCTATGGTTCTGCTCGTCGGCGCAGCAGGAGCCCCGTTCATCGGGACTGCCGGAGACCGGTTTGGCAGACGCAGACTCCTCATCCTCTCTCTGGCGATCTATCTTACCGGCCTCCTTCTAGGGCTCATTGCAGATCAGATCGTCGTGCTTCTCTTCTCACGTGCGTTGCAGGGGATTGGGATCGCCTGTTTCCCGCTGGCGTATGCCCTTGTACGCGACAACCTTCCCGAGCGTGAGTCAGATGTCGGTATCGGTATCCTGAGTGCGATGTACGGTGCAGGTATGTTTCTCGGTGTCATCTTCGGCTCGTTTATGACCGAGCTCTTCTCATGGCGGATGACCTACCTTGCCCTCATTCCTGCGACAATTCTGCTGATCCTCCTCACGGTCAGGTTCATTCCCGGTTCGCATCACAAGCAGTCTGACGAGGGTCACGGCCTTGACTGGGGCGGTTTTCTCACCCTTCTCTCTTCGCTGTTCCTCGGTCTCATATCCCTCTCTCTTCCAGAAGGGGAGAGTGAATCTCTTCTCCGTGTGATCTGCGCAATCCTGGCACTGGGCTTTGCAGTTGTATTCCTGTCCATAGAACTCAGGATCAAAAAACCCTTGGTTGACATCAGAATGGCAGCGCAGCGCCCTGCCCTCATCCTGCTTGGAATCGGAACGCTGACATTATTCCTGTTTATGATGCTTCTTCAGGAGATGCCGTTTCTGATACAGTCATCAACCGGCCTTGGGTTGAGTGCGGCTTTTGTCGGAATTGTTCTGATGCCTGGCACCCTGTCAGATATGATCTCAGGCCCGCTCACCGGAAGACTCGTCCTCTCCCGTGGTGTCCGCCCGGCATGCCTGCTTGGATCGATCCTCTTACTGTCTGCATCAGGCCTCCTTCTGGCAGGTATCCCTTCGTTGCCAGTTCTGGCCGTTGTCTGGATGCTCTTCTCTGCAGGAATGTCGGTGACCACAACGGCGTGCATCATCGCGTACATCGGATTCTTTCCACCCTCCCGCACAGCCGAAGCGACCGGGCTTGTCCAGAGTGTCCAGACCATCGGGGCAATGATAGGGCCCGTCTTCACCGGAGTGGTTCTGGCAGAAGCAACGATCTCCTCTGTCAGGAATGGATCGGTATGGACCGAACCGGCCTCGTTTACATTCACGCACCTGCATGGGGCTGCTCTCCTGCTGAGTCTTCTGATCCTCTTCTGCTCATCACTGATCAGGACCGGGCAGAAGAGTGACCCTTCATGCTGAAGGCCAGCAACATGACCGGGTGCCAGTAACTGCGCCTCTCTATGACTGATATCAGGGTGCAGGACAGATCAGATACAGATGACTTCTGAAAAACTCTGTCCGTTTGATAAGCAGCCCTGCATCAGGGATGCCTGTGCTGTCTGGTCATCAGACAAAGGGCTGTGTGCCTTTGCCCTCATTCCTGCTGCATTATCCGGTGTGAAACCAGCTCCGCGGTCAGACGAAAAAAGGGAACGATCCGCATCATCCGGTCTTTCAGGGCGGTTCAAGGACCCGCTCTTTGATTAAAGATCCGGGCTCTGGCCGGGATTATGGCACGTTCTGAACCTTGATCATGTTGGTTCTGCCCTGTACTCCGGCAAAGTTACCTGCGATGATGATGAGCCTGTCTCCTGATCTGATCAGTTCCTTCTCCTTTGCCAGGTCAAGAGCGATATAGAAGAGTTCATCAGCGGTATGGATAGGCGTGTGAATGCAGGGGATCACGCCCCACCGAATCAGCAGCCGTCGAGCGATCTGCTCATCAGGCGTGATAGCAAGGATAGGGGTTCCCGGTCTGCATCGCGATACCCGTTCTGCAGTGATCCCTGATCTTGTGAATGCCACAATAGCCCTACTCTCAAGTTCGTTTGCAAGGTAACAGGCACTGTAACTGATGATCCCTGACGGCCCTGTCTCATGCCACAGTCTTCTCTCGTCAAGGATCTGACGATATGGGAGGTGCCGCTCGGTCTCACATGCGATCTCTGCCATCATCTCTACAGCCCGAGCGGGGCCCTTCCCGATCGAGGTCTCAGCAGAGAGCATGGTTGCATCGGTACCGTCTGCGATAGCGTTTGCAACATCGGTCACCTCAGCCCTTGTCGGCCTTCCATGCTCAACCATCGATTCAAGCATCTCTGTCGCGGTAATTACCGGTTTTCCTGCCTTGTTGCAGGACCTGATGATCTCTTTCTGAACGTAGGGCACACAGGCGATCGGGAGTTCGACACCCAGGTCTCCCCGGGCAACCATGATCCCATCTGCCGCTTCCAGGATCTCGTCAAAGAGATCAACTGCATCCTTTGTCTCGATCTTTGCAACCAGTGGAATCCCGACCTGTTTTTCTGAGAGGAATGATCGAACATTTGCGATATCTGCTGCCGATCCAACGAAAGAGAGTGCAATAAAGTCGGGATTCAGGTTGGCAGCAAAGTCGAGGTTCCGGATAAGTTCTTCGTTGGCATACGGGATATCTGGTCTGCGACCCGGGATGACCACGCCTGCGCCGGTCCGGATCGAACCACCTGACACCACTTCCGCCTCTATCGTCTTCCCAACGCAGGTGACCCTGAGAAGAACTGCTCCGTCAGCAAGAAGGATCGCATCTCCTTCGCAGACAGTCGGGATGTATGAGGCTGGTCCGATCCCGATCTCGCCCTCGTGAGGATCAGCAGAGAGGATCACCTTCTCATGAGGAAGAAACGATCCGTCACCTACCGGAAGGGATCGCACCCTGAGTTTCGGCCCTGGCACGTCGATCATCACCGCGACCTGTCTGCCCAGTTCCCTGGCCGCTAGCCTGATCATGGAAACAATCTCCTCGTGCTCTTCCAGGGTTCCATGGGAGAGGTTGAGCCGTGCTATATCCATCCCGGCGCGGATCATATCTCCTATTGTACCGATATCAGAAGAGGCAGGCCCGATTGTGGCGATGATCCGGGTCAGCCTGACACCGGGGCCTGACGGAGAGGTGGTCCCTGTATGTATCCCGCTCATCATATCTGTACATCCTCGTCTTTCTATATAGTCCGGATCAGTCAGCCCCTGAAAACATGCCTTGTTCGATCTGATTAAAACCCGGCAATGATAACCATGATGCATGGATCCGGCAGAGCGTGAAGATCTTCTTCTTGCAGTCTCCCGTCTGGAGTCACGCAATGGTAGAAGCCCTGACGCTGCAGAGATAGCCGGACTTGTGGAGCGGGATCTCCGTGAAGTTCAGGATGCTCTGGGTGAGATCGCAGCATCCGGAGAACTCGTTATTGATGCAGGAAGCCTTGTCCATCTGACCACCTCCGGTGCTGCAGCTGCACAGGCAGTGATGAAGAAGCACAAGGTGCTTGAGACGTTCTTTGAAGAGATGCTTGGCATGGATCGTAGCACTGCCCACAAACAGGCATGCACCCTTGAACATCATGCATCAGAAGAGACGATCAGCCGTCTCAATAGCTTCATCGGTTCAGATCCATCCTCCCTGAACTCACAGGGGTCAGTCTGTCACATCCTTGCCGAGTGCCATGAAGGTGAACGGGTCTGTATCGAGGCGGTAAAAGAGGGCAGACGGGCCGAACGGCTTGCAGATCTCGGACTTATCCCTGGTGAAGAGGTGACCATTCTCCGCCGTATGGCAAAGACGGTACTTATCCAGGTGAAAGGCTGCAATATTGCCATCAGCGCTGATATTGCACGGCTGATTCTTGTCGGTGCCTGCAGATGAAGATCGGGCTTATTGGGAATCCGAACGTTGGCAAATCGCTCATCTTCTCCCAACTTACCGGTGTAGGCGTAGAGATCAGCAATTATCCTGGTACTACCGTTGATCTCTGCACCGGCACGGTCTGTCATGAACGAAGGCAGATCGAGGTGGTAGATCTTCCTGGTATCTACTCACTTGACGGGGCAAACTCGGAAGAAGAGCTCGTCAGGGATACCGTTGTTACCCATGCCTTCGACGTGTATGCAGTCATTCTTGATGCGACCCACCTAGAACGCAATCTGTACCTACTTCTCCAGCTGCTTGAGTTCAACCTGCCGGTCATTGTGATCCTCAATATCGTGGATGAGGCAGCGAAAGCAGGGATCACAATCGATATCGAAAAACTCTCATCCCTGATCGGTGTTCCGGTCATCCCGACTGCAGCATCACTCGGACGGAACATCGATCAGATCATTCCGCTTGCAACGAAGCATGCAAAGACCGGGACATATCCGGTCCAGTATGATCTTCATATCGAGGCAGCAGTCCGGAGCCTGCAGCGTCTTGCCAGTACCGGCCGTGCAGAAGCCATCCTCGCCCTTCAGGGGATCGGCAGCGATCCGGTGCTGATGGATGCAGCAGCCACGATAGTTCCTGAGATCATCGATGAGCACCGGATGTCTGTTCATCAGCTGATTGCAGCGAACCGCCATCATGCAGCCTCCCGGATCGCTACAGCGGTAGTGACCACAAACACCCCCGGACTCTTCTCTGACCCTGATCAGTACCTGACAAGAGTATTTCCCGGCATCCCGATCATGCTCGTCTTTCTCGCCTCGATGCTGACGATCGTCTTTGTGATCGGGTCGTACATGGAAGAGATCATCGTCGATATCTTTGAGTTCCTGATGGTAAGCCCGATCAGGACAGCAGGCTTCGATCCTCTGGTATCTGAAGTACTGCTGTCACTCGCGATTGCGATCCAGGCCGGACTCGGTGTCGCCTTCCCGTATGTCTTCACGTTCTACCTGTTGATCTCACTGGTTGAAGACTCGGGATACATGACCAGGATCGCGTTCCTCTCCGACCGCGTGATGCACCGGTTTGGGCTGCACGGTCAGGCTATCATTCCAATGGTCCTCGGTCTCGGGTGCAATGTGCCTGCCATCATGGGAATCCGCCAGCTCGGCACCAGGCGGGAGAGGACAATAGCAGCAGTGCTGATCACCATGGTTCCCTGCTCTGCCAGGACTGTTATTATTGCAGGAATCGTTGCAGCCTTCATCGGCATTGCAGCTGCCCTCTCCCTCTATCTCATCGTCTTTGTGCTGATTGTCATAACCGGTGTCCTCCTCTCACGAATAACACCTGGAAACCCGCTTGGCATGGTCCTTGAGCTCCCCCCGCTTCGCACTCCCCGGCTGCATCAGGTGATCACACGATCCTGGCTGCACATCAGGGAGTTTCTTGTTATTGCGATGCCTCTTCTGATGGTCAGCAGTGTAATCCTCGGGCTTGCCGGGTATTACGGGATCACAACCCTCTTTCAGAATGCGGTCGCCCCGTTCATGGAGAATGTGCTCGGTCTTCCCGGATTTGCTTCAACTGCCCTGCTCTTTGGCATTCTTCGCAAAGAGATGGCTTTTGAGACCCTCATCGTTCTCGCAGGCACAGCAGATCTTCCATTGGTGCTGACCTCGCTTCAACTCTATATCTTCGCCCTTGTCAGCACCCTCTTTGTCCCGTGTATCTCGACCATCGCAGTTCTTTCGAGGGAGATGGGATGGAAGACTGCCATGATCATCGCCTGTTACACCCTTCTCCTGGGGCTTGGAGCAGGAGCAGTGCTTCATCTGGTTGCTGTCTGATTCAGGTCCTTCCTCTTTTAAAGGCCCGCGAAATGATGCATCCAGAACGGTGAAGATAAGAGTTCCTCTCTCCCACTCATTGCATGGATGAGTGGGCATGCATCGTGGGTGGGCGTGAGCGGAAGACTGATGACCGGTACGTGATCAGAAATCCTTTTTCAGGAAATTCAATAGGTCAGGTATGCCGATGCAGCGGTGCAGATATAGAAGATTCGCTGCAGGCAGCAACGGCAGGTGCAGCAGAGACTGCCCTGCTTCCTGCCCACCGGCGCGCTGCGATCCTCCGCCGTCTTGCCGAGCTGATGACAACTCATCGCGAGGAGTTTGTCAGCCTCCTCATCGCTGAAGGAGGAAAACCACGCAGGAACGCTGAAGGTGAGACTGCCAGGGCGATTGAGACTATTCTGATATCGGCAGAGGAGTCTGTGCGGATCGGCGGTGAGGTGATCCCCCTGGACCGGACAGTGCCGGGTGAAGGATGTGTAGGAATTGTCCAGCGTTTTCCTGTCGGGGTTGTTCTTGGGATAACGCCGTTTAATTTCCCGCTGAACCTTGCCTGTCACAAGCTTGGCCCGGCAGTTGCGTCAGGCAATGCTATCATTCTAAAGCCTGCCTCTGCAACCCCGTTCTCGTCACTTCTGCTCGGTCGGTTGCTGCTTGAGGCTGGATATCCTCCATCTGCGGTAAGTGTTCTGGTATGCAGGCCGGATGATGCCGAAGTTCTCGCAACAGACCCGCGTATCGGGTGTGTATCATTTACCGGTTCTCCTGACGTCGGCTGGCGTCTGCGATCCCGTGCCTCATGCGGGAAGGTGACACTCGAACTCGGGGGAAACGGTGCAGTCATTGTGCATGAGGACTCTGACCTCTCCCGTGCTGCTTTCCGGATCATTGAAGGTGGATTCTCCCAGGCCGGTCAGGTCTGCATCTCGGTTCAGAGGGTATTTGTGCACCGGCTGGTGTATGAGCCCCTGCTTGCCAGGCTTTGCGAACTGGCTGACGCTCTGGTTATTGGCGATCCTGCAGATCCGAAGACCGACGTGGGGCCGATGATTTCAGAGGAAGCGGCTCAGCACGCGTTGAAACGAATCAACGACGCCTGCACAGCAGGAGCAACCCTTGTCAGGGGTGGCACCCTGACCGGGTCCCTCCTGCAGCCGGCAATCCTGACCGGCACATCAGGCGGTATGGATGTGAACTGCAGGGAGGTCTTTGCACCGATCATCACGGTCACTCCGTATGACCGCTTTGAAGAGGCAGTTGATGCGGTCAATGACTCGGTATACGGGCTTCAGGCCGGAGTATTTACCCGGGATCTTTCTAGGGCCAGGTATGCGTTCTCCCGCCTTGCGGTCGGCACCGTCATCATCGGGGATATCCCAACCTTCAGAGTTGACATGATGCCATACGGCGGGGTGAAACGCTCGGGATGCGGACGGGAAGGTCCCAGGTATGCAATTGAGGAGATGACCGATGCCAGAATGATGGTGATCAGGGATCTCTGATCAACGGTGTCATTTATTAGTGCCCTGAATTATCAGGTGTTTATACATCCCGGGTCTGAAGCTCCGATCAGAGAACATAAATGCCGGAATTGTACAACCTACTATCAACGGACGTCTGTTTCCGGAATCAACTCATTGAGACGAGAAGGATACTGGATTTAGTCGGTCTAAATTATAAACCCGGGGTCGTATGAAGCTGGAGAGAAATAGCATTATCGCGATCGTGTTCGGAGTAACTCTTGCGATCCTTCTCCTGTTCAATCTTGTGACCTCAGGATTCAAACTTGATCTGAAGGGAGTCCTGGTCTCTATATATTTTGCTGTCTGGGCCGGGGCGGTTACATTTGTGCTTTTCACCTTTATCCTCCCGTTTATAAAGACGAGAAAGGAAGAGGGGAAGAAGGCAAAGGGTGGCACTACATCCGGGGCTACACCGGTCCCGTTCAAATCCCCGAGATCCGGGCTCCCGGTACGCGAACGGATCACCGCATATGTTACCGAGCGAAGGCGTGAAGACGGGCTTCCCGCTCCTGAACCACTCCGCCCTGCACGCCCGGCCTCCGGGACAGTTGTTACCGCCGCAGCGGCCGGGGCTGCAGCTGCTGGCATGGCAGTATCTGCTGCAGCCTCTGCCCCTGAAGTCTCTGGTTCAGACAGCGGAGAGATGGGAGATCTTCCGCTCCCTGACGACTTCGGCTCTGTTGAATCAGAAGGCGACGCTGGTGAACTCCCGGGTCTTGACGATGACCTGGGAGGATTTGACGACTTTGGAGGCGGAGATGAGTTTGGCGGAGGCGACGAGATGCCGCCGGACTTTGGGGACGATAACTCCGGTCTCCTTGGAGATGACGGGGGTGCGGCGATGGCAGCGCCATCAGAGTCGGCAGAGGCTCCTGCAGAGTCACTTTCAGATGGAGGCCTCCCCGGGTTTGACGGTGACCTTGAATCCGATATAGGAGAGTCTGATATCATGGGCGATGATTCGATGATGGATCTCTCCGGTGATGATCTCCTGGTCATGGATGAAGAGCCCTCATCGGCCCCGGCAGAAGAGTCCGGGGGATCTGGTGGTGGTCTCTCCGAAGCAGGGCTTCCTGATCTCGATGACAGCCTCTCGCTTGAACCTGACATGATGGACAACGATCTATCCGGTGGCGACGAGGACTTTGGCGATATCGAATTCATGGATCTCGAACCTGAAGAGCCGAAGAAGCCTTCGAAGAAATAACCCTTTTTCGATCAGAAACCATCTAAATACCTGGTGGCAAGAGTACTGATTACATATGCGAGTTTCCTGCCTGTCCTGTAGTCTCTTCGTTTTATTCATCCTCATTCCGGTCTGCACCACTGCGGTGATCTCACCCTGGTCAGATCTCACGGTATCTGAAATATCTGCTCCTCTGACAGCAAATCCCGGGTATCCCTACCCGATCAATGTCACGGTTGAAAACCACGGCAATGCGACATCAGGCCTCATCTCGGTCGGGTTTTACATCTCGACAGATGATCACCTCTCAAAGAATGACACCTATATCCAGGTGACTACCGGTGATCCGCTCGCACCCGGAGCATCTGTCGAACTCTCCTCACTGGACACGATGCCTGTAGCCGTTCCTCCCGGCAGTTACCGGCTGTTTGCCTATGTGGAGGATCATGAGGGCGATGAGAAGCATCTCCTTGACAACACTGCTATTCTGACCGCTCCCGTCAGGGTTCAGGCACGTCCCCTTCCCTCTAATGAAACCCTACGCAATGAGGTGGCACGACTCATCTTCTCGATGACCAATAATGTCAGATCTTCAAATAACGTCACGCCACTCATCTGGGATGATGACCTTGCCATGCTCGCAGTTACCTACACGGATCGGATGATAACCCAGAGGTTCTTCAGTCACACCGATCCTGACGGGCATGACCAGTCTGACCGTGCCAAAGCCGCCGGGTACAATACGGTGAAAGAGATCGAAGGAGGAGCGAGGATAGGAGTTGCTGAGAATATTGCATACGTCGGTACCGGCAATGTTGCGGGCTATGGGTATGTGAACCCCACCGATCCCGAGTCTATTGCAAAAGGTGTCATGACCGGCTGGATGAAGAGCAAAGGGCATCGTGAAAACATCCTCGATCCCCTTGCCAGTAAGATTGGAGTTGGCCTGAGTTATAACGGTGAATACTGGTATGCAGCTCAGGAATTTTATTAACAAGGTGTATGGAATATCATGATTATGACCGGAACAGGCAAAAAGTTCACATCCCTGACAGATCGGTGATCATACATGGACACTCAGACGCCTGACAAGTCAGCTACACTGTCTTGTGATCTCCCTCCTGCAGGCACCATCTTTCAGGTACTTCCTGATGAAGCCGGAACACTACAGGTCTTGGCGATCATTCCGGGTCTGCCGGAATCGATTAGGGATCAGGGTTCAGACCTGACCCCTCCGCCAACACTGGATCTCCTGCTTCCGTTGCCTGCTGTCAGCGTTATCAGGGATCTCATCGACGAGGCGACCGGTCAGGGAGAGGTCCTTTCAGGATATGTCCCATGCGGACGGGAAGGGCAGGATATCAGGGTCATGATCGCCCGCCTCTCAGATGGCACTGTTTCGGTGACCTGGGGCGATAAGGTCTCGCTTGCCGGGGGTTCGAAGTCGATCCACCTCGGGCACGGTGACACTCCTGATGTTATTTCCCGGCACGATCAGGAGTTCATCTTCAGCTCTTCGACCCCGTCGTCATATTCTCTCTTTGGGTTGAGGCCGAGTGAACTGAGTGGGACCTCTCTTCTACATTACGTCCATCCCGAGGATCTTTTACGGGTGAAGTCCTGTGGTGAACCGCTGATATCAGGTCCCGGGGTCTGCCGGATCCGGTACCGGTTAAGAAACCACCTTAATGAGTACCGCTGGGTTGAATCGGTCTTCACCTCGACGTTCAGATCAGATAACACGTTCAGCGTGATGATGGCATCCACCCGTGAGATGGACACCATTGTCCGGGCAGAACAGGCAGCAAGGGGTGCGAATGCCAAGCTCAACCTGCTCAACGGGATCATGAGGCACGACATCATGAACCAGCTGACCGGTCTGATCGGGTACCTTGATATCCTTGCTGAACTTGTGAAGGGAGAGGAGGCAGAACTGCTGATATCCAAAGAGCAGAATATCGCTGCCAGAATCAAGTATCTGGTAGATCTCACCCGCGATTACCAGGGAATCGGGCTTCATCCTCCTGATTTTATGGATGTAGATGCAGTGGTGTATAAGGTCCTCTCAAGACATGAGTTTGCAGGAAAGATCAGGTCAGATCGATCACTTTCCGGAGTCTTCATCTATGTTGACCGGATGTTTGAGCAGGTTGTATTTGAGATCGTCTCAAACAGCCATATCTATGGGGGTGAGCAGGTGACTGTCAGTTTCTCCTATGAGGTAACTGGCGAAGGGCTTACCCTGATCATAGAGGATAACGGACCCGGCATAGCAGAAACAGAGAAAGAGCGTATCTTCTCCAGGACCGGCCGGGATAGTTACGGGCACGGGTTATACATGGCAACTGAGATCCTGGATCTCACTGGGATCAGGTTCAGGGAGACCGGGACAGCCGGTCATGGAGCTCGGTTCGAGATCCTTGTGCCCCGTGACGGGTATCGGGTTCAGTCACCCGGGTGAATCAGGCCGGGTTTGTACAAGGTTTACGTGTTCACAAATGGTCAAGCCCTGGAAGGCTCATAAGGTCCTCGAACTGGTTCAGGACATGATGTGGTTGTATCTCCGGCATCTCAATCTTTATCCAGTCTCCGTACTGCGCAAACACGGTGGTCAGCCCGATCTCAAGACCCGGTGCAATCTCCCGCCTGAGCGAGTCACCCACAACCCATGTTTCTGAAGGTGTTGTTTCCAGCCGCTCCATTGCCATGAGAAATGAGGCATGGTTCGGCTTTCTCTGCCCTGACCGGTCAGGGGTTATAAGTACCGGGAATTGCGAGTCTATCCCGAGTCTGTGCATCCTGAGTTCAGCCTGGGTGCTTGAAGCGTCGGTAACAACAGCAATCTCCACCCCGGCCTCTGTGAGGGTGTCAAGTGTCTCCGAAACTCCCGGGTACAGAGTGATGGTGTCGAGTTTTACTGTATCGTAGATCCCGCCTGCTTCTTCTGCCAGTCTCTTTGAGTACACTCCGATGTCTGTTAAGTAATCCGTGATATGGGCGTGATCCTCGAAGTTGTATCTTGGCCGTAAGAAGTATGAGAAGAGTTCGTCTGCTGATCCCGTTCCTGTAAGATCTATTACTGCATTGCAGGCGGCCCGTTTTGCATCCACGAACGTACAGAGTGTATTGTCGAGATCGAAGAGGATTGCTTTAGGAGCCTGGGATCTATCTGCATCCATGTGTAGGTATGAATCTGTTCTGCCTCACCATAGGGTTATTGAGCAGTCCGGTAGTCTGCCATAAGGTTAACGGCATAAATGCTGCTGAGCAGCGGTTCATTGATTAAGTCTGCAGGAGAGATTATTGGTATACGTTTCATGGTGTCAATATGCAGGATGGTCCGGTTGTAATACGCGAAGATGTCACCGTTTCTCTTGATAAGGATCTGATCAACGATCTGCTGGGGATTGCCGAGTCACGTGAGGCGACCCTGTCTGTCCTGGTACGGGATGTGCTTGGGTCATTTTGCAAGGCGTTTCATGCTGGTTCTGACTGGACGGCAGGAACTCCGGCTGGTATACAGGCACCGGAGATGCAGCCTGGAGTGGCCAGGGAGGGTTCTGTCTCTCTTCTGGAGTCCAGGATCTCTGCTCACGATCTGCTTCTTGCTGATCTTCAGAAACGGCTTTCAGTTCTCGAGTATACTGCCGGGGTATCACGCACTGTCACCCAGGTACCGCATGAGTCTGTTGCGGTTCAGACAACCTTCTCTCCTGTTTCCGGGTTGTCTGCAGTCATTGACAGTGAGGAACCGCTTGCAGGTTCGGTCTCTGATGAGGCTCTTGTCAGGATCAGAAAACCGATCGCTCCGGTGATGACCTCGGTTGATATGAATTCTATCGGGCGAATAAATCCGGAGCAGGTGTACTCACAGACCGAGGCTGCTGCTCTGCTTCACCTCTCGATCTCAACGATCAGGAAGTATGTCAAGGAACAGAGGATTGGATTCCAGAAGATTGGAAGATCCACGGTATTCAGGGGCCAGGATCTCCTGACCTATATCGCCCGGTCAGGATGACAAACCAGAGAGTATTTTTCTTAAGGAAGTAAGTATTGTATACCGTGGCAGGCCGGGGTGACGGGGGGTCACTCTGAGTTCTGCCTGAATACCGGGGGTCAGTATGCGAATCTGTGGGTGGGTTATTCTTCTTGGTCTTCTGGTTTTTCTGTTTGCTTTACTGGTTGTGCCTGTGTATGCAACATCAGAGCAGCATTCGCCCACGATGATCATTCCCACCAAATACCGCCTGATGATGATGGATATGATCGAGGAGGAGAAAGCGGCCTCTCCGGTTGCAACCCCGACTCCGGATATACCGACGCTGTCAGAGAGATCAGAGGACTCTGTCTCAGTCAGCAGTTCTGATGAGAGCGCCCTGCTTTCTGCGGGTCTGAAGCGTGATGCCTCCCGGAGTTATATGGGTCGGGGTTTCGTTCAGACGAATTTTGACGTGAGTTTTGACGAACAGGGCCGGAGGATCGATAATCATGAGATGTTCTCGGCCCGGGGGCTCTTTGATGTTCACGTGACTCATGGGTTGAATTGATGTCTTCGGAACCTACGGGTATAAATCTGTAAACCGGTAACCTAATAGGGCAGGGCCTGTGGTCTAGTTGGTTATGACACCGCCTTTACACGGCGGAGGTCCGGAGTTCGAATCTCCGCGGGCCCATATATTCTAAACAGCTTGTTACGTGATTGTAAAAGCAATCGCTGCTTTTCTTTTTATTGACACATTAAGGGAATTCTACCCTTTAATCAGAATATATGTCTTTTTTATTTTTTACAGACAGAATACTGGCGTTACCATGTATAATTCATGACTTTAGTTTAAATCAGGGCCTAATTCTTCACTAGATCTGTATTTTATCTCTGGGAAATGAGCATGAAAGGTAAAAAGGGAATGATTTATTATAGGAAGGGATATATCAACTATCAAATGACAGGATTTGGTCATCAATAGTATCAATTCAACATATTTTTTGAATCGTTTGAACTATATATGAGCATAATTCAATATCTTAAAAAGCCAATAAATATCAATTGGTATCTGTCTTAGCGATGACTCCTGTCATTGAAAATTATTAATTTGTTATATCTTAAATTATGCTAATTCCAATAGAATCTCTAGATGATGGAGAATTTAAAGATGCTCTGGTTTTACCTAATGATGAGCAAAAAATTTGGAAGTTTATGGACTTTACAAAATTTTGTAGTCTTTTATTAGATCAATCGCTATATTTTTCAAGATTGGATCAATTCGAAGATACATATGAAGGGTTTTCATCAGATTCATATATCGAAATAAAATGCAGAGATAATATTGCAAATAACAAATTCCCTCTAACAAATGAAAATGTAGAGTATGTAAAGAATTTATACGGGATTTACACCCGATTTTTAAGAAAAACATCCTTTGCTTGTTGTTTCCATATCAATAACATTGAGTCAGCTGCTCTGTGGAAATTATATTCTAAAACAAATGAATCCGTTGCAATCCAGACAACAGTGGGAAGATTGAAGTTATGTCTCGAAAAAAATCCTAAATGTAAAATCCATCTTGGAAAAGTTATCTATGATGAATCACAGGTAAAAAAAGAATTAATTGACGACAAGATATATCGGTTTTTTATTAAGAGAAAAAGTTTCGAATGTGATAGAGAATTAAGAGCCATTATTCAAAATTCATTCACAATTGACGAATATTTAAAAAATAATAATCCTAAATCCATTGGTTTTAATGAGAATAATAATTTTTTACAAAATCCTTCAATTGAAGATTTACTCAAGATAGACACACTTTATCAGGATGGTATACAAGTCAAAGTAAATCTAAATGAATTGATTGAAATAGTTTATATCGCACCCAATGCTCCCAAGTACCCTAGATTCCCGGAAATCTGTAACGAGTGAGGAAGTAAAATCTTAAAATTGATTGCAAAATTAAAAAATGATTGATTATAGGGGATTAAAATTTTTATCCTCGTTATGTATTTTTAGCACACATAACGATTAGGTGCAATTTTCTAATCTCTATAATATTATCTTCATTTAGATAAATTTCTTCGTATACCTCTCGGACCTTTTTCCATCGTTATGTGTTCCCGGGAATCAAGGAAGTACATTCTTTCCCTCGTAGGAAAAATAATTAAACTCGCAAACACTGAAGATAAATTTAGATTTTCTGTAAAACCATCTGGCCTATTTAATAAGCCGAATTACTGATTTTTGATTATTTTATAATTAAAAAGCCAAATAAAAAAATTCTAAAATAACTAGCGTTCAAAACTACTTCATATAGAAGTTTGCCATTCTATCGCCTTTAGAGCGAACATTACACATCTGTCGCATCAAACATATCTGTCAATTGAATCTTACAGATACGCGACCCGCTCTGGTACGATAGAGGTTACTCTCAGCCCGGGCCATCCAGTCTTTAACAATTTCCCGGTTTTTCATACAGGAGACCTTCCCTGTCTGTGCGATCTCGCGATAGATAAGATGAGGATTTGTCTTGTACCTATTGAAGGAGTCTGGCGTCTCAACCAGAATATCGACAGGAGCCTCAACTTCCCATAATTGCTGGTATAATTGCATTGTCAGTTTTCTTCTCTCACTGACCCCTGTTTTTAAGATACAAAGGTCATAATCACTGTCATCCTGTTGGGTCCCTGTTGCTCTGGAACCAAAGAGTATAATTGAATCAGGATCTGCAGTATCAACGATTATTCTGATGATCCCGGAGAGAACAGAATCGTTCATAATTGTGTTCCTTGAATTATACCTCTGTATCAGCTTAACGGTTGCTATATCCTCTTCACTTTCTATCATTCTTTTGTTGATCTGTTTCCAGGAAAAACTGGGTTCATTAAGGTACAACACATTCCGGTGTTTGAGCAGAGTATGTCCTACAAAACAGA
This sequence comes from uncultured Methanospirillum sp., assembly GCF_963668475.1. Classification (GTDB taxonomy): domain Archaea; phylum Halobacteriota; class Methanomicrobia; order Methanomicrobiales; family Methanospirillaceae; genus Methanospirillum. The sequence goes on from NZ_OY764544.1 coordinate 3,413,086, forward strand.
CTAATTACATGACCAGTAAAAAACCTGTTCTTCAGGGTATAATTGCCCTGAATGAGGTCTTTTCGTCGGCTAAAAAAATTTAACGGTATGTTTGATTCTTATGGATATTATCAATGCCCCATTTTGCATTCTTATTATCTGGATTTAATTTAAGGGTTTCATTGAAAGCATTCAATGCCTCTTCTGTTTTACCCAATCCACTCAAAATATATCCTTTCGTTAGCCAGCCACTTGAAAACTGCGGATTAACTTCAAGTGCCTGATTTATGACTTCAAGTGCTTCGTCATATTTATCCGTATTCTCCAGAATGTAGGCCTTATTATTTAATGCGACAACATCCTTCGGATTTGCTTGAATTGCTAAATTTATTATCTCCATTGCTCCTGAAAAATTATTGGATTTTATGAGGGCATTTCCTTTATCATCCAAATGCTTAACTAAATTTTCTATTGTTTCTTTTGCAAATGAATTATCTGGATCCAACTCAAGTGCCTTGTTTAAGGCATCTATAGCTTCACTATCCTTGTCCAATGTAGAAAGGACATATCCTTTTCCTGTCCATGCATCAGCACTTTCTGGATTTTCTTGAGTATCCTGGGTAAATATTTTTAAAGCTCCAGAATAATCCTTCTTTGTAAGTAAATCACTCCCCTGGTTAAACAGAGAATCGCTCCCGTTTTTGAAGAAGGTCTCTTTTCCCAAATGATCTGATATTGACTTTTTCGTGTTTAATGCCTGAGGATTTTTAGGATTAAGCTCAAGAGCTTTATTCACTGCATCAAGTGCTTCGGTATAGCGATTTAATTTTTGAAGAACGTAGGCTTTACCATTCCATAGTGCTGTATTAGTTGAATTTAATTGGATACCTTGTTCATACGCATCCAATGCACCGGAATAGTCATTATTTTTATAAAGTAGTGTATTTCCTGTGTTGAGGAAATCATCTGCCGAATCAGCATGAACTCCTGCTAAAACCAGTGTTACCAGGAGGCAGTACATAACGAGGGAAAAGATCGGTTTCATGAATAGTTCTCCATTCATGTGTCTTTATTTGTGTTCCTTTAAGTCCCTATTGCAAAGCAATTATGCCGGTCAGAAACGGGCTACTCACGAATTATTTACTATTTAACATCTCATCAAGGATCTGAGCAGCTCCCCGGACCAGTTCAGGACACACCTTCTTCGCCGCTCCAACCCTCTTTGATTCTGCAAACTCCTCCGGGATTGCCATATTGTATCCCAGGAGATCAGGACACTGGATTGACCCGAATTTTGCGACAAACCTCTCGATAAACTCCTTGTCAAGGGCATAACTTTTGTCACGCCATTCAGGCTCATCAAGAGAGTTCATCCCCCTGATAAGACCGAGAACCAGTATGGCACCGCTCACTGCCCCACACAAATTCCCGGTCCTGCCAACCCCTCCTCCAAATCCTGTTGCGATCTTCCGTGCCAGAACCGGGTCAAGTCCGTGTTCTTTTGCATACACAGAAAAGACAGACTGTGAACAGGTATACCCTTCAGCTAGCAGGTCAACTGCCTCTTGTGCATGATCCATATTCATACATCTTCATTTGCCGGGATATCAATATCGAATAGATCAGAAATGATCGTATCGGAAGGTTCTGGATATCATGTAAAACGAAGCCTGTTCGATATCCTGTATCCCTTCCAGATCCATAACCTTAACTCTTTTTCTGCTACATACTCACGAGTGCTATAGGGTAGAATTTCCACGTCACCCACGGTGCCAAGTTTTCCAGGATACTATCATTCTTTGAGAATCAGGCTCTTCTATCTGATAGTGCGGGAGAGTGTGATATAGATGAATAATAATCTGGTAATTCTTTCAGTTTTGATGATCTGCCTGGTAATCGTTGGTATCTCTGCCGGTTCTTCTCAGAATGAATCACCATCAACAATAGTAAAGACAGATACTGGTTTAATATCGGGTTTTCATCAGGATAATATCCGTGTCTTTCATGGCATCCCATTCGCTGCACCACCAACCGGAGAACTACGATGGAAGCCCCCGGCACCTGTAACACCCTGGGAAGGTGTCAAAGAGACGAAGGAGTATTCTGCAACCTGCCCTCAACGGGTTTCCACCGGTAAGACTCCTTCGTCAGGATCGGAGCCGCTCAACATGAGTGAGGACTGCTTATATCTCAATGTCTGGACCCCGGCAAAGAGTGATGACGAAAAACTTCCGGTAATGGTCTTTTTCTATGGGGGAGGATTTGCTGATGTGGCTGGATCCATGCCTGTCTATAATGGGACCACCCTGGCTGAAAGAGGGGTTATCTTGGTCACCCCTAACTACCGGCTTGGAGCACTGGGTTTCCTTGCCCACCCGGAACTGGATGCCGAATCTATGCATAATAGTTCAGGAAATTATGGAATTCTCGATCAGATTGCTGCTCTTGAGTGGGTCCAGCGAAACATCGGATCGTTTGGGGGTGATCCGTCCAGGGTGACAATATTCGGGCAGTCAGCCGGCGGTGAAAGTGTTCTGATCCACCTGATAAGCCCGGAGAGTAAGGGCCTTTACCAGCAGGCAATTGTCCAGAGTGGTCCTTTCTGGGCAAACGGGGCCATCATTAATGCCACCCATTCCAAGGAGAATGCTGAACAATTTGGTGAATGGTTTGCACAAAACCTTGGCTACTCCCGACCTGATGCCATTGAGCAGATGCGAAATATCAGTCCCGAAGACCTGATCAATGCAACACCGTGGTCACCGTCCTCATTCCGGACTACCCACACGGTCATGTTTGAGCCAACAATTGATGGATGGGTTATCCCGGACACCCTGGACACCATGTTCCGTCTCCACCAGGAAAATGCGGTCCCTCTTATGATCGGGAACAACGCCAATGACGGAGCAACTCTTGCGGCTGATGCCAATATGACGGTTCCTGAGTACATATCTTTCCTTACAAACCGGTTCGGCGATGAGGCCGGTGTAGTTCTTGAAAAATATCCTGCGAATTCAACTTCAGAAGTGCAACTCCGACTGGCAGAGATCATGACCGATTATGATTTCAGTGATTCGGTGAAGTTTGCAGCTGGATCCATGGGGGACATCACCCCTGATACGTATCTGTACCGGTATTCATATGTCATTCCCGGTCAGCCATCAGGTGCCTTTCATGGAAGTGAGACCTTACTGTTGTTCGGAGTTCCAGGAGTACCTTCAGATCCGGTAGTGGCCGGGAATGTGGTAGATCTCTGGACACGGTTTGCAAAGACCGGAGATCCAAACGGTGGAATGAATATCACCTGGCCGAATTACACCAAGAAGAAGGGTCAGTACCTTGATATCGATACAGTCCCGAGTGTGAAGAGCGATAATTCAACGAGTGCCCTGTTTCAAGACCTCGAATAATATAATCTCCATTTTTTGACCATCCCATAGCACCATCCCGGGATTTTCAGGAGATCTTGAGATGACCGCTGATAACCGGGGTGGTAATCGAATCAAAATGAATAGAATAGGATTCTTACATCATTTTTAAATAGAGAATGACCCCAGTAGAATCATGAAACCAAGGTTGGCAATAGGAATTTTGCTTGGAATAATCCTTTTAGGATGCATCGCTGGAGCCTATCCTATAGATTCAACAGTCGTAACAACCCTGAATCGTACTGTAATTCCTGTTGCCGTGCCTCTGGCATCACCTCAGATCCTTCCTGATGATGTATCTAACTACTCGGTATATGGATATGGAGTATGGGAGTTTGGCGATGGACTTGGATATGAAAAGAGAACAGACCTGATGCCATCCGGGTACTCGGATGTATCGGAGAACGGTTCTGCAAAACTGCTCCGTTTTTTTGACATTACTGATGTTCATATCACTGACAAAGAAACTCCCGCTCAAGGAATCTATTTCGGGTACAAAGGGGGTCAGTCATCAGGGTATTCACCGGTAATGCTCTCATCCACTCAGGTCCTTGATGCTGCTGTCCAGACCGTGAACGCCTTACATACCACAGATCCTTTTGATTTTGGTATCGCTCTCGGTGACGTTGCCAACAACGAACAATACAATGAACTCAGATGGTTCATTGACGTCATGGACGGGAAAAGAATAAATCCTGATTCAGGTGTCAAGGATGATCCAGTTCCCGGACCGCTGAATGATTATCAGGATGTGTACCAGGCAGCAGGACTGAACAAGTCGATACCCTGGTATGAGGTTCTTGGCAATCACGATCACAACTGGATCGGAACAAACCCTCCTGATGATTACCTGAGATCGAACTATACCGGAGCGTATATCCTGAACATGGGTAATATTTTCACCAATCCTCTGGGTATCAAGAGCCGTGGATTCTATATGGGTGCAATCGATGGCAGAACGGTGAATGGAGATATTATCGGAGTTGGAAATGTATCTGATTTCAAAACACCTCCAAAAGTGCTGGCTGCCGATCCAAACCGCCGGGTCCTTACGGTTCCTGAATGGATGGGTGAATTTTTCAACACGACTTCTAATCCAAAAGGTCACGGATTCAACAAATCAGACGCTGAAAATGGTTTTGCATGTTATTCATTCGAACCGAAATCAGACGTTCCGATAAAGGTCATTGTGCTTGACGATACCCAGAACGCGAATGATACCAATGATGGCGGATATGGACATGGTTCCCTTGATAATGAGCGGTATACCTGGCTTGTACATGAACTGGATCAGGGTCAGGCTGAAGGTAAACTGATGATTATTGCTGCTCACATCCCGATAGCAACAGACGCGAGTGGTTCTTCCCTTGACGAATATACGGGGTGGAGTTCGGTTGCTCAGGTATCTGAGCAGCAACTCCTGGATACCCTGCATTCCTATCCAAATCTGATCCTGTGGATTGCAGGACATCGTCATGTCAATGCCATAACTCCGCAGATATCGCCGGATCCTGACCACCCGGAACTCGGATTCTGGGAGGTTGAAACCTCATCACTCCGTGATTTCCCGCAGCAGTTCAGAACCTTTGATATTGTCCGGAACAGCGACAATACGATCTCTATCTTTGCAACCGATGTTGATCCGGCAGTAACAGATGGAACGATTGCTGCAAAGTCACGTTTCTACGCAGTGGCAGCAGATGAAATATTTAATAATACGCTTACGTATGAGCCAAGCGGGTCGTATAATGCAGAACTGGTCAAACAAGTAACTCCTGACATGCAGGAGAAGATTCAGAATCTGGGAAATCCCCTGACCTCATAATTTTTCTGAAGACTCAACCCGGAAACTCTTTTTTCGAAACATGGACTGTTCTTTCCTGATTTATGGTGGGAGTGTCTGTTTCGTGATCTCCTGGCAGACTCCCATTCTCTCCCTGTTTTACCGTAGAGTAGAATCATGAATCTCATGTCCAGTTATACGTGAATCAGGCATGGGGATACAATGAGCATCAAAAAAGGAGTGAGGTTTACGACTCACTCTTCACTGCTGGAACTGATCCAATATCCAGATAGGCTTCATCCTGGGTGTACTTCGGCCAGGTGATATTCATTCCGCCGTTTGGATCACCGGTCTTTGCAAACCGAGTCCAGAGATCGATCATGTTCTCTCTGACTGAATCGGTTACCGGGTTTTGAGGTAGCGGGACGTTGAAGATGAGCATGGTCTCACTACCATGGAATGCACCAAAAGGTTGCCCGGGTAGGACATACGAGTACTGGTACCGGTAGGTGTCAGGGCTGATATTTGCCATGGATTTGGCGACAAACTTTACCGGGTCTGTAAAGTCGTAATCGGTCATGATCTGTTCCAGTCTGAGTTGGACTTCATCTGTGGAATTCGCAGGATATTTTTCGAGAATCGCACTGGACTCATTCCCAAACCTGCTCTGGATAAAGGTGCTGTACTCCGGAACTGTCATATTGGCACCAGCTGCAAGGGTGGTTCCGTCATCAGCATTGTTTCCGATGATTAGCGGGATTGGATTCTGACGGTTTTCACGAAACACCGTTTCAGGTGCTTCTGGTAGCACCGAGCCGTCGATTGTCGGCTCAAAATGCGGGGTATTTACCATCTTAAACGAAGAAGCCGGCCAGGGTGTTGCATTGGTGATGTCCTGGTAACTCAGGTTACGCATCTGCTCTATTGCGTCAGGGCCTGAAAACCCAAGGCTCTTCGCGTATGCGAGTCCAAGTTGCTCAGCATCAGATTTTGTATAGAGGGCATCAATCTCGGCACCTTTTGTCCAGAAGGTACCGCTCTCCACAATTGCCTGCTGATAAAGCCCTTTGGTCTGTGGATTTGCCAGATGAATAAGAATACTCTCTCCTCCGGCTGACTGCCCGAATATTGTCACCCTGGATGGATCACCCCCAAACGATCCGATGTTTCTCTGGACCCACTCCAGAGCAGCAATCTGGTCAAGGAGTCCGTAGTTACCAGAACTGTTCTGTATAGACTCTGCATCCAGTCCTGGGTGAGCAAGGAATCCCAGAGCACCTACCCGGTAATTGGGAGTGACCACAATGACTCCCTTCTGTGCAAGGGCAGTTCCGTTATACAGTGACATCGAACCTGCTATCTTTCCGAATGCTCCTCCATAGAAAAAGACCATAACCGGAAGTTTTTCGTCATCAGTCTTCGCCGGGGTCCAGACATTGAGATACAGACAGTCCTCACTCATGGACAGATTCGGATCTGCTGCAATCGGCTGGGGACAGGCAGGTGAAAATGCCGTCGTTTCCCTGACACCTTCCCAGGGTGTTACCGGTTCGGGTGGCCTCCAGCGCAGTTCACCAGTCGGGGGAGTCGCGAATGGAATCCCAAGGTATACCCTGAGTCCGTCCTGATCTAATCCGGAGATTAGGCCGGCATCTGTTTTTACTACAATAGATGGCGATTCATTCTGTGATGATCCTGCAGAAATCCCGACGATAACCAGGCAGACTATCAGGAAAAAACCAGTTTTCATTTGAGTGTTCATGTTATCCTCCACTTTTTCCCGTCTGTAATAGGTCTATCCTTCTCTGAAATGGATAGATTCATGAGAAACATCGGGACCTCAATACATTTTTGCCAGAAACCAGAGCACTTTTGATATCTATCCGGGTATGAACGATTAAGGCTTTGTAATGAAACTATTGGGAAATTTTTCAATTATCGGAGAAATCAGGAATATATATTATAACTCTCTGTACATTATCGGCGATTATGAGTGAAAGTTTTGCCTAATCTGGCAAAACCCATGTTTCGATGTATGGGAGAAGTCAACAATTCAATTTCAAATGGAACAACTGAACGATTATAAAGTCAGATAAATACTATGTGGGATTTAAAAAACTATATCTAATAATCCGATACCAAGTACCATCTATGAGAAAACTTCTCATTTCAATGGGCATCTTTATGGTTCTTCTTCTCCTGGTGGCTGGGTGTACCAGTCAGACAGAAACAAAACCTGTTGCAACCCAGCCCACAGCAACTCCGGTCACTATAACCACGCCAAACCAGACCGGAATAACTCCGGCACCGGTCAAGGCTGCTAGTTCAGATCCTTCTCTCATTGGAACATGGTACCTTAAACTCATGTCTGATCAAAATGGGACTGCTCTGGTTCAGACGATAAATCCGGAGACAACAGTCATTTTTGAGGATAATGTAAATCTTTCAGGGTATTCAGGCTGTAATAATTATGTTGGAAGTTATGTTCTGACTGGAAAATCAGATCTCAATGGAAATGGCATAACCATTGGCCCTCTTGCTTCAACAAAGAAGTACTGTCAGGATGGTGCTTCAACCGAAACAACCTATCTGCAGATCCTTGAAGGTGCGACCTCGTACCTGGTAAATGAAAATAAGGAGTTATCCATCACTGACAATGCTCAAAATACCCTTGTATACCAGAGGACCCCATATAGTCCGACATCGGTGCCAATCGGCTCCTAATCTTTTTTGAGATTTGACTGTTTCTTCCTGATTGGACTCCTGATAATTATAAATACAGGGGACCTTTTGGGACAAGAAGTGTGTGTCGCGATATCCTTGTAAAATCGCGATAGAAGTGTGTATTTCATCCCGGGATGCCTGATCAGCGATTCTGATGAGTACAGTAAAACATGACAAACCCCGGCATACGTGTGACGAACCCGGATTTTTTCTTGTATGGGAGTCCCCCTTCTATCAAAAAATGTATTACCCATCTACATTTTTATCCTGGATGTGGTCCATATAATCGGGTAAATACCTTATAATCTCAATAACCCTGACAAATAACCAAAAATCATTCTATGAGCCGGGTTATTTCGGTATTCCTGATCATTTCCAAACGTTTATCGTTACATCGGGACAATTCACCATCATGCGCTTTTGTGCAATCATTACATGCCTCCTTCTGTGTGGCTGCTTTGGAATATCCCTTGCCTGTGCCGAATCTACCGGGTACCCGGATCTGGTCGGGACCTGGACCGGTGTATCGTCCGGTTATTATGCGAAGATGGATCTGCTCTTCAATGAAAGCCAGGGGTTGCCATACACCATGACAATTTCTGAACAACAGGGCCCGGTGTTCAAGGGATTCCTGAATGCAACCGGTGAAAAATTCCAGGCCAATTACACGTTTTCAGGCATCATCGATCATGATATGACCACCCTCTATCTGGCAGAGAAGGGAACCGGGATGGACATCGTTCATATCATCTCACCAAATGAGATTGAGTTCGTCGGCCTGGGACTGGAAGATAGTTCAACCGCATTAATCAATTTCATCAAAAAAGAATAACGCATTAATTTTTTGAAGTTAACAGGGTCGAAAACCCTGAAACCCATTTTTTCTGTGTTCTGGACGATTCACACATAGTTAAGATCAGGTGAATGGTGTTCCCAAACCGGAAATGTACCCGGATATCTGAGGAACCCCGCCACATGATCCCGGCTCATTCAGGAATCTCAGGATTTTGGGGTCTCTCGTCACTTTACAACGAGAGTCTTGCAGGATGTAGTCCTGATGACCTGTTCTGCAACACTTCCGAGGAGAAGCCGCTCGAATCCTCGTTTTGCATTCGTACCGATAACAATAAGGTCAACACCCTTCTCCTCTGCAAATCTGACGATCTCAACCTCCGGTTTACCCTCAAGAACAACGTTCTCAACAGATACCCCTTCAGAGAGTGTATGAACAATTGCAAGTGCATCTTCAGCCAGTTTCTGGATAGCAACCTGAAGATCCACCATGATGACATCCGTCGGTGTGGAATTATACCGGTGGATATCCTTCACATACACCGCAAAAATCGTAGCTCCACATACCCGTGCGATCCTTATGCCCTCTTCGATTGCGGTTTTATTCCTGTCTGAACCGTCTATTGCTATCAGAATCTTCTCATATAACTGGCTGGTCATGGATACTACTTCTCCTCTGTCTTTGTTGATGCTTTTAACCTGCTCTCCATATAGATGTTGTGGATTGGTGTTTAGAACCGTGGTGGTTTCTCTTCCATGTGATGTGAAAGCCTGACTTTGACAATTTGTGGTCGGTACTATTGGTGACAGTGTTGGTTACCAATACCCGTTAATTCACGTTCAATAACTGGATATTGACGAAATGTAATCGACTTTTAAAATGTACGGCCGATATTATCCCTTCGTAAACGATCCTGACGGGACCCTTATCTCAAACCGTGCTCCACTTCCCGGAATCCCGGTCTCCTGAATCTCAATTCCGGTAAGCGACAGTATCTCCCTGACCAGAAACAATCCATGTCCGGTATTCTTCCCGTATCCTCTCTCGAAAATCTGTCCTTTCTCTTCAATTGGTATGCCGACCCCGTTATCCTCCCATACAACCGTGAGGTCATGGTCATCCTGCCTGGTATAAACCCGGATCTCTGATACATGCTCCCCGTGTCTCACAGAATTCTCCAGGAGGTTATAGAAAACCCGTTCAAACATAGGATCTACGAAGATGGAATATTCCAGTCCATTCTCCTGGAATTTGACAGATTGAGGGATCGATGTTCTCGGAAGGATCGTCACTAATTGCAACCACTGGGGCTTTTGAGATCCGAGGTTTTCATACACTCGTGAAAATTCGATCTGTGATTGGATCTCCCTGATCCCGTCGATCATCTTCTGTATATAATTCTGTATCTCCGGATTTGTGGACTCCATCTCCACGAGTCTCAGATATCCGTAGAATGATGAGATCTTATTGAGGATATCATGTCTGGTGATACTTGTCAACAGACTAAGCTGGCGGTTCGCTTTCAGAATTGCATCCTCAATATTCTTCTGATCAGTGATATCCTGATTTGCGCCGAGTGTTTTTATGATTTTTCCCTCTTCATTGTAGATCAGACGAACACGAACCGAGATATGGCGTACCTCTCCATCTCTCCGGATTATCCGGTGTTCATGGTGAGCGACACAATTTGGATCCGGCGTGCTAAAGGTCTTCTTTACCTCTTCGAGAATCCTTGGAATATCAGCAGGATGAACAAATTCTCTGACATATCTCTCAGGGTTCATACGATATCCACCTTCACGCTCCGCTGTGGTTCCATATAATGCATAAAACCGATCGTTAAACACAAAAATCTGTGAAGAAATGTCAAAGTGCCAACTCACAAGGTTTGCCATATCCATGGTATCAGCAAGGAGCCTTTCATTATTGATGAGGTTCTGTTCGATACGTGATCGCTCAATATCTGCTCCTGCTTTTACCGCGATGATGTCAATTATCTCCTTTATGGGAATATTCTGACTCATTGCGATCCGGGAGAGGATACCGAGAGTCCCAACAGTCTTCCCTTCTGAATCTTTGATCAATGCACCGATAAAGCTCTGAAAATGATGGTCTACAATAAAATTACATTCTGGAAAATGGGAAGAGAGATTATCGTGATATATCGTAAATCCGTTATTTATCACATACTCACACGGAGATCCTTTCAGGGGATGTGTACAACTGCGACCTCTCTCTCCATCAAGAATCATGGATAGAACATGAATGTGCTCTTTATCCGGCGTTACCTCACCGATAAGAACACAATCTGCAGAAAGCCAGGAACTGATACTCTCGGTAATATGGTACAGGGAGTCTTTCCCTGTTGAGCCGACAATTCCTCTGACCATCGCTTTCATTGCAGACTCTGTTGCCTTCTGGTCAGTAACATCCTCAATTGAGGCGAGGACTTGAGGCCTGTTGTGGATGTAAAAAAGGCTTAAATTAATCTGGCAATCCCTTTCCTCTCCACTTTTTGTCCGGAAATGAACATCCATCCCTTTGACAACTTTATTTTTTCTTATGTCTGATGTGAGGCGTTCAAATTCTGTCTCGTTAGCAAAGATCCCAAGATCCCCGGGTGTCTTTCCAATCACCTCATCCCTGGTATATCCGCTACTTTGAAGAAACGCACCATTCACATCTGTAAACTCACCTGTTGCTGCTGATAGAAGTGTCAGAGGAACCGGATTATTCTGAAAAATTGTGACGAATTTCTCCTCAGACTCTTTTAGATCCAGTTGTGCTCTCTTTGTGTGGGTTATATCACGCATTGAGACCTGAACACCTGTCATCTCCCCGTTTTGAATTACCGGTACTGCGTGGAGATTAACAAATATCAGGCTTCCATCCTTTTTCTGTACCTGGATCTCCATGTTTTCGACGACATTGCGGTTCATCGTCTTTTTGACTGAGTCTGATATGTCAGGAACACTATGAGAAAAAATATTACTCAAAGCAAAATCCGGTGTCTTTCCGATCAGTTCTTCAGGATCATACCCGGTAATCGATCGGGATGAGGGGGAGACATAGATAGGACTCAACTCATTGTTAAGAACAATAATCAGATCTGAAGACCGTTCTGCCATCCCACGGAAGCGATTCTCACTCTCCTGAAGTGCATCTGCCATTCGTCTTTCTTCTGTAATATCCCGTGCAAGTGACCCAAACCGGTATCCTTTTTCGGTTTTAATCGGAAATATCGTTCTTCTGGTTAAAATTTTTGTCCCGTCTGCACGCTTAAATTCAAAAATATCTGAATCCTTGAAGATAGGTTCGCCGGTTTTCAGGGAGTTTTGGATGGCCTGTTTAATATCTGAAGGTGATGATGCAGTTATGAAACCTGAAATCCCATAAATGAAGGGGAAGTCCCAGATCTTCCTCCCGAGAGCCTCTCCTTTAGGAATTCCTGTGATCTTTTCTGAACTTACATTCCACTCTACTATCGTCCCTTCTTCGTCGATAATGGAGACTGCTTCACTCGTTGCTTCAATAAAAGAACGAATCCTTGTCTCACTTTCATGGAGGGCTCTCACGTACTGATTTTTTTCAGTATCATCGATAGTAATGCCACGAAACCCAATGACTGAACCGTTAGGACTTATCAGGGGATAGGATCTGCAATTAAGGATTCGAATATTTCCATCTTTATGGATAGCAGGAACATCAAACGTTACCAGGCCAGGCTTTCTATTGCTAGCATTTTCTAACATGCCCTGGATAAAACTATGACTTTTAGGAGGCAACAATCTGGAAAACTGCTCTCCGATCAACTCCTCGGGGGTATATCCAATAACATCAGTGCTTCTTGGGCTGACGTAAGAAAAAACTCCATTCAGATCTATCTCCCAGATTACATCTGGTGAGGTCTCAATAATCCCCCTGAATTTGGCTTCACTCTCCTCTAATGCTTCTTTTGTTCTGACCAACTCGTTTAACTGTGCTCTTTGCTCATCCTCAGCCTTTTTTCTCCGTACCGCCTGCTTTATCTTGTGTGATAACTCCGCAAACTGTGGTGCGGGATCTCCTCCTTTCTGAAGATAAAAGTCAGCCCCGTTATTTATCGCCTCAATGACAACCTCTTCACGCCCCCTCCCGGTGAAAAGGATGAACGGGATATCTCCATACTGTTCTCTGACTGCTTTGAGAAACGTGATCCCATCCATTCCCGGCATCTGGTAATCAGAGACGATAGCATCGTACAATGATCCCAGAGATGAGTTCAGAGCTTTCTCAGGAGAGTTCTGAGTCTCAACCTTAAATCCTCCGGACCGCTCCAAAAAAATTTTACCAAGCGTAAGGAGATCAGGTTCGTCATCAACATAGAGAAGTGAGATCAGATTATCGGTATTATCACCCGATTCAGATTTATTCGCATTGGAATTTAGTAATACCATCCCTTCTCTACTCCATTGTATCGAGGTACAAATCTATAATAAATATTCTCGAATGATAAGAGATAGGAATAATACTGCTTAAAGGTTATGGCACACCGATTTAGGCGGTCAATGTATGATACTGATTATTTCGCATCTTCTCTGATGAAAGCATATATTTTGTCTCAATAAGGATGGATGGGCTATCGTTCATGAAGGATACTTATCTTTTGCATGAAAAAGTCCTTTTCACCGGTCCTACCTGGGGCCCCCAACGGGGCACCGTTGGGGTTTTCTTGGCTCTTCGTCAGTTTCAGTGAGTAAGAATTAGGATGTTGCTCAATATGAGTCGAGGTTATTGAAGGGGATTTATCGACTGAAAGGTTTCGTCGAAGTTCCATATCATACAATTCATCTTACTTCTGCGATATATCTGAAGTATCTATGATTATTGCACAAATTGGAATAAATGAGCATCCGACAAAAACTCATCCATTATTAAACCGAAAATCCCGGAATTTGTATTTGTCAGAGTAGTGAAAAAGAGTGGGATTATGCAGAAATTTTTGAATTCCTGATTTTTTAAGGATATGGATTCTGATTCCTCTAGGTAATAGATTTTTCAGAATGAAACTCGTTATCTCTGCACAATTCTGTTCGATTTTAAAAAATTCTGTTATCCTTCTTACATCTCTAAAAAAAGCCGTCCGGTTTCAATTCTGAATATCGCACCAGGTTCTGCAGGTCTGAAGGAGTGTTTATCCAATTGTGCATTAGCAGAGTAATTGTGGGGTGATGTGCCGGATGAACCGGTTGACTGCCTTCCCCGGCCTCCCCCGTGTCTTCATCGCTATGCCTTCACTGGATTCTTCGCATTGTACGCATATGGACTGTAAGAGGGGTTGTTTCATTCTATGAAAACCGGGTGGGGTCCCGATATCATGAAGAGATCTCCTCTACAGGCTATTGAGGCACTGATAAAGCGGGACGAGAACATGAACATACGATTTCAGAGACTATTGGTGAAACGACCACTTCCTCTCTCTTTCCATTCCGATGATCTGGGGGGTCATCTGAAGAAAGTGTTGAACCCTCTTGACCTGATTATGATCGGTCTTGGGGCTTCCATAGGAACCGGGATATTTGTAATAACAGGGCTTGCATCAAGTATTGCAGGTCCCGGGATTGTTCTCTCGTTCATCATTGCCTCGATATGCTCGCTGTTTGTGGCACTATGTTATGCAGAACTGAGTTCCATGATACCACTTACCGGCAGTGCATATTCATACACCTATACCATCTTTGGAGAACTTTTTGCCTGGATCATCGGATGGACAATGATGCTTGAACTCACGGTATCGATCTCATTAATTGCCTCAGGATGGTCACAGTATCTTCTTGGCATATTCGATGCTCTTCACATCCCACTGAACTCTGCCTTAACCCGTGACCCGATGAATGGGGGTCTTGTAAACCTCCCGGCAGTCATAATTATTTTATGTATGGCCTTCATGCTTTTACAGGGTGTCAGGGAGAGTTCACGGCTCAACGCTGTTCTTGTATCAATAAAACTACTGATTCTCATTACGTTTTTCTGGATTGGGTCACAGATTATCAATGTTGAAAATTATTTTCCAGTCCTTCCTAATGGGTTTCAGGGTGTACTTACCGGGGCAGGACTTGTTATCGTCTCGTTTACAGGATTTGAACTGATCGCCTCAAGTGCAGAAGAAGTAAAAAATCCCCAGCGAAATCTCCCGATCGGACTGATAGGAACCATCGTTATCTGTTCTTTTTTTTATATTATCGCAGGTCTGGTTCTTACCGGTATTCTTACCTTTTCTCAATATGCGAACGTGGGTTCTCCGTTTGAATTTGCTCTCAGTCAGTCAGGATTTTCTCATCTCGGGGGTTTACTGGCAGTCGGTATCATTATTGGTATAACCTCCGGACTTCAGGTATGTCTGTATGGGTCTTCACGGCTCGTTTATGCCCTCTCGCGTGACGGGCTCATTCCTTCAGGACTTGCAGCCGTCAGTGCAAAAGGAATCCCGTTCAAGGCAACAATTCTGGTGGGGTTGATGAGTGCTGTCTTTGCCGGGTTTGCTCCGTTGTCACTGATTGTAGAACTCCTCAATATGGGTACTCTGATAGCGTTCATAGCCGTTGCTGCCGGTGTTCTTTTCATGCGACATAAGAACCCGGATCTTGAGCGCCATTTTCGATGTCCCATGGTGCCCCTTGTGCCCATACTGGCTATCATCTCTGACCTGTTTCTCATCGTCTCTTTAAAGACGACGACCTTATTCTACTTCTGCATCTGGCTGGTCATCGGTCTCATGGTGTATGGATTATATGGGATCAGGCAGTCAGAACTTGCAAAAAAGTTCAAAATCGATCTTCCCTATCCAAGTATCGTTGAGATACCAACGCCCCAAATTCATGAAGCAGTATAACTTCGATACTTCTCCTCCTTTTCTATTTCATGATTCTATCGCACAGAATTTAAACTCATAATGGAGCCTTTAAACCTCATTTTCTATGAGAGGATTTCCCCGACTCAAATCCCATCAGGATTCTATCCTTATGAACCGGTATATAGAAACCTGAAGAGTATGATATAACTCGTATATTATCTTCCAAACACAGGAGTATCCGGACTGATGATACAGATTGATGAATCGTTTCAGTGCCTGTCTCTTCCGAGAAGGATCTCACTCACTCGATTGATCTTCATGAATACCAGTTTCATCAGTCTGAAATGTCTGGAGCGGGCACCATCGGGTTATACATGAATACCTCTTCATCTGAAATAGAAGATATTCTGCACATTTTGCAGGATGGCGATACCGAGTTGTCAATATCGGAGTTATCCCGTAAAACTGGAGTAAACCGAAATAAAGTCTCATTAATCGCTGAAACACTCTTTAAGAAAGGGATAGTACACTGTAATCAAAGCAGCAATGCAAAAAAATATTCATATCTTCCCTGTACTACCGCATTAACCCTTATTGAATCGATACCTGATCCGGCCCTTATCCTTGATAGCACCCTTCATATCGTCCGGATAAACCAGGCCTTTCTTGATCAGACCAGAGAAGGAGAACTTGCCTTTATCGGTGAGCGTTTGAGTGCCATCAATCATCTGTACCATGGAATCAATGAAGAGGCTATCTCCTCTGTTCTCACAGACAGATATGAGGGGTACAGGACAAGTATTCATCCTGATCAGTCGCAGATCAGGTATATCTGTATACGGGTCACCCTTCCTGATAATCAGCCTGGTGTTTTACTGTATATGCACCCCGATGCTGATGCCTACAACCCGGGAACCCTATTCCGCAAATTTGTAGAAAAACTCTTCAGTAAAATTCCGGGTATGGTAGAGGAGCAGCAAGCAGAAAAGATCTATGATACCATCACCCGGATACTCCGGGACATCTTTGCAGATGACATTATCGTGTCATTTCTGATCGATGAAAAGTCCCGGATATCACACCTCAACACCATATCAGTGCCTGAGAGTATTCGAAAGCCAACACGCTCAGAGATCGATCTGGCCCTCTCCCAAAAAACTCCTGTTTCATTTGAAGGGCCTGAAATTCTTCCATATAAACTCTATGACACGGTGAGAATCAAAGGGATCTCACCATTGATGCTCCGGTCACCAGATGATATTGCCAGGGTGTTCAATCCGCTTCAGGGTTATGAGTTCATATATACCGGCATTGCCATAAACGACACCCTTACCGGAATAATCGGGATTGGAAAGATGAACGTCGGAATTCCTCCTGATGTCTATGAGAAAATTCTTCTGGCACTATCAAGGTTCTTCTATCTGTATGAGTCCAACCGGACAAAATCAGTGATACATGAAGAGGTCATTGCGAAATATAAGGAAGAGTATCGGAATATGTATCACCTGCTCACCGAAAAAACAGAGCAGGATGAGAATCGCAGAGCAGAGTCTGAAGCACTCCTGGCACTGATTGGGATCATGTCAGATCAGATGAGTATAGCGTGCTGCACCCTGACCCCTGAAAGAACCATTTCATCGGCTAATACCTCCATGCTCGACCTTTGCAGTGCAGAAGAGACTGATGTCCTCAAAAAACCCAGGTTTGAAGATGTCGTTCCCTCCCCAGTGCGGGAGGTTATTGCTGATCTGATCAATTCATCCGAACATCAGACTGAGATCGGTTCGTATCAGGTTGCCGTTAAAACATCAGACCAGACACAGTCATCCTGGTGTCTTATCAGATCCCAGAAAGAGGGCGGTCCTGCCGTGCATCTGTATCGGGGAGAAGGCACCTTCTCCACTTATTCAGTTTATTCTCATGTATGAGTACCGGAATTGTCAGAATGCATCTTCCCGACGAGCAAAGGGATAATGGTGTAATTGCAGTAGAAAATGGATGTGAGTTGACTCACGCATGACTTTTCTGAAGAACCGGAGATAAAAGAAAAATCTGTATTATAATGTGGGATAATCAGACAACCTCTTCAGATTTTTTTGGGCTGCGTCAAAAATTCGTTTAAATGCCCGCTCTTTCTCCTCCTGGGATGGGGCCGGATCCTGGATCAGTGAAGAGACCTGCTGCCATAGTGATGTCTCAAGACCAAGATTTTTCTCCTGTTCGGCAAAGAACTGTACGATGGGCTGCTGTCTTGCATGCAGTGTTGACATATCCAGTATGATCATCTCAACAAGACTGGTATCATCATGATCGAGTCTTGAGAGTCTGACTTCTGCTTCGATCTTCGTATCACCTGCAAGAAAAATCCATGAAAAGGTTACGAGGGATCCTGTATTCGCTTTCGAGATATAATATACAAGTTTCTCAGGAATATCATCAGGATTAAACTGTCTGGGTGAAGAGAGGCTGGAAAGAGCTGTTGCTAGAAGGTCCTGTTTTGGTACCTGAAACATATCCAGAGCTGCCGGGTTGCAGTCAATGATCTGCCCTTTGGAACATATCAGGATAGCATCTGGGTAAGAGACAAAATACTGGTGATATCGTTGTTCCTGTTTTATCTTCTCTTTCTCCTGAAGAAGTTCTACTCTTGTCTTCTGAATCTCCTGCTCAAGAGAGATCGTCTGGGTTATGTCGGCTATCGTGATCAGATGTGTCTCATCTGCTCCTGCGGTTGTATCAGTGATACGGGAGGTCATCTGATACCAGTGTGTGCCCTGATGATACACAGGAAAATGAGATGCCTGATCAATCGTGTCCGGGTCCGTGAGATACCGGATGAATGGTTCTGGGATTGATGGGATATCAGAAGCCGCCTTTCCAAACGCATCTCTCATGCTGGTATTTAGAATGCGTTCAGCGGCAGGGTTCATATCAATGATCTCGCTTTTCTGATTCAAGGCCAGAAGGCCGTGGTCATTGAGGGCAAAGAACCGATCCCGAAAGACAGGTGAGAACTCCAGCAGATTGTAGTGGAGAACACCGAATGCGAGGAATAGTCCTGAAACTCCTACATCAAACCCGTATGTATGATATCCTTTCAGTACTGTCTCAAGAGCGAGCCTTGTAAGGAGTAGAATACTGATGCCAATGACGAGAAAAGCAATCTGACTCTTAAACCGGTGTGATACCGTCTCGTATCGCTGTAGTAAAAAATATATGCCGATAATTATCAGGATAAAAAAGTAGTATGCAGCAGCGTAATGACCACAGAAGATCAGTTCAGAAAGAATCTTCTGTCCAGATGATTCTACCGGCAGATTGAGCATATCCAAAAACCGGAAGATGCATCCTATTGCCATCAGTCCTCCGAAAAGTGCGATATACTTCGGTGTTACATATAGTGGTCTCCCTGAATATAATGTACAATAGAAGAACCACAATACTGCGGTAAAATAAATAAGGCTGTATACGAGTCCGAATGTGATAAAACTCATCAAGGTTGAGTCTACCTGGGTTATCTCCCCGATGAGATAATATATGCCAAGGGTAAAGGAGAAGAGCGAGTCAAAGAGCAGTAATAACCAGAAGAACGATTGCCCCAGGATCTGTTTCTTATTGTATATCTGAATCGAGAGAGAGAGCAGGATAAATCCAAAGAGAAGACTGATGAATGCAACATACCAGGGAGCAAACATAAACCACTGGTATGTCTGGTAATTGAATCAATCTTCTGTATTGTTCCGGACCTCTTGCTTTACTCCAAGGGGGTGCATCCGACCTTTGTCACTGTGATACTCACAGAATCCCACTGTTAGTTTGAATGAGAGGAGTGAGTGTGAGAGTGATTCTCATGATCCTTGTTGCGGAATCGCGGAACGTTGCGGCATTGTCGCGGAAGTTTCCGCGACGAATCGGGATGAGAAACATAGGTAATTAGTAAAAATAATAATAATTATTGTACTTTATGTACTCTTCGCGGAAAATCTGAAAGTACAGTACAGGTAGAATCTGATACGACAGTATCATGTTCGTGTGCTTGTGCCCCTGAGATTTCCGCGACGACTGATCATGAGCAGGTAACTGGGGTCGATGTATCTTCCGATTGCGATTCCGGGCACTCTGGTACTCGCCCCATTTTACGCGACGATTCCGCGAACGCCCGGAATGGGCTGGAAACTGTAACAACTTCCGCGAGCACCGAGAATCCGGGAAATACCTTCAGAATAAGACCATCTGACTTCTGTGAGATCGACCGGGGGTTTGGTGTTGGGCCGTGTGACTGCTGCAGGTCAGAATGGGTTCACTTCCAGGAACGTATCGGGAGCGGATGTCTGCTCCTCCCCGGACGAACTGGAAGATCTGCAGGTCGTGTTATGAGCAGCAAGGCTTGAGGAGGCAGCATCGGGCAGGTGTCTTCCCGATGTGATTGATACCGGGTCTGTGATACGTTCAAGGCCACATGGCATGATCCAGAATCAAAGACTGTTATCTGTTATTCATGTCGGTCCAGGATTCTCCGGGAGGGGTCATGATACAGCCGGTGTTAGGGTTCAATCTGCCTCATCTGCTCTGGTTTCTGTTCGGGTGTTCTGTGCTCTGGATGGTTGGCAGGCTGAAGGCTGATCCGGTGGCAGAACAGGTGAGGACGATCATCGACGGGCCGGGTGAGATTAGGAGGATATCCCGGACCTATACTCGGGATGTGGTACTCACGGAGGAAGGCATGGAGGTTGACCCCGGGGGGACAGTCGGAATATCTCCGTCTGGTCGAGGGGTTGTGTTCGAGATTCCGGGAGAGGATGGCGGACGGTTTGTAGCGGTTGCCTCCTTCATGAAACGTCTGAATAGTCATGATCAATCAACGAAAATATCCTTACGCTTTTCTAACCGGGATGGTAGAGCAAAAATATACCGCAATAACAGAAACTATTGATTTATCGATAAAAATTATCTCTCCAGAAAGTATATCGCATAATATGTACTCATTCAATAATATTCCCGAAGGAGAACTCATGTCTAGCGAATCAGGACTTTCCTGATTAAAAATGCCATTTTTTTAAATTTCAGATTGTATGCAGATAAAACTCCCTACCTCAAGTATCCTTTCAATCAAATCACTGACACTGATAATATCCGGGGGTACGCTTCTCGGGATGAGTTTGTATGAGATTATTAAGGAGTATTTCTTCCCTGATCTCAATAAGTGGCAGTCCCATATCATTACCATTATTATCACCGTACTACTGGTCGCTATAATATCCTGGATCAGCCTTCAGAAACAGAATGAGATGGTAAACCGGGCAGCACGAGCGACCAGGAAGGCAGATATAGCAGCAAAACATCTCGTATCAATTGTAGAGTCGAGTGACGATGCTATAATCAGCATCAATCGTGATGGGAATATTACCTCATGGAACCCAGGAGCGGAGCGTATCTTTGGCGTTTCAGCAGAAGAAGTAATGAATCAATCTCTTAACCGTTTTATTCCGTTGGAAATTCACGACCGTATTCCCCATCTGATCCAGCAGACAGGTATAAAAAAGCGGGTGACTCATGATGAAGCCGTTTTCCAAAAAAAAGACGGCACCAGGATACATCTTTCAATAACTGCTTCTCCGATTCCTCAGAATTCAGAGCATGGGGGATGTATCTCAATTATCGCTCGTGATATCTCAACGCAAATAGCCAGGGAAGAGATGCTGAAGATGCTTAATCTGAAGCAGCACCTCCTGTCATCTATCTCAAGGCACGATGTGAACAACAGTCTTCAGGTACTGATGCTCTGCAATTCACTTCTGGTTGAACAGATAACAGATCCCGAACTGCTAAAGATAGTTCAGACAATCCAGAAGCAGTCCCTGATTATAAATTCTCATATAGAATTCATGAAAGACTACGAATCACTGGGTATTCAGGCACCATCATGGCAAAATGCATATGATCTTTTTGAAAAGGCCTCTGCTCCTTTTTTTACCGGCTCTGTCAGATTTGAAAATAATCTTGAGAATCTTGAGATCTACGCAGATCCCCTGATTGAGAAGGTGATGTACAATCTCTGTGATAATGCCATGAAATACGGAGTAAATCTGACCTACATTCACTCGTATTATCAACCGGATGGAGAGACCTGTCTGATTATTGTTGAAGATGATGGGATTGGTATCCAGAAAGAACTGAAGGCAAAGATTTTTGAAAAAGGATTTGGAAAAACATCAGGATTAGGTCTGTTTTTTATCAAAGAGATCCTTTCCATAACAAATATCGCAATCAGGGAGACCGGGATTCAGGATAACGGTGCCCGGTTTGAATTGATCGTTCCGGCAGGAAACTGGAGGGTGAGATATTCATAATTTGCATGCTCTCTTGGACCATTAGCATCCTGAATATCTGCATTGTTCTGGAAAATCAGGACTGACTATCCTGGTTTCCATTCCATATTCCATACTTTTCAAGCCCGATGAACAGCAGATTAAGTCCAATCCCTGCGATGGTGGCAAGGGACATCCCTTCTATATTTGACGGTCCCAGATCGATAAGGGCTCCTGAACATCCAATTACGAGGATGACAGAGACAAGGACCAGGTTTTTTGTTTGTGAGAGATCCACCCCTGCTTCAATCATCATCCGTATACCCTGAGAGGCGATTACACCAAAGAGCAGAAGCGATATACCGCCGATGATCGGGTCCGGGATGCTCAAAATCGCAGAAGAAAACTTTCCGCAGAAGGAGATAAGAATAGCAAAGACAGCAGCACCAGCAAAGACAGCAGTACTGTACACCCTGGTGATTGCCATCACCCCGATATTCTCCGAGTACGTGGTATTTGGAGTAGAACCAAAAAAGCCTGACAGGGTGCAGGATATCCCTTTTCCAATCACCACCCTGAAGAGACCGGGATCCTTGATCATGTCAGTTCCAACGATACTGCCTGTCACCTGCAGGTGCCCGATCAGCTCCACCAAAGTGACAAAAAAAGCCGGGATGAGTATTATTATGGCATGAATCGACCATACCGGAGTATAGAACGGGGGCACAGCCAGCCAGGGAGCCTCAATGATCTTCTCCATCGAGAATTGGCCGAGGAGAATCGCCAGTGTGCTTCCCCCGATGATTCCGATAAGCACCGGAATTACCCGGAGAAACCCCTTAAAGACGGTCATGCTGATGATCGTAACCAGAAGAGTAAAAAGTGATATTGCAGCGACATGGAGATCCGGATTGTCCATGCTGAGTCCTGATAATTTTGCTGCGGTAGGCGCAAGTGCAAGACCAATAACAGCAACGACGCTGCCCATAACAACATCTGGGAATAGTATTTTGACCCAGCCGGTTCCAAACCGGTAGATGATCAGGGCTGACAGCAGAAAGAGTAATCCGGTAACTATGTACCCGGAGAGGGCTGCTCCGTACCCGTAGGATCCGATGATGATGAGAGATGGAGCAATATATGCAAAACTCGATCCCAGATATGCAGGTACTTTCCACTTGCAGATGGCAAGAAAAATCAGAGTTCCTATTCCATTGAACAGTAATACCGTCGCCGGATTGATGCCCAGAAGTACAGGAACCAGAACGGTAGCCCCGAACATTGCAAACAGGTGCTGGAGACTGAGAGGAATCAGCAGGGCGAGAGGAGGGACTGCGTCAACCGGGATCTGATCACTGGTCATTGAATACCTGTAGGTACCATGAGGCATAGGTTCTTTCGAAATATTCCGGATGATCACCGATGGTAGTTCAGCAACTGTGACAATAGTACAGAAGAGTTCTTTACGTAAATCAGGACCTTTCCGGCATTATAATCCCGATACTCTCCGGTCTGGTATCCCTGGGCGATGGAAAAAAGTGAGTAGTCCTACACACCTGACTGGTACTTAAAACTCTTCATGAAGTTCTTTATTCCACCCTGTGATACAGCATTATCGGTATTATTTGTTTTTGTTCCATCTGCTATGCGTTGAGCAGTGCCGTTCGTGAGGTTCTGATACGACTGGTTCGTCTCATTTATTGAGATATCTCCTGATTGGGATATATTAGTCACATTCACGTTCTCTTTCTCTGCAAATGAGATGCCAAGGAGACTCACAAGGAGAACACTGACAATAATGGATATTACAACTTTGTTGGCGATCATATCATCAATACCGGTACTATTCGTCAGTATCATACAAGGCTTTTCTTATTTGGAATCTATTTCAGAATCTTTTTGAGAGGCTATGCAATAATAATCCTGTCTGCATTTTTACAAAGATACGACCTTCAGATATATCCTGAGATATGGTATCAACTCATCATTTTTTATGGCGGCTCAATTCAGTTCTTGCAATTGCCCTCTATTCGTGTCACCATCGTTACCCATCTTTTTCGCAAATCATTGACCAGTCAACATTAAATATCTTGTTGACTCATCAACTAATTACATGCGAGATACGGACGGGCCATTTGGAAAGTATGTTTCACTGGCATACTGGCTCATTCAAAAACGATTAAACAATGAACTCTCTGGATTTGGGATCAAAATCACACAGTACTCAATACTTCGGTATCTCTACAAGTATGATGGATCCAACCAGGAGCAGATTGCCGGAGATCTCGAGATTGACAAAGGCCTCTGTTCCAGAGAGATCAGAAAACTCGAGGATGCCGGTCTCATAGTCAGGACAAAACACCAGTCAGATAACAGGCAATGGATATGTTCTCTTACCAAGTCCGGACTAGCCCTCAAAAAAGACCTTGTCAGGATTGGAGATCAGATCAATGATAATGTTCTGCAAGGATTATCAGCAACAGAAGAAGAGGCTCTCTATACTCTCATCAAACGTGTCATCTCAAATCTGAATCCGGAGGAAGATTGATTATGGTTATATCAAGTGAGATCGCAAAAAAGGCCGGAATACAAACAGAACCGGTCGCAATCGTGTGGAGTAATACAAAACCCGAACATGCACTTGAGATTCGGCCCGGAACCTGGGCATGTCTCATGTGGTACTATGCCAAGGCTGTCCTTGATGGAAAGATTACAGCATTATCCAGAGATTCGTTTGGATGTTGTGGAGGAGCCATCGGAATAGGATTTGGGCGGCCATTTGAAACACATTCTTCAGGAAATGAAGATAACTTCTGTTGTTTCCTCTCGAATGGACGAGACGGCTGCACAGATATTGAGGCCTTTGACGCACGTCTTGATACGATATCAAATCCTCACCAAAAAGAGATGCTCAAGGAAGGAGAGAGGATCAAGAAAAACCCGGGAGTTGCCAAGGAATTTCTCAATGCATTGCCGCACTATGATGTCCCAACAAAGTATGTTCTCTTCAAACCCTTCTCTCTCACGCAGCCTGATGAAATGATAAAAAGTGTAATCTTTCTTGCAAATCCTGACCAGATATCTGTGCTGTCGATTCTTGCTAACTATCCCCGTGGTCAGATTATTGATCGGGTGGTTGTTGCAGCTGGTGCTTCGGGGTGTCAGGCATTTGGGGTCTGTACGTACAACGAAGAGTTGTCAGAAAACCCGAGGGCAATTGTTGGGCTTACTGATCTGATGGCAAGAAAGGCAGTGAGAAGAACACTTGGGTCTGACAAATTCACGTTCTCTGTACCATACTCGTTATTCCTTGAGATGGAAGCAAATGTTCCGGGTAGTATCCTTGACTCTGAACTCTGGATAGAGATCAGGGATGGATCATAACCTCTTCTTTGAGAGTGAGTTGCTTAAACCTGTCTGGTTGAGGGAATGAGATAAACAGTCTGTTCTTACGAAGTGTTGGTATAATTTCCCTTCTCTGTTCACATATCATCCCGTAATCCGAAACCTCTTCCTTTCATCTGGATGGTGTGGATTACGAGTTCTCTGATAACATCAGGAAGATCAGAAGGTATTTTACCTATCTGCCATGCTTTCTCTTCTGATGCCTTATTTCCTGCAAGGAAGGCTGCTTTTTGAGCATACAAGGCCGCTCCGATACAATGGTCTGCCATGTGGGCTGTTGCGACGCCCTGCCCAATTGACCGGGCAACTGCACTGGCAAGAGGATCGGGTATCTCTCTTGCATGAGCATGAACTTTTCGTGAGGCCTTCATGAGATCTCCTGTTGAACTGGTACCTTGTGACCATGAAATGGCGAGAGCCATGGCTTCCTGTAAAACCTGATCCTCTTTGCTACCATAATATGGCAATACGTGCTCATAGCAACTAATGGCCCATTTCATTAGTTTCCGGTGATCTTCGAGCGAAAGACTGCCGCCACGATGCATGGCAATAAATTGTATGTCTCTCAATGACGTTCCTTCATTTTGGTTGTGATCATACTCTGGATGTTTTGAGAACTGTTTACCGTACTCCTATGAAACAATATTGCTGTGAGATATTCATTACAGGTATAATAAAGAGGTTATGGATGCGGAACTCTTCAAAAAAACCCCAACGGTGCCCCGTTGGGGGCCCCAGGTAGGGCCGGTGAAAAGGACTTTTTCATGCAAAATCTTTATTGTATATTTAGAATAGTAATAGTTCAGAGAATACCCTTCTGAACCGGTTTCCTCTTCTATCTCAAAAAAAGAATCTGATTTAGGCTCTCTGTGAACCTTTCATACCTTGAAGAAATTAACCTGATTCTGCACATTCTCAACGATGCCATTCAGGTTCCCAATAACCTGAGAGATCTGATTAACCGCCATAGATACTTCATTCGTTGAATTTGCAGACAAATCTGCATCTTTGGAAGTATTCGATACCAGACTGCCAATCTCAGTAATACTTGCGGTAATCTCTTCAACTGAAGCCGCCTGTTCTTCGGTTGCTGCCGCAACATCGGTAACATTCAGATTGATATCACCTATCAACTCAGCAATCCGGGAGAATGACTGAAGGGTATCCTGGAGTGCTTTTCCTCCGGTCTCAACATCTTTTACCGTTCTTTCCATAGCATCTGATGCCTGGACTGACCGGCTCTGAAGATTCTCAATTTTGTATGCGATATTTTCAGCAGATGTCTGAGTCTCGTGAGCAAGTGCTTTCACTTCATCAGCGACGACAGCAAACCCGAGTCCTGCCTCTCCTGCCCGTGCCGCTTCAATCGCTGCATTGAGGGCGAGAAGGCTGGTTTGATCTGATATATCCCTGATAAGGCCCACAATCTTTCCAATCTCTTCCATCTGGTGGCTGATATCCTCCATATTCTTCCTGCTCTCGATGGTTGACTGGGTAATACCATCCATTCCTTTCTCAGCAACACCGGCGAGTGTGACACCTTCCCTGGAATACTTATCAGCTTCGGTTGTGAGTCTGCTCACCTGTTCACTCTTGACAGCAACCTGGTTTACCGTAGTATTGAGTTCTTCCATCGCCTTTAGAATCTGAGAAACTCCATCTTTGCATTTCTCTGCATTTTCACTGACACTTATGGATGAATCTGCAACCGCCTTTACACTAGCTGCGACCTCTTCAGTACTTGCATTAGCCTCCTCGGCATTTGCAGTCAGATCACTCATCTGCTGCTGAATAGAAATAATTGCACCAGATACTGATCTTCCACTCTCGTTTAATGCATCCTTGAACCGCTTGAAATCCCCTCTTACATCTGCCTGCTCATCATACCTGACTGAAAAGTTTCCTGTGGCAAATTCATTGGCAATTCTCATGGCCTCCATATTTGGTTTGAGAAAAGCTTCAACCAAGTCATGAATCGCCTCAACCAGTACCTTGAATTCGCCTGAATATTTGGAAGAATCAATGCGAATATCCAGATCTCCATTTCTTATTTTTTCAGCAATATTCATGATTGAAGTATTGGCAAATTTAGATCTTTCCAGGTTTTCTTTGATCTCCCGGTTTTGTTTCTCTAAATTTACTGCCATTGCATCAAAGGAAGAACCAATCGAACTGATCTCATCACTACCTTTCATATCAATATGATACGACAGGTTACCTGACCCTAATTCGTCCATTCCCTTCATAAGAAGGTTAAATCTCCGATTGATGTTCCGTGTAATTACCCATGCAATTGACAAAAGAACTAACGTACAGATGAAAATAACAAGAATGATAACCAGAAGTGCAAGAGAATACATCTTATTTGATTCAGTGTAACACTGACTTGCGGTCTGATTGTTTTCATCCATCAGTTTCTGAATGTCATTCAGGATGATATTGCGTTTAGGAATGGCCTCCTGGGACCGTATTTGAGTGGCTTCTGCTTCTCTTCCTTCAAGTGTTAATGAATTAACCCGTTTTGTTATCTCAAAGTAATCTGAAGATGCCGCCTTTATCTCCTTAATCATATCCTTTTCGGTTTCAGTCATCTCTATTGATGAATAGTCATCAACACGATTGAGAAGTGAGACCCCGAATGGCTCCATCTTCGTCTTAAAAATCTGATCTTTTTCAGAAACGTTAGATGAAAGGGTAAATGTGTATCCACCGATTGCATAATTCAGCATATCAGAGTATGCTCCATTTGCGAGCATGGAATGGGCATATTTATTCTTGTATATTTTATCAATCTCTGAATTTATCGATCCTGCAGTGTATAACCCACATATCCCGATTATAATAATTGAAATAACACCAACTGCTATCAGGATGAGCAGTTTTCTGCTCATCGATATATCATCTAATTGTATCATGGTAGATCCCCTGTACCCAAATAACGAAAAGAATGTGGCAAAAACCACTGTCCCCGATTCATCAATACGGATAGTAGGCTGATTTATTTCATTTTCAGTAACTTAACGCCGGCCTTATTGCGAATCAATGCACGAACTTTTATAGCCTATAATTATTATTTTTATAAGAATGGATGGGGATGCGTCTGATTCTATATGGGAAGTCTTGAAAAAAACCAATAAACCGATATCAATAACCCGGATTGCAAGGGAAGCCTCTATTTCCCGGACAACCGCTGCACGGTACCTCGATCATCTGCATTTTTCGGGTCAGGTTAAATTATACGAGATAGGAAAAGCAAAAAAATATCTGCTCTCTTCAGAGCAACCGACTCATTCTATCTGTGATTTATCATCAGATCTTATCATCTTTTTAGATATTTCATTCAAAATTATGTATGTAAATAAGGCATATCTGAAGTATTTTCATCTCTCCCTCGAAGAGATCATCGGGAGACGAATTGATGCCCTGAGCCTGGATATTTTTTCAGCCGTAGATATCCTGAAAATACTGAAAGAGTATAACCGGGATGAGTTTTCGTCGCATATCATTGAGATATTTAGGGAAAACGATATGTATACCTATGAATTGTTTTTTGTAAAAGGACAGATCGGCCCATATCGTGCTGCTATCTCTATTATTATAAAGGATATAACCGAAAAAAAACGAATAGAAGATGAGAACCGGTTTCTTGCATCAATTGTAGCATGTTCGGAGGATGCGATAATTGCAGTGAATAGGTCAATAACTGTTACTGCATGGAACACCAGTGCTGAACGGTTATTTGGATATAGTGCCGGTGAAGTAATTGGCAGATCGATATCTGTTATTCACCCTCCCTGGTATAATGATGTGTTTCCTATTCATGACCGGTTACTGAACGGAGAAGTAATTAAGCAGTACGAGTGTACCCGTCAAAGGAAAGATGGTTCACTCGTTGATGTTTCAATTACTGCCTCATTAGTTTTTGATCAAGATGGAGGGATTCTCGGCTCATCAGCTATTTTTCGTGATATTACGGCATATAACCAGATAAAGAGAACCAGATCTCATTTAAATCTGCAATTACATGCATTGCTAGATAATATCCATGAAGTGTTGGCAATTATTGATCCGACCACTCATAAAATCCTGTTAGTTAATGCTATTGGGAGAGAAGTGTTTGAAAACCAGACCGCGATATGCTGGTTTCACACGGGACAGTATCATTTTCCGATGGTATGTGATATCTGTTCTCAATTAAACCTGAAAGAAAGACAAGGTCCATTCTCATTCATATTTAATAAAGGTAACGTGAATCTGCATTCAAAAATTCAGATGATTCCATATGGGGCTCAAAAGAGTGCTCTGATGGTATCCATGTTTGATCCTGAAAACTTTGTAGCCGAAGGACCACTGTGAGAATAATGGATAGAGTAAATTTAGGATTATTGAGGTTTTTGACCAGTTATCTGTGATTACCTGACATCTATGTTCTCCCCATGATGTATTGGTAGATCTGCAGGATAAGTGAGGCGGTATGCCTGTCCTGATAGTTCGTTCGGAGTACTCCTTCTCTCTTCTGATTTCTGTCCGGGTACTCCGTGCTCTGAATGATTGGCAGAAAGAATTCTGATCCGGAGATAAAGCAGGACAAGGTTATCGTCGACGGTCCGTGACGATCATGAGGTTTTTCAGGTTGATGCCCGGAAAGTGATCAACCGGAAAGATAGTGGTTGTGGTAGATCCCGGGTGAACAACTGATTATCACCGTCAGGGTACCGGTGGTGATAAAAATCCCGTTGAAGAAGCCCGGGCATTTATTGTTACCGTACAGATATGAAATATGCTGACGCTCAGGCTGAGGAAGAAGGCCGGTTTTGAGGAGTGGAAGGGAGATGAATGGAGAGATTGGGGGCACATTCAGGCTCCATGAAGAAATTGCGTAAAAAAATCACATATTGGGATTTGAGATCTGATATTTTACTACGGCTATTGTATCATACAATCCTTCACTGTGATCCCTGGAGTAAGGTAGCATCATTGAGGTGATACCTGAGTGTTCTACCGGTTCGCTCAACCGTGATGACGCCTCCCCTGAGAAGACGAGAGAGGTGCCAGCCTGCTGCCTGGGCTGAAATCTCAAGTCTGCACCCGATCTCAAGACGGGTAAGACTCTTGTTTTTACAGAGCATTGCAACAATCTCTTTGCAGGCAGGAGATGCAGCAGCGTTCATCATCTGTTTCTCTTCTGGGGAATAACCCATTGGATAGTACCTGCTAAATCCATCATCCTGTTCTTTTGATATCGTACCAAATCTGGTAAGTTGATCCAGGTGATGCCTGACCGTACCAAGCTCCATACCAATACCTGATGAAATGCCCCGAAGATGAATTCCCGGATGATTTCTGATAAAGTCAAATATCTCTTTGCGGGGTTGAGAGTCAAAGAGGGTGCTCCGGTCAATCCGGCGATACCCCAGGGCAACGATTGCCTTAAGGAAAAGGAGGAATGGATTGAGAAGGACTATCTGCGATAAAATCAACCATAGTGGAAGTTCAATCAGATCCACCCGGGATGGACAACCAGGATGACCATCAGGGAGATCATCATACGCACTACTGACCTGATATCTGGTTGCCATCACCTGGGCTGGGATACAGATCAGGAGAAGAAGTAGTATCAGTAAAATCCTCATGGTTACTCCTGCCATGTTTCAATCTGAAATGGAACCGGACTTTGAAGATGCTCGCCGTGAACACGATAATACCATCTTCCGGGATCCAAGCCTTCTGTAGAGTTAATCTTCATGAAGATCGCCTGATCCATCTTCCCGTCTGCATCATCATGGTACGGGCCATACTCTCCGTCAGGGGTGTAAATCGTCAGGTTCAGGGCAGAGGGCTGACTCCATGATACCCGGACATACTGCTGTGTCTGTCCTGGGGCAATCGCATCAGAAAAATACTTATCTTCCTCTGGATTTAGTATCTGCAAAACACCCGGGTTATTTGGATCTGACATCTCTGATACATTGTATATCTTTACGATCACGATATTTTCAGTGCCTGTTCCTATCGATTCTGCAATGCCGTATGTAACAGCACTGCCTGATTTGACGGTATCAGATGAACCTGATGTGGAGATTGTAACATAGGAGTTTGATAAACCATCCTGAGTGGAATGGTTCTCCTGTCCATCATTGGTCATGATTGTTACACATACCGGTTCTGCCGGAGAAAGGATAGGAATGAAGAGCAGGATGAAGATAATTGCGGATAAAGCCTTTATCACACCGCTGCGTGTCATACAATACCGGTTGTCCGGGATACTATTGAAGGGTTGTGGCACAATTCTTTTCTCATCCTTTTCGGGGGTATGCAATAGGAGAGGTTCTTTCAGGGGGTTTTATTCCTGAATCCGGTTCCAACAACAGCACCTGTGGTTCGATCATAGATCGTCATCATTCCTGTTGCATCCGGTCCTTCAATGCGGAACTCTGTATTATGTTCTGTTCTCTTCTTCTCAAACTCTTCCGGAGTGAGGCTTTGTAGGAGTTCACCGGTATCAACATTTTTTACAATGTAATGAGTTCCATCAAACTCTGTCGAGGTAGTGACGGTAAAAACCTTGGCAGTCCCGTTGTCTGTGGTTTGTTCAGGCACCAGAATCCCGGCAACCGGGATGATAATGAGGGATATACAGACCAGAAGGGCGCCAAGGACTGCACATCCAATACGTATGTGTGTGTTCATGATAATCAGGGGTATGCCGGATCTTACCGGATTCATCCCCGTAATCAATGTCTGCATCGGATAGTATCCAGATTCCGGCACATCCCTTTTCATCTGAGTCGACTTGGTGATGGAAATGAAGGTGATGATGCTTTCTTTGTTTTTGGAATGATACATGAGCATTTAAAAAAATCAGGAGCACTCGACGGACACTCCTCAAAGCAGAAAATCTCGAGACATAATCTCAGGTGGCCAGTTATCTGTGGTACTACATTCAGAGAGAGGATAGGGGCAGTTAGCAGGATGACTTGATGCCTTGAATTGGCATTACTATCATCCTGCAGATTTTTTCTGATCCTTCGTGGGGTTTGGGGTAGAAGAACAGATCAGTGGGTTGTTATGAATTCGGTTGCGACATGTCCCTCATTTACCGAATCAGAAATAGTGATCGTATCACCTGATCCTGACCAGTACCCTGCATTCAGGGGCTGTTCATAAAATGAAATCATTTCAGATACATCAGGCCTGACAATTCTACTGGTGATCGGATCATAATATGTGATCCTGCCGTATGAATCAGGCCCGGTAATCCGGTATTTATCCTCAAGAGCCGTCCTTCTCTTCTGAAATTCAGGTTCAGAGATGGTTACTAGTACTTTTCCGGTAACATCGTTTTTTATGTGGTAAAACGAGCCATCAAACATCGTTGATGTAGTTATCGGGTCATAATCGGTTGTCCCGGTGACCGTTGTCACTCCCTGTATCGGATTTGCGACAACTGGCAGGATACAGAGGGAGAAACTGATCATAACGAGACAGATGGTTATTATTTCATACGTTTGTGAGTTCTCATGATAATCAGGGGTATGCCGGATTATCCCGGGTCCATCCCCGTTACCATAGTCTGCATGGAATAGTATCCTGATTCCGGCACATCCCTTTTCGAGAGAACTGGTATGATCAAAATGGAATGAGTGTGGCTGCTTCACGGATAGTACACCTGAATAATTGCTAAAACACGTGATGATCTTATTTTACGCTGATTGCATACAGAATTGTCAAAGAAAAGAAATAAGGTCCCGGATGTGATTATTAAGGATTCATCTCTGTTAAATTATTCTTCAGGAATCATTCCGATTCATGTCTGTACACAGGGGACATAATAATCAAGGATAATATTTCCGTTTTCATCAGGTTGCGTAAACCTGGGACAATTATATACTTCCATGCACCATACAGGGTTTTTACATGAGTATCCTATATCAGTTAATGCCTTTTCCATTAGGCTGTGAGCAGCAAAGCATACCTCCGGGGTTGATGTTCCCTGTATCCAGCCGATCCCAACTGTTGCAGGTTCAATCGTTCTTGAGACAAACCCATCAACCTGGATGGTCAGGTCAGATTTCACAAGCATACCGCAGATGTAGGTAAATATCCCATTCTCTTCTGAGTAATCTGACATCCACCCGACATAGGCATCATTGAAAAGGTACTCCTTGTGCTCCATCAGATGTTCAAATATGTCATCAGAAAAACATTCTTCCCAGAATTTAGGTATTGGATTCGTTTCAGGTGTATTGGGTACTGGTACAGTAATCTGTTTACCAAGTACATAGACTTCCGGAAACTCACACACTTCACATTTTATGATTTTTGCCATTTTTAATCCCAATATTAGAGAATTTTCAGAGTATCGTTACATGGCCTGACATATCAATATAATGGCAACTTCTACCCCGGTTTTTTTACCAGATACAATGTGAGATCAGTATTCATGGGCGTAATGTAAGAGTATTTCCCGGTACAGTCTCTCTCTGTTTGAAAATAATGCTGGAAGATCTTTGATGGGGAGAATCATGATACAATCAGGTTTTACCCGATTATAACGGTAAAAAAACCTGTATGGCCGGTATGTGAAATAACTCTCATCATGACTCTGACAGGTGCATACACCTGATCTGATGGTGAGGCCTCTCGGTAACAGGAGGCCCTATCTCATGATTCAAATAGTCTCAACAAGATAACAAATGGATATCATTATTACCACAAAAAAGTGATGGATTAATATGGGTATATTGACCATATCCCGCAAATTATCAGTGATAGCGCTTATTTTGGTGCTATCATGTATTTGTATCACAAATGCGGACAGTCAGATCTGGAACATTTCATATGTCAAGGAACACATCCCGGGTGACATGATAGTCTCTGAAAAGAGTATCGAGGAGATGTTTAATCCACAGGTTGTTCCATATGAAGATGATTCCTCCTTTATTCATGCGCTATCCGGTGATGGATTCACTGTGCAGCAGGGCGCAATGGCCAAAGTGGATCTTGTAAAATATGCAGAGTTCGGATTGATTCCTGATGCAGAAGGGAATAATGCTGATAATCCGTATTACAGTATTGCACTCCCGAGATCTCCCGGTCAGACTGTCATAAATGATAATGAGTGTCCGAATGGTCTGAGTAGAAATGTCCGGTTAAATCCGGATGAGGCAGTCGTCTTAATCGGGAAAACGCCATCAAATGTAACCTTCTATAACTTCCCGTTGTTTATGATCTACCGTACAATACAGTCGGAGAGGGCGTTTTTATTCGGTGGCCTTGGTGATACTATCAACATCGGATCAGTCAAGGAGCAGACTGGATCATCAGATGGATTGGGTGTCCCGATTATGATCATCTATTCTGCAGACAAAACCGTTGCAGAAAAGGTGAAGTCTGTAGCCGAAGCATCAGGGTATCCTGAAAGTATGATCACCATCATGGAGATCCCGTCACCCATGGTTCACATGGGACTTGCTGAAGATGACGACTCTTTTGCCTGTGGTATCAGAACTGCTGTATTCAGCAGCCCTCAAGCAAAACAGGACTACATGGACAATATTAACACCATGGTGAGAGGGTACCGGATCACACCGAATACGTCAGGATCTCTCGACCCATTCCCGGTTAAGGACCTGAGAGTGAGAGGAACCGGAACTACCGAATTCGATCTCCTCCCGGCGGTTTCAAGACTTCGTGATGCCATCATCGAGGCATACCCAAATTGTTCATACAAGGAACCTGAAACCGGTATCGCCTTCCCTGAAAGTTCACAGGTGCTGCAGAACAATGAGAAGGCTTATGGAGAGAGCAGGGATGCTGCATACCTTGGAAGCCAGAACTTTACACTTCAGCCCGGAGAGTTTGCCATATCGTACGGAGTGAATCATATGGCGAGTGGAAAGGCGATATACAGTAATGTCGTAGCCTATGGGGCCGAAAAACTTAACGGAGTCGCTTCTGCTGACAGTACGGCATATACCGGGTCTGCTTCACGATATCTCAAGGATGACCCTGATGCAGATAAATTGTATACATACACCATCACAAGAGCCAACTCGACCGAACCGTACACCCTGGTTATTCCACAGGGACCATACTTACAGGGGATTCCAGTAAACCAGAAGATGTGGATCGGATGGAGGGCATACATGGAAGAGGAGACAAATGTCGGCCCCACGTATCCAGAACTCGTATATGACAAGGTCATTGTATTTACCCCGAAATAACTCTCCTTTCTCTCCTTCTTTTAGTTGCATAACCAGGGGTAATCGCTATCCTCATAAGAGGTTTCGTAGTTGTAATAATGTAATCAGATCTCAAAAAATGGCTTATTTTCTTGATTCTCTGGATCACTCTTTTTTCAGATTGCATAATACAGAGAAGTTATCTGTTTCATCAACAAGAAGGACAAGTTCCATACGGTCAGGTGAGAGAAGATACCCTGTATCCTGTCCGGTCCCGTATTCGGCAATATGAAGCGTCTTCATATCATGGGCAATGACACCTGAAAACCGGTATTCCCTGGTCGGGTCTACCCCTGATACGATGAGTGTTCCGTTAAAAATTCTGCCTTCCTGCTGCCCGATGCTGAGGATATACTGATAATCACCTGCGTGAAAATATCCTGGTTCTGAATGAAATCCTTCAGACGTTCCGGTCCAGTTCCCAACCAGGTCTGGAATCGAAGACTCATCAGCCATTCCTCCTGTAGTTCCAACTCCCATTATAAGCAGAAGGACCATCATAACCCTGATTTTGATCATAGAAGATAATAGGTGATATCTGACATAATAATGTCGAAATCCGCTCGATCATCCAAATGTCCTGTATTATACATTGCTTGCGTCTGGCACCAGAATGGACCGGGTGGCTGATTAATCCTGAGTACTCCTGGTTTCGCAATAAGACCCTTATTTTTCTTTGAATCTGATCTCCATACGCTTGTTGATAAGGAAACTAAAATAATTAGAGAGTTTGCAATAACTATGAGCAAGTTACCAAATCTGATCTTTAGGTGGGTTTAATCGCCATCCTCTTAAGAATATACAATTTTTGTTCAAATAGGAAGAGATGTATACTTGAGCCACTAATGCAAGGTACTCTGATCTGCTTTTACAAAATTTATTTGATCATAATATTTTTTAAACCCAGATATCAGGGCGAATAGGTGAAACTATGAGTCATGATAAAAAGAAAGCCAAAAAAGTAATTGGTCAGGCACAAGTGGTTGCAGAGTCAGTAAATCCTGAAAAAATTTCAGTCCCTGACATTAAAAGTAGTTCTAAAGGGCAATCAAGATCAAAAAAATGATAATTCAAACCACAGTAACATTAACCATTTAATTATTTTTATTTTCTTATTTTTCCGTTTTTTTCGTATGTAAGCGCAGATCGGAAAGTATGAATGTAGTTTCAAAACCTCCGCAGTATTCCCTTGTTTGATCAGTATATTACCCTTACTGAGTAGAGGATCAACGGTACTGGTTGGAATAATTGGATTTATTTTCTAGATTCTAACCACACATATTTATAGAACTATAAGTCAATGCTAACTCACTATCGGGGAGGTTCAATAATGTCAACACAACTTGGTGGGCAGCCGATTTATATTCTTAAACAAGGCAGTTCCCGGAACCGGGGCCGTGATGCTCAAAGTATGAATATCACCGCTGCAAAGGCGGTTGCTAATGCGGTCCGTACTACACTTGGCCCGAAAGGGATGGATAAAATGCTTGTCGATTCGATAGGCGATGTGGTCATCACCAACGATGGATTTACTATCCTCAGTGAGATGGACATTGAACAACCGGCAGCGAAGATGATGGTGGAGATCGCGAAAACTCAGGACACTGAAGTTGGCGATGGTACCACCACTGCGGTTGTTATTGCTGGAGAACTTCTCAAGCGTTCCGAAGACCTCATAGAACTTGGAATCCACCCGACTGTTATCGTGCAGGGCTACCGGATGGCATCCGAGAAAGCCCAGGATATCCTCAAGGGTTTGGCGATATCAATGAAACCATCTGATACCGGCATACTTAAAAAGATAGCAGAGACAGCTATGGCTGGGAAAGGTTCAGAATCTGCAAATCTTTTACTCTGTGATCTTGTTTCAACGGCTGTTACCCGTGTCTCCGATTCAGATGGCTCGGTGGATATTGATAATATCAAGATTGAGAAAAAAGTTGGCGGGTCGATTGAAGACTCAGAAATTATCATGGGTATCGTTCTTGAAAAAGAGAGAGTCCACCCGGGTATGCCTACAAAAATTACCAAAGCAAAAATTCTGCTTTTAAACGTTGGAGTTGAGTATAAAAAAACAGAAGTTGACGCTGAGATAACGATCACCCGGCCTGATCAGATGCAGGCCTTCATAAACGAAGAAGAACGGATGATCAAGAAGATTGCTGATGCGATTATCAAAACCGGAGCTAATGTGGTTATTAGTCAGAAGGCAATTGAAGACACAGCTCAGCATCAACTTGCAAAGGCTGGAATATTAGCTATCAGGCGGGTCAAAGGCAGTGACATGGACAAACTGGCTCTGGCTACCGGTGCTACCATTGTTTCAAGTATTGATGAAATATCTGTTAAAGAACTTGGATTTGCCGGGATAGTCGAGGAGCGAAAGATTCTGGGAGATGATATGATTTTTATTGAGGAATGTAAAAACCCCAAAGCAGTCTCTATCATCATTCGCGGAGGAACAGAACATGTCATTGCAGAATATGGCCGTGCCATAGAAGATGCCGTTCGGGTAGTTTCCACTGTTCTTGAGGATAAGAAATTTGTTGCCGGTGGTGGTGCTCCTGAAATTGAGTTGTCTCTCCGTCTCAGGGAATACGGGTCTTCAGTAGGGGGTCGTGCCCAACTTGCTATCGAAGCCTTTGCTGCGTCGCTTGAGATTATTCCCCGGACTCTTGCAGAAAATGCAGGTCTTGACCCGATTGATATGATTGTTGCATTACGTGCTGCTCATGAGAAGGGTGAGACAACTTCCGGTCTGAATGTTTTCGAAGGAAAACCCGTGGATATGCTCAAAGAAGGAGTCATTGAGCCACTCCGGGTTAAAATCCAGGCCATTGTGAGTGCAACAGAAGCAGCAGGTATGATACTGAGAATTGATGATATTATCAAATCTGCAAAATCAGCAGCTCCGGCAATGCCACCGGGTGGTATGGGGGAGATGGGCGGAATGGGGATGTAACTAGTCTCTCTATCAAAATTTACCTTTGTTTTGGTTCAAATTTGATCAATCCTATTTTCAATTTTTATTTTTGATCACAAGGTATAAGGAGAAGTAAACCTTCTCTCTATCCTAATAATAGAATAATTTTTTTATTTTTTGATTTTTGGTTGTTTTTTCGAAAAATTGGAAAAATCGGGGAATTAAGAGGCGTTGAAAAAAATTTTTGTTTCTAGAAAAGAACATACGGATAAACTTTCGAATCGCGAACAGATTGATAGGGGCCCCCTTCGTGACGAGCTCTTTAGCAGGGATCAACTGGAGAAGCATGCAAAGGAAATTGCAGGGTGCTATCGGGTTGATACCAGAAAAGGGGAGGATCGCCTTCTTCCACGACTTACCGATAATGAGCAGGTCCTGCTAAAAACTCACAAACTCCTCAATACTGTTATAGAAGAAAATTCTCCGGTTGCTCCTGCAGGTGAATGGCTCCTCGATAATTTTTACCTTGTTGAGGAGCAGATCAGAACCGCTCGTCTGCACCTTCCTGAAGAATACAGCAAAGAGCTTCCCCACCTCGCGAACGGACCGCTGGAAGGATATCCAAGGGTCTATCATATTGCACGAGAACTCATAGCCCACAGTGACGGCAGGATAGATACCGAAAACCTCTTTGCTTTTATCGATGCGTATCAACAGGTCACTCCTCTCAAACTTGGTGAACTCTGGGCAATTCCGATCATGTTCAGACTCGCGTTGATCGAGAATCTACGCAGAGTAGCCGACATTATATCTGAAAACCGGTCTGATCGCGATTCTGCCAATTACTGGGTGGATCGCATGACCCGAATGGCACAGCATGATCCAAAAAGTCTCATTCTTGTAATAGCTGATATGGCCCGGTCGGATCCACCCCTGACCAGTGCATTTGTTGCTGAGATGTCACGCCAGTTACAGGGAAGTTCTGGTCCTCTATTATTTGCTCTTTCATGGATAGAGCAGCGGTTATCTGAAAAAAATCAGACCCCTGAACAGATGATCAGTGCAGAGATCCAGGCTCAGGCCGCTGATCAGGTCTCTTTTGGGAACAGCATAAGCAGCCTCCGCCTTCTTGATACAAGTGACTGGCGAACTT
Source organism: uncultured Methanospirillum sp. (assembly GCF_963668475.1). GTDB lineage: Archaea > Halobacteriota > Methanomicrobia > Methanomicrobiales > Methanospirillaceae > Methanospirillum. The sequence continues at coordinate 3,452,658 of NZ_OY764544.1, forward strand.
TTGTAGAACGGCTGAGTATTGTTGAGCATACCCTTCGCAGTGATCCGGCAGATGAATATGCAGATATGGATTTTGAGACCCGGGACCGGTATCGCCATGTGGTTGAGGAGATTGCGAGGAATGGCGGGATATCGGAAGATCTGGTTGCAGAAAAAGCGGTAGAACTTGCATCACTGGCCCGAAGCAGAGACAAGCAGAACGGAAGGGAGTCCCATCTTGGCTATTATCTGATAGATGACGGGAGGGAAGCACTGGAGAACGCACTTCTGTATCATGCTTCTGGTATCAGCCAGATCAAGAGATCTGGACTGGCTCATTTCTTTCCCCTCTATATCGGTGGTATCGTATCCATCACCCTCCTTGTTCTTTATGTTGTATTATCCAGATTCATCTTCTTAGACTGGTTCATTACTCTTCCGATTCTGATACTGCTTCTATTTCCTGTCAGTCAGGCAGCAATGAACGTGATGAACTGGGCATGTACCCTGTTTTTCACGCCGGTCTCTCTTCCTAAGATGGACTATTCAAAAGGGATCCCGGGCAACAGAAGAACTGTCGTGGTTATTCCGACGGTTCTTTCAGGATTTTCAGATATTTCAAAGCTTCTTGATTCACTTGAGGTCAGATTTCTCGCAAATAAGGAGAAAAATCTCTACTTTACTCTACTTACTGATCTCAAAAATGCCCCTGCAGCACAGATGCCTGAAGATGAAAAACTGGTATCCCTGCTTTCGAGTGGGATTGAAAACCTGAATGAGAAATACCGGGAAGAAAACCCTGATACCTTTTTTCTCATGCACCGGAACCGTACCTACAGCCCGGGTGAACGGATATTCATGGGATACGAACGGAAGAGAGGAATTCTCGAAGCGTTCAGTACCTTCCTGTCAGATCCCAAAGAAAATCAGTTCTCTCATGTCGCCGGCAATCCTGATGTTCTTACTGATATCACATACGTGATAACGTTAGATACTGATACAGATCTCCCGAGAAATAGTGCACGAACTCTTATCGGAACGATTGCACATCCCCTGAACAGGCCACAGATTGATCCAGAAATCCGGGTGATCAAAAAGGGATACGGAATTCTTCAGCCGCGTGTTGCAATCTCACTCTCTGAGTCAGGAATTTCCCGGTTTGTATCACTCTTCGGTGGAGAACAAGGGATAGATCCGTATACCCGTGTCGTATCAGATCTGTACCAGGATGTATTCCATGAAGGATCGTTTATTGGAAAAGGGATCTATGATCTCGAAACATTTTCCCTGGCAGTGAAAGGCAGGTTTCCGGAAAACCTCATCTTAAGCCATGATCTTCTGGAAGGCTGCTATGCCAGGACAGGTCTTGTCAGTGATGTACAGGTCTTTGAAGAATATCCTATCAGTTATCTGACTGATATCATCCGGAGACACCGGTGGATTAGAGGCGACTGGCAGATTCTCCCCTGGATTTTTTCATCTGTTCCTGACAGTTCATTTAAGAAACAGCAAAATCCCCTCTCTCTTCTCTCGCGGTGGAAGATCTTTGATAATCTGAGAAGAAGCCTGATAGCCCCTGTTACCTTTCTCCTGTTTCTTCTTTCATGGACTATTCTAGAGGATTCACTCTTCTGGACTGGGTTTATCATATCACTCTTCCTGATTCCCCCAGTAATCATTGTAACTCAAAAAATCATCCGAAAGCCTGGAGAGCATACCTGGAGGATGCATATCCATGATATGGGCCATGATCTCCGGGTTCAGATTGCTGTCCCGCTGCTCACCCTTGCTTTCCTCCCCTTTGAAGCATACATCTCTCTTGATGCCATTGTTCGCTCCTGCTGGCGGATGACGATCTCTCATCAGAACCTGCTTGAATGGACTACCCACCAGGAAGCAGGACAAATGGGCGTCTCTGATGTTTCAAGTTCATATCGTATTATGTGGCCTGCACCGGTTATCGGTGCAACATTATTCTTACTCGCAGGCATACTGCCTGTATCTTTCACTTTGTGCTGCATTCCTTTTGCCTGTGCATGGATCCTCTCCCCTATAGCAGCCTGGTGGATAAGCCAGCCGATAATATCCCGTACACTACCCCTTTCTCCTGAACAGAACCGATATTTGAGAAGAATTGCACGCAAAACATGGCGGTTTTTTGAGACTTTTGTCACCGCTGAAGATCATCATCTCCCCCCTGACAACTACCAGGAACAACCGGTTGAGGTTGTTGCTCACCGAACCTCTCCAACAGACATCGGCCTTTCTCTCCTTGCAAATCTTACCGCCTATGACTTTGGTTACATTTCTGCTGGTGAGTTTTTGGATCGTACTCACAGTACCCTGACAACCATGGGGAAACTGAAGAGATTCCGTGGTCATTTCTACAACTGGTATGACACGATAACATTAGAGCCCCTGCTTCCCAGGTACATCTCCACGGTTGATAGCGGTAATCTGGTCGGTGATCTGCTGGTGTTACGGCAGGGACTCTATGAACTTCCTGATCTGTCGGTTATTTCACAAAAATATTCCGAAGGGCTCTCTGATGTGCTTCATCTCCTCATCGATGCACTGAAAGCGTCTGAAGAGAGCATGGGAGAAGTTCCGGTTCTTGTTCTATCAAAAATTGCGGATCTGAAGGAATCTTTGTTCCATATACCGGAAACGGCTCCCGAAATCAACCATTCTCTTTCTGATTTAAATGAGATGTCATCAGATCTTCTGGCTGAACTCTGTTCACATCCTGATGAAGAAGTCAGGTGGTGGGCAGATGCAACCCGGCGACAGATAAAGAGTCATGAGGCTGAAGTAACCTCCTTTATTTCATGGGTATCCACCGGTTCTCATCCTGACACGGTCTTCGATGAGATTCCTGCAGAACTTTCGCCCTCTCTCGCCCTTTTTCTGAAAAAATATGAGTCTCTGAGCAACCACATTCCAACATTTAGAGAAGAAGCTGATATCATAGAGGTTTTCCAACGTGATCTTGCTCCATTATTGGAGTGGGTTGCTACAGATAAAACTCCAGCCAATACGTCAGGTACCGGGTACCAATGGCTTGTTCGGACTATGGAAGAGATGCAAATCTCAAGTAAACGTGCCAAAGATCTCCTTTTGATGGTATCAAATCTTGCTGATGAATGTGAAACATACTCCGATATTGAGTATGAGTTTCTGTATGATCAAACCAGCAAACTTCTTGCCATCGGGTATAATGCAACAGATCTCAAACGTGATGCCAGTTTTTATGATCTCCTGGCATCTGAAGCACGACTTGCCAGTTTTATCGGAATTGCCAGGGGAGACCTTCCCCAGGAGCACTGGTTTGCGTTAGGACGGCTGCTCACGACCGTTGGAAAGGGAAGATCAACGCTCATCTCCTGGAGTGGTTCGATGTTTGAATACCTTATGCCACTCCTTCTGATGCCAAATTATGAGAATACTCTTCTGGATCGCACCTACCGTGCTGTGGTTACCAGGCAGATCGAATATGGAAGACAGAGGAATGTTCCATGGGGGATATCAGAATCAGGCTATAATATCATTGATGCAAGCCAGAACTACCAGTACCGTGCATTCGGAGTTCCGGGGCTTGGATTTAAGCGTGGTCTTTCTGAAGATCTGGTCATTGCTCCCTATGCTAGTGTGATGGGTCTGATGGTTCATCCATCGTTAACCTATATGAATCTGAAGGAGATGGAATCGCTTGGATATTCAGGGACATACGGGTTTTATGAAGCTGTTGACTTTACCCCTTCACGAATTCCTCCAGGCCAGAATCATACAATCGTGAAATCCTTCATGGTACATCACCAGGGGATGGCTCTGCTCTCGCTTGCGTATATCCTTCTTAATCGCCCGATGCAAAGGCGATTTGAATCTGATCCATCCCTTAAGGCAACCCTGATGCTTCTTCAGGAGAAGATGCCCCGAATTACTCCCTTCTATCCACATACCGGTGATGTGCAGGGTGTTCATAAGAAGAATGGGGATGCGGAGTCACTCATGCGAATCTTTCAGACTGCACATACACCACGACCTGAAGTACACCTTCTCTCGAACGGGCATTACCATGTGATGGTAAATAATAGCGGATCGGGATATAGCAGATGGAACGATCTTGCGGTAACCAGGTGGCGGGAAGATCCGACCGCAGACAACTTGGGAACCTTCTGTTACATCAGGGATCTTGCAAGTGGAGAGTTCTGGTCAAATGGGTATCAGCCCACAAAAAAGAATCCCGAAACCTTTCAAACGACATTTAAACAGGCACGTGCTGAATTCAGAAGACGTGACCGGGAGTTTGATACCCGTACAGAGATCATCGTTTCTCCTGAAGATGATGTGGAACTTCGACGAATACGGGTAACAAACCGGTCATGGAAACGAAGGACTCTGGAATTTACCAGTTATGCTGAAGTGGTCCTGGCTCCTCAGACATCTGATGAATCACATCCGGCATTCAGTAACCTGTTTGTTCAGACTGAACTTCTTCAGGAGAAGAATGCAATCATAGCCACAAGAAGGCCACGATCAGAGGATGAAAAGCCGCCATGGATGCTTCATCTCATGACTGTTCATGGCACCGTGGTTCGAAAGATCTCATTCGAGACAGTCAGGGCTAATTTTATCGGGAGGACAAATTCTCTCTCAAATCCTGCTGCCATGACTGATTCATCTGTCCTTTCAAACTCATCAGGTTCTGTGCTTGATCCCGTGGTTGCGATCAGATGTACTATCATACTGGATCCACAGGAGACTGCAGGGGTGAATATTTTCACCGGAGTTAGTGAGAGCCGGGATAAATCGGTCGCCCTTGTTGACAAGTATTATGACAGTTACATCGCTGATCGTGTCTCCGAGCTTGCCTGGACACATGCTCAGGTTGTACTCAAACAATTGAATGCAACAGAGAGGGATGCCCGACTGTTTGGGAGTCTTGCTTCATCGATTATCTATGCTCATCCTTCGCGTAGGGCGAGCCAGAAGGTACTGGAAAAGAACTCCCGTGGGCAGTCAGGTCTGTGGGGGTATGGAATATCAGGAGACGTACCCATAGTTCTGGTGCGAATTCAACATCAGAGCGGGATTGGTCTGATAAAAGAGATGGTTCAGGCCCATGAGTACTGGCGAATAAAAGGCCTGATGGTTGATCTGGTGATCTGGAATGAGGAACAGTCAGGTTACAGGCAGGAACTGCATGATGAGATCATGCGTCAGATTCCCCAGGGTTCTGATCATCCCCAATTAAATCAGAAAGGGGGCATCTTCATACGACATATGGAACAGATGTCAGATGAGGATCGTATCCTGATTCAGACCGTGGCACGGGCAATAATTTCTGATCGGAGGGGCAGTCTTGCGATACAACTCGACCGGCCTGGCTGGATTGTAACTCCTGTACCTGAACTTATCCCAACCAGGGAATCAATTCATGAGAATGATCCAGGGATCAGCATTTCTGGTGAAGACCTTCTCTATTTCAACGATATTGGGGGATTTTCGCCTGATGGAAAGGAGTACATCATCTTCACCGGGAAAGGAAAGGTAACTCCGGCACCCTGGGTAAATGTCCTGGCAAATGAGAATTTTGGGACCGTGATATCAGAGAGTGGGAGTGCTTACACCTGGAGTGAGAATGCCCATGAGTTCAGACTTACTCCCTGGACAAACGATCCGGTCTCTGATCCCTCTGGTGAGGCCCTGTATATCAGGGATGAAGAAACCGGTAGGTTCTGGTCTCCAACTCCCTTACCCGTCAGAGGGCATAACAATTATAAAACCAGGCATGGATTTGGCTATTCAATCTTTGAATACTCAGGATATGGGATTTATACCACACTAACAGTCTCTGTATCGCTTGATAATCAGGTAAAATTCCTCTCTCTCCGTGTGAAGAATCAGTCAGGACAGTCCCGTATCCTCTCGGTAACCTGCTATGTTGAATGGGTTTTAGGAGAACTCAGGTCTCGATCACTGCCCTATGTAATATCAGAGATAGATCCGGTTACCGGAGCAATCTTTGCTAAAAATCCATATAATTCTGAATTTCCTGGACGGGTTGCCTTTCTTGACTCAAATGTCCTAAGCAGAACTATTACCGGCGACCGGTATGAATTCATCGGGCGGAACCGTTCGATGGAAAAACCTGCAGCAATGGAGCAGGAACGGCTCTCCAACAAAGTCGGAGCAGGTCTTGACCCGTGTGCGGCTCTCCAGGTCTTATGTGACCTAGTCGATGGTGAGGAACGTGAGATCATCTTTACCCTCGGACTCGGTCGTGATGAGGAAGATGCACGAAGTCTTGTTCTCCGCAGTCGCGGGATTACAACTGCACGTGCATCACTGAAAGCGGTACAGGAGTTCTGGGCATCAACGCTTGGTGCTGTGAATATTGCGACACCTGATCCCTCTGTGGATCTTCTTGTCAACGGGTGGCTTCTCTATCAGACTATTGTCTCCCGCCTCTGGGCACGTTCTGGTTTTTATCAGTCAGGAGGAGCGTTTGGATTTCGGGATCAACTACAGGATGTGATGGCTCTTATCCATGCTAAACCAGATCTTGCAAGAAGACAGATCCTCCTCTGTGCCGGGCATCAGTTTTCAGAAGGTGATGTGCAGCACTGGTGGCATCCGCCTATTGGTCGTGGAGTGAGGACTCACTGTTCTGATGATTATTTATGGCTCCCGTATGTAACCTCTAGGTATGTAACCGGGACCCGTGATTTTGGGATTCTTGACGAAATGGCTCCTTTTCTTGAAGGGAGAGAACTACTCCCTGACGAGGACTCATATTATGATCTCCCTGGAATCTCCGGATCAGCAGATACGCTCTATGAACATTGTGTCCGGGCCATCAGGTCAGGACTGATGGTTGGTGTTCATGGCCTTCCGTTGATGGGAACCGGAGACTGGAACGATGGAATGAATCTTGTCGGGGCAGGAGGGCAGGGAGAGAGTGTATGGCTCGGATTTTTCCTCTATGATCTGCTTACACGGTTTGCCAGGATCTCTACGCTTCACAACGATCCAAAATTTGCAGAATATTGCCAGGTATATGCTGATCAGTTGAGGGAAAGCCTTGAGAAAAATGGGTGGGACGGGGAATGGTACCGCCGTGCCTATTTCGATTCAGGACAGCCACTCGGATCTTCAATCAATCAGGAATGCAGGATAGATTCAATCGCCCAGAGTTGGTCTGTCCTCTCGGGTGCTGGATCAACAGAGAGGACTGTCTCTGCAATGAAAGCAGTAGGCACTCATCTTATCAGATCCGATGATGGGCTGGTATCTCTCTTTACCCCTCCGTTTGATTCATCGCTCATGAATCCCGGGTACATTAAAGGATATGTGCCCGGCGTCAGAGAAAACGGAGGGCATTACTCCCATGCAGCCATCTGGGTTGCAATGGCATTTGCTATGCTAAAGGATCACGAACAGGCCTGGAAACTGCTGTCGTTTATCAGCCCGATTAATCATTGTAAAACTCATCATGATGTTCTAAAATACCGGGTTGAGCCGTATGTTGTTGCATCTGATATCTATACTGCTCCTCCCTACTCAGGACGTGGAGGCTGGACCTGGTATTCTGGATCTGCCGGCTGGATGTATACACTGATTATTGAATCTCTACTCGGACTTGAGATACATGGCGATCAAATGGCATTCAATCCCTGTATCCCTGAGGTCTGGAAATCATACCGGATTTATTTAAGATACAAGTCTTCCAGATATCATATCTCTGTCATAAAGGCCGGTCCGGGATCAGCAGTAAAATCGGTGAGTGTTGAGGGAAAAACTCAGTCTGATAAAATGGTACATCTTGTTGATGATGGGGGGGATCGTCAGGTTGTGGTAGAGCTTGGTGATACATCCCTATTATAGAGAATAGTGCAAAACCCTCTTTTTTATCTAAGTGCGTAGAATAATAAGTATGAATTTTACATCATTTTTCCTTTCTCAAAACTATCAAAAAGTAGCTGCACTCGGAAATCGTTTAGGGCTAATTGAAGAAATAATCGATTGGGAGCAATTCAGGCCAATTATCGGAGATATTTTCAATGATGACCTTATTGATGGTGGTAGACCCCATACAGATGAGATAATTTTGATCAAACTTTTAGTTCTTCAACAGTGGCATGGACTCACTGATTACGAATTAGAAATCCAAGCCCTCGATAGGGCATCTTTCCAACATTTTTTGGGTTATCCTGAATCAATTCCGGATCGATCTACTATTTGGAGATTCCGAGAGAGATTGATCAAAAACAACAAGGAAGAGGCAATATGGATGGAACTTCAGAGACAGATAGATGAAAGGGGTTTAACCATTAAACGAGGTATGATTCAAGATGCTACATTTATCCTTTCTGATCCGGGCCATGCTAAATCGGATAAACCACGAGGTGATGAAGCGAAAACGAGAAGATCGAAAGATGGAACTTGGGTAAAGAAAGGTCAAAAATCACACTTTGGGTATAAACTCCATACAATAGTTGATAAAGAAACTCAACTTATACGACGGTTTGCTACGACTACAGCAAGTCTACATGATAGCCAGATCGACCTTTCTGAACCTGGTGAAACTGTATATCGAGATCGAGGTTACTTTGGTACAACTGTGAGGGGCTCAATGGATAAAACAATGAAGAAAGCAACTCGTAATCACCCAATCTCTACCAAAGACAAACGAAGAAATAAAGCAATATCAAGGGTTCGTTCTCTTGTTGAAAGGCCATATGCAGTGATTAAAAGAGTCTTCCATGCTGGTCATATGATGGTAACAACAGTTGAGAGAGTCAACCTAAAAAATATGTTTACGTGCTTTTCTTATGACCTATATCGGATGAGTGGAATTCAACAAAGTTGATTGGATAGCGATAGCTATCTTCTTCCAGCCGGACAAATTTTAAATAAAAGCACATTTAGTCATTTTTTCTTAAAAAATCAAACGTCTGAATAAGATCTCAAAAAAGTTATGGTAATCTGGGGTTAATCGCTATCCTCTATAATTGAGATCCCTGGCTTATGTTCTGATATTCTGGATGTGGTGCCAAAAATGATGAAAAAAGAACATTCATGCAATGATGATCTGTATTGATCAGTACCCAATCATCGATTCTGAGTACTCTCTTTTATTGAGATGATAGATACAAGGTTGTTTTTTGGATTGTTCTTCTGATAAGTTGTATCTGTGCGTTTTGATCTCCCAAAAATTGGGCATCTTCTCATCACCGAGAATACTTGCATACCCCGACTCTCCAACCATATTAAAGTTACAATGAAGGTTGCCATCTTCTTCTTTCAGGCAATGGATACATCTTCGTGAAATATCTTCACTTACACATGGCCTGATTGATCTTTCTTCTATTGGAGGTATCATACTCCCAATCAGTCTTACTTCCCTTTAATTGTTATTGCAGTACGGTACACTATGTACATTTCAGATCTCATCAGTCACTTTCGAGATGTAAAATACACATAGTTGTGAACTCACACATTAGGGAGCAGGCTATCAGGTTTAGTGCACTATTATCCCAGATCGAAAAAATAGGGCAGAATTCATGAATATTTTATATCACATTTCTGATTCTAAAATCTGTTTTTCAATGCCCATACTATATGCCCTCATTGCAATACAGTAAATGATAAAATATGAAAACGCTTGATCAGATAAAATCGTATAAACCTGAAGAAATTAGTTGGGTTGACTTCGTAATGGTATTACTAATCTTCTTCTCCATGACCTCTTTTATCTTTATTGGAATATTAAACCTGGTTTCTGTGTACATGTCTATCTTTGTATTTTTTAGTGGGCTTGACGGACCAATAACTGATACCCGAATATTAGGAATTATTAGTACAACTCTTTTGACGATCATAATTGTAGAACTCTATATAACTGTAAAAGAACTTAAAAATGGTAATATTGATATTAAACTGATTTTAATTATTGGGTTGACTGCAATAATCAGACATTTTATACTGTTGATATCGCAGGATTTTAGTGAAAAGGATGTATTTGCCATGATTGGACTTGCAGTTGTTATGATGTTGTTTATATTCGGGTTATGGATTGTCAAAAGTAGAAATATTGATAGTATCTCCAATATCTGGGCCCCTGTCAAAAAATAAAATAGTTACAGGTTCACTCTTTGCCTGTTCTGAATTTACCTGGGGGTATCATAATCTCAAATTTTGCACCTGTTCCTTCCACTCCACATTCATGAATTGAAAGCCCGGTAATTGAAAGGATCTCCTGGGCTAGAAAAAGACCTATTCCGGTATGTTTCCCATATCCATGGTTAAAGATCAGACTTTTCTGATCTTCAGGGATTCCTCCCCCATTATCCTCACAGATAATGATGTACCTCCCATCCTGTTCCCGGGTAAAAAAATGTATCCTGCTCAAATTCTTCCCATGACGGATTGCATTCTCCATGAGGGTGGCAAATACTTTACGTAGAATAGGTTCAGCGTAAATCTCCAGATTCTTTGGGATATGGTTCTCAATGATGACACCTTCAGGGTTAATCTCTGTTACTGCAGAGTCAATTATTTGGGAAACCAACTGCCATCCACTTGATATGGTACCAAAACTCTCGTAATCCTTGGTAAAACCAATAGTTGCTTCCATTCGTTTACAAGCATCGTTAGAGGTTTTTAACAGTTTTTGGAAGGTATCAGGATCTGACTCTTCACCAAGTAAATACAAAGTTCCCTGAATTACAGAGATCTGGTTGATGATATCATGTCGTGTAAGGCTGGATAAAAGTTTAAGTTTATTGTTGGCCTCATGAAAGGCCTCCTTTGTTCTGTATAACTCAGAAGCATCTTCCATGGCAAGGAGGATAAGATTCTGACCTCCTTTTTTATTCCATATGCATCTGGCGTTCAGAATAAGGGTTTTCTCTCCAATGCCCGGAATATTTACATTTACAGTAACGTCTTCAAATGAGGTTTTTTCGGGGACAATTGTGTGCAAAAGGGTTATGAGGTGAGGAATACTCCACTGACTGCTCCCTATCTCGATGAGATTTTTCCCCTCTGTTTCGGCTGGCGATGTCAGAAACATTTGGTAATATGAATGACTTACTGAGATCACTGTTAAATCATTATCTAATATCAGAAGAGGTTCCCGTATGGTATCTATTATATTCTCAGCATATTCCTGGGATCGGACTGACTCTTCTTCTGCTCTCTTTCTGATATTTATGTCTATAAAGGAGAGAACGACTCCATCGATAACATTTTTTAGTGTCCGGTATGGGAGTATCCTGACAAGGAACCATCGATTATCGATTGTCTGTATCTCTTTTTCCTTTGGTATTAATGAATCAAGAACCATACCTGCCTCTTCAAGCAGAGTATCGTTGAGAATGAGAGATTTGATGTCTGAAAGCGGTCTTCCAACATCAGAGCTGACAAGTTTGTAGAGAGTAACTATCTCCGGGGTAAACCATCTGACTTTAAGGTCGATATTCAGAAAGATGGTGCCGACTCCTGTGCTGCTCAGGAGGTTTTTCATGTCGCTTTGAATGTCCGCCAGTTGTATGATCTTCTCCTGCAACTCCGCATTCACGGACATGATCTCTTCATTAACTGACTGTATCTCTTCTTTTGATGTTTCCAGTTCTTCGTTTGTAGATTGCAATTCTTCGTTCGTCGATTGCAGTTCTTCGTTTGTTGACTTGAGTTCTTCGTTCGCAGCCTGCATCTCTTCTATTGTTGCCTGCAGATTCTCTTTTGTATACAATAACTCCTGCTCAAGTTCAGTTACCCGTTCAGGGTTAATATGACTGGTATCCAATTTTTCTTTCTGAATGGATCCTTCCTGAGACCCTTCTGCCAGATGGAAACTGATGATAAGATTACCATGCAGAGTCCCTGAATGAGTGATTGGTCGGACCTCCAGATTGACTGTTTCATAACCGCCATTGGTCCTGACCTGCAAATTTTTACACGTAACTACTGTCTGCTGCGTTTTTGAAGTGAATATTGCTGTCCTGAGATCCAGTTGTAATCCCTCACGTGCCATCTCGACAACAGATAGTGTTGCCTGACCCTGGGCAGGACGAAGAAATTTACCGGTATCTCCATGTACATACAGAATAGTGCCTGTGTCATCGGTAACCACCGAAGGTGGAGCATATGCCTGGAGTAATTCCCGCCGTGTCTGTTCGACTATTGATGCATCCATGCGTCCGGAATGGATATCTGAATTTGGGATGGGAGGATGTACGTCTCTTAAGGCAAGAGGAGTTTCCACTAATATCTGGCCCGCGTTTTTTATACCTGAAGCCTCATAAATTCTCCATTTCCTGTTAATTTGTTTGAAAAGGTCTTGAAAGCCTCCGATACTTTCAGATGATGAAAGGAAAAGAATTCCACCGGGTTTTAGTGCATAATGAAATGCAGGGATGAGTCTTGACTGGAGTTCTGATTCAAGGTAAATGAGAAGGTTACGGCAACTGAGAAGATCAAGTCTGGTAAACGGGGGATCTTTAATGAGATCCTGGGTTGCATAAATCACCATCTCCCTGATGTCCTTGTTTATCTGAAATCCGGCATCCTGCCTGATAAAATATTTTTTGAGGCGTTCAGGGGAGATATCTGCAGCAATATTTGGCGGATAGAATCCTTTTCGTGCGACGGCTATTACATCTTCAGCTATATCTGTGCTATAAATCTGAACTTTACAATCTTTCTCCAGATCCTCGAGTACTTCTCTGATTATGATGGCAAGTGAGTAGGCTTCTTCACCGGTTGCACAACCGGGAACCCAGACCCTGAATGATTCATATTCATTCTTATTTCGGATCAGATCAGGAAGAACATTTGTCTTTAAAAATCCGAACGCTTCCGGATCCCGAAAGAAACTGGTGACATTAATGAGTATTTCACGAAAGAGTATCTTTACCTCATCCGGATGTTCTTCCACATACCTAGCATAACCTGAAATATCCTCAATAGCAAGAATTGACATGCGTCTTGCGATCCTGCGGTTTATTGTACTCTTTTTGTATTTTGAAAAATCGTGTCCTGTCCGTGTCCTGATAATTCTCAATATCCTGATAATGGCACCCTTAATATCAGGTTCTTTAGTTTCATCAATGGCTGGATGAGACAGTGGTATTGGACCAAACAGGTCCGAAATACTAGAGATTAGCTGGGTCGGAATCTGTGCCACCGGGAGGATATAGGTTGCATACCCACTCTCTATGGCACTGGTGGGCATGCCATTGTATTTGGCCTCATTTGGATCCTGAACAAAAGTTAGACCCCCACCTCCCTGAATTGCCCGCAGGCCAAGGGTACCATCTGTTCCGGTACCAGAGAGCACGACACCAATGGCTTTATGACCAAGTTCATCAGCCAGGGATCTGAAAAACAGATCAACCTTCATACGCTGACCCTGGACGGTATCAGGCATACTGAGGTGAATCATGGTGTGGTGGATTGTCATCATCCGGTTCGGTGGGATGATATAGACATGATCCGGCTTTATTTGCATCTGGTTTTCTGCTTCAAGAACCGGCATTTTTGTGACCCTTCCGAGAATATCAGCAAGCATACTCTCGTGATCAGGATCAAGATGGGGAATCAGAATAAAAGCGGCACTACTGTCAATCGGAACGAGGCGAAGAAATTGCTCGAAGGCTTCCAGACCTCCGGCTGATGCACCGATTCCAACAATTGGAAATGTGTTTATCCCGGTGGGGGATGCTGAAATAACACCTGATGCATCAACAGCAGACCGATCTGGGTTGGCTTTTTTTGGCATTTTTTTCCCGGATCAGATCTCAAGTGATTGGAATGAAATAAGAACTGAAATGTGACATGAAATTATTGTGCTTATATGGTAGTATGTTATATATCTGTTGTGTCTGTTCTGATGGTGAACAATGTATCATACGAATCGGGGTATGATTTAATTGGCGATTCAATCAGATTTATGTTCGCTATAAACAGAATAGAACTATGAATATTTACCAATTCAGCCGGTTTTAGTGCTCTCCTATATCATTATTAACGCCCATTAAAAAAAGAAGCCTTCTTTCGAGCCAGTTTAAGGTAAAAGAACAAAAAATCAATGTTGGAAAGGCTCATTTCAAAATTTGTAAACTGGAACTATTTTTATATGGAGTAGGAATAAGAACAGGAATAGGTTCCTATCTGGACATTTCCCTTGTACCACTTGGATAAGATAAACACTCAACAGGTAGTGGGCTGATTTTAAATTGCTTCGATAAAACCCAGATAAGATACTGCTATGTGTCTGATCTGTGTTGAGTACTACACGAGGCAATAGAACCAAATCAGGATTCAACAATTCGACAGTTCCATATCAATCAATTAGTACGGAATCAATCAGTATCGTACCATTCAAACTACAAATCTCCTCTCATGACTCAAGAAGAATGCAAACCAGGAAAGATACGATGAAAACAGGGAATCCCGACGAGGGACATGGGGGTGGTTCACTTCAGGATATTGCTATCGAAAAGATCAACAACTCTTCAAAAATTCTGAATTCTCTACCTGAAAAGACATCGGAAGAACTGATGTATGATCTGCAGGTACATCACGTTGAATTAGAGATACAGGCTGAGGACCTCAGGCAGGCACATCTAACAATAGAGGAGTCCCGCGATAAGTACCTTGATCTTTATGATTTCGCTCCGGTTGGATATATTACACTCACACATATGGCAATAATCTCAGAGGCTAACCTTACTGCTGCAACTCTTCTCCGTGTCGACAGGAAAAAACTGATTCATTCCCGGTTCAGATCCTGGATAGATCCACAGGAGAGAGATATCTGGGATACGTATATGGTGAATCTGCTCCGATCAGATGCGAAACAAACCGTTACCTGCCTGTTCAGGCGTAGTGATGGAACTGTCTTTCCTGCGAGGCTGGAGGGCATTAACCTCACACAAAATTTTCATAATCAATCGATAAGGATAGCAATCAGTGATATTTCTGATCTTAAAAAGACAGAAGACGAGTTAAAGGAAAGTCAGGATCGTTTCAGGCTTGCGATACAAAATGCTCATGTATCGGTAGCTATTCAGGATACGGACCTTGTTTTTCAGTGGGGATATAATCAGCAGATCATACAGAATGAAGAGATCAAAGGAAAGAAAGATACTGATCTTTTCACTCAGGAAGATGCACACCATCTGATAGACCTCAAACGCAGGGTTCTTGAAACCGGGGAAGAAGTCCATGAAAAAATGTGGATGACCATTCAGGGGAAACGAATATTTCTTGAACTCAACCTACAACCCATCCATGACGAAAAAGGGTGTATCACCGGTATCGGCACCGCAACCCTTGACCTTACTGAGCAAAAACTGATTGAAGATGCATTAAGGCACAGCGAAGAAAATCTTCAGCAGACTCAGGAGATACTGGAAGCGGTCACGAAAGGAACTGAGGTACTCATCGCTGCACAAGACATACATTTTCGCTATATTTTTTTCAATCAAGCATATAAAGAGGAGATGAAGCGACGGACCGGGAAAGATCTGACATTAGGCTCCAGCATGATAGACTTGTTTGTAGAAGATCCGCATGGAAAAAATGTGACCGTGCAGGAATGGAGACAGGTGCTTCAGGGTGAAAATGTAAACAAGGAGGTGGAATTTGGAGAACCAGGTACGGAAAGAAGAGTCTATCATACCCTGTACACTCCCATTCGGGATGCCCTGGGATCTATCATCGGAGCCGGAGAAGTCGCGTATGATGTCACCAACCAGGTGTTGATGGATGAAAAATTGCGGGAGACAAAGGATTATCTGGATAATCTCATTACCTCTGCCAGCGCTCCTATTATTGTCTGGGACCCGGATTTCAGAATAAGGCTATTCAACCGTGCATTCGAACAGTTAACCGGGAAACCGGCTCAGGAAGTTATCGGAAAACGACTTGAGATTCTGTTTCATGAGCGGTATCTTGCTTCGGTAATGAATCTCATCAAAAGAACGAAGGAAGGAGAACGGTGGGAAAGTGTTGAGATTCCAATTCTACATAAAAATGGTGAGAACAGAACCGTACTCTGGAATTCGGCATCTATTTTTGGTTCTGATGGAAAAACCCTCGTTTCAACAATCGCCCAGGGGCAGGATATCACCGATCGGAAAAAAATTGAATCTGAATTCAGACTCCGGGCTACCGAATATGAGAAACTGAATGAGACATTAAACGAGGAGATCAGGCAACGTATACGAACAGATACCACACTAAAAAAAACTCTTTCTCTCCTGAATGCATCGCTTGAATCAACCGCAGATGGGATTTTTGTAATCGATCAAGAAGGAAAAATCTCGAGTTATAATCAGAATTTTGCATCCATGTGGAATATTCCCCGGAGTATCCTGGAGTCCGGAGAAGCTCATAAAGTACTGGATGTAATACTACCACAAATTAAAACACCTGAAAAATTTGCTGACACCATAACCAATTTTCATTCACATCCAACTCGTGAAAGTTTTGATATGATTGAATTTATCGACGGGAAGATCTTTGAACGTTATTCAAAACCCCAAATTATCGGCGATGTTGTAGTTGGGAGGGTCTGGAGTTTTCGTGATATTACTGATCGAAAACGTGCAGAAAGAAAACTGGTAGCCTCATTACAGGAGAAAGAGGTTCTTCTTCGGGAGATCCATCACCGTGTCAAGAACAATCTCCAGTTGATATCTGGCCTTCTTGATATGACCCGGATGAGGACAGATGATGATTCTATCTACAGTATTCTGACTGATATGATGCTCAAGATTCAGACCATGGCTCAGATCCATACCAGACTCTATGAAAGCAAGCAGTTTGGCAAGATCAATATCACAGATCAGATCCGGGATCAGTCAAAAGCATTATCTAATATATATTCCAATGAAGGGCATGAGATAACCTGCGAAATTCAGCCGAATGAAATTTTTCTTCCGGTAGATCTGGCACTTCCCTGTGCCCTGGTTGTAAACGAGATTCTCTCGAATGCGTATAAACACGCATTTATCGGAAGAGAGACGGGCACAATTGACATAGCGGTGGAAGAGAAGGATGGAAGCATCAGGATTTCGATACGTGACAATGGAATCGGGATACCAGATCCAGAAGAGATCAGTCGTTCAAACAGTCTCGGGGTGAAGTTAATCAGGACTCTGGTTCAGCATCAGCTCAAGGGTTCCCTGATTATTACAAGTGTTCAGGGAACGCATGTACTGGTAGAATTCCCGTATCTCGCAAAGGAATAATTGCCCATGTCAAAAATTCTCATTGTTGATGATGAAGCGATCATCACCATGCAACTTGAAGAGCGCCTTAGTGCAATGGGATATGATGTGGCGGGTATGGCTGCCTCTGGTGAAGAGAGCATCGAGAAAGCGAGACGGTTGGGACCCGATCTTATTTTGATGGATATCGTGATGCCTGGAAAGATGAATGGCATTGATGCAGCAAAAATCATTACCACTGAATTACATATCCCTGTTGTTTTTATCACTGCATATGCAGATGATGCCATCATCGCGAAAGCAAAGAGCGTACGACCCTATGGATATATTGTCAAGCCCTTCAACGAACTGGAGATAAAAGCTGCTATTGAAGTAGCATTATTTCGCAGATCAGCAGAGCAGGAAGAAGAGAGATCAATCAAATCGATTCACCGGACAATTCCTTCATCGTCTGATTCTGACCATATTGATGGAGATGATCTGACCTATCTGGATCAACCAGAGATAAAAACCGTGTTACTGGAAGATATTTTTACTGATATCATGCTCTTTCTGTATACGGATCAGGCTGAGAAAGATCCCATCTTTAAATTCGCATTAGAGGAAGGGATAAAGAAAGGTGGACGCAATCTGTTTGCATACTCACATTCAACACTTCAGAAATACTTTCCCAAAGAGATTCAAAGTCACAAACTTTACATTCACCGGATAAAAACCAACGAACTCTATACACTACCACCTGTTTTGGAAAAATGCACCGATTCGCTTCTCTATGAAGGCTCAAAAGAATCACTCCACATACTGATTGATTTTTCAGAAACCGAAGAATTTGATGATATTATTGCCATTAAAAATCTGCTTCTTGATAAAAAGAAGAGTGGAACCCTCATATCAGGGATGTTCGCCCTTAATATCGGGAAAATTGATCATACGCTGATAAAAATTCTCGCAGAAGGGATCTCCAGAATCATTGTATCTACTGGCAAAGAGACTACCCTTTCATTTGCCCACCATACCTATCCGGTTGATTCTCTATCAGTTGTCCCCCAATCTACTATTGATGATGTAGTAAAAAAATTACTTGAGCCTGTAGTCCTTTCTCTTCTGGATAAGCCTGTGTCAGGATTTGATATTGTTCATGAGATTCATAACAGGTATCAGGTTTTAATTCCTCAGGCACGGGTGTACACCCTCCTCCATGACCTGCTTGAGAATGGCCATCTTGAGATACGGATCTCAGGAAAATCAAAGTTATATTGTCCAACTCAGAAAGGAAAAATCCACATCAGTCAGAAACTTAATGATTTTAAAAAAGTATTTGAGCATATATTGGGTGAAGAAAGGGAATTACCCACAAATAACACAGATTCAAGGATGTAACGAACATCCTATTCTCACCAGATTCATCGAAAAGACTCCACACTTATAGTATCAGGACCAGATCCTGCTTTTCATCGTTCATTGATGAATCAAAAAATGAAACAAGATTTGTATCATGTAGTCAGGTTTATCCCGTTTCATATAATGGATATAAATGGGTACAAGGATACCTGCAAGAGGAGAACCTTCCCCATTGAGGAAATACAAACCTTGTCTGACCATGCGAAACTGACATATCAATCCTACATTATGTCATACTCAAAAAGCAGTAGAAAGATCTCAACTTACATATATGAGATTTTCTTTTACATTCACCCGGATATCCATGATACGATATCAGGAAGTAACCAGCATGTTCAGATCAGCATGTGAGTACTTCATTGCCATTTCCCCGGGTAATGTGTTACATACCTGTTTCAATTGGGTAGTTCTCCTCCTGTTTGTTATATAATCGGCAATTAATCCTGGACTAAACTGACGTGAATTAAAATGTACAGCATGATACCGACTGTTTGATGTTGGTGCAGAATACCGGAAAATTTGGAACATATGAAGTCATTCAACATAACCGAGCCCTCTACGAGACTCATAGATGAAGAAACATCTGTTCGGATCCTTACGATTCTGCCTGATATCGACGAAGAAAAGATCAGGATTGATCTTGAAAATAATGCATCACTTGTTACCATAACGGCATCAGGTGCCAGAGTTCAGTATCAGAAAACAATTGTAATCCCCTGCAACGTACGATTTCTAAAAAAGCGCTTTTATGATGGGGTTCTAGAAATAATTCTTGAAAAAACACTTCCAAACCTATCACAAAATCAGCCGTAATGAGCCCTTTTCTACCTTGAAAATCGATTGCAAATTTTGTTTCAAAATTTGATTTCTGCCAACAATTCTATACAAATAATCATTCCATGTTCCGCCGGGTGAGGGTAATTATCAGCAGTGCAGATAAGCGGAAGAGATACCACGTAGGTGATGATATCAGCTTTACCTGGGGAAAGTATCTCGATCTGAAAGGAAATTTCCACAAAAACCATGCATCCGGATATTTGAACTTCTGTGTAGCTGACCCATTTATTGGGAATACCTGTGTTGAGTCTCTGGATCATCTGTACAACGAATATATTCGGATGTACTGGAAATTTCCCCCTGGTAACTAATGATCCATGCATGACACGAGCAGAAACACGTGAGGCAGATATCGGTCTATTAATCAAAAATTAAATTTGATAAATCATTTGCCCGAATGCCTGTATGGTAGGATCAAATCTGATGAATGGGGATCAGGTCTGTCTTAAGGATATCTTGTCGCAAATTACACCTTTCAGGTTAGAATAGGGGAAAATGAGAGGATATTTACCCATTTCATCTTGCTTTCTGGAAGCACTGATCTTAGACATCTGTATATAATAAATGAAGACTGGAAAAAAGGGGAACAATGGCAGAAGATCTGGAGCAGATAACAAACGATCTCGAGAGGCATGTCAAACTTGCTGAAGACCGACTCAATCAGCTGAAGTACCTTCAGGCAGATTTTGAGAACTATCGCAAGTGGTCTGAAAAAGAAAAGGCAGTAGTCATCGCCCTGGCGAATGAGAGCCTGATCAAAGATCTTCTGGTGATACTGGACGATTTTGACCAGGCTATCCCCTCTCTTGAGAAGGAGGAGAATCGGGAAGGGCTCCTCATGATCAGGAAAAAAATGATGAAAATCCTGAGCGAGTATGGACTTGAACCAATTGAGTGCGAAGGTAAAAAATTTGACCCACATTTTCACGAGGTAATTAGCAAGGAGAGATGTCAGCAGGAATCAGATACGATTCTTAAAGATTTCAGCACCGGATACCAGTTGAAATCGAAGGTCATCAGGCCATCAAAAGTTAGGATTGCAGAGCATTTTGCAGAAAATGAAGGTGAAAATAATGGCAAAAGAGAAGATTATCGGAATTGACTTGGGAACATCCAACAGTGAAGCGGCGGTCATACTTGGTGGAAAACCAACTATCATTCCTTCAGCTGAAGGAGCCACGGTAGCTGGGAAGATGTTTCCCTCCTATATCGCCTTTACTGCTGAAGGACATCTTCTTGTTGGAGAACCTGCCCGGAGGCAGG
The DNA here is from genome assembly GCF_963668475.1 of uncultured Methanospirillum sp. Classification (GTDB taxonomy): domain Archaea; phylum Halobacteriota; class Methanomicrobia; order Methanomicrobiales; family Methanospirillaceae; genus Methanospirillum. Next base: position 3,473,380 of record NZ_OY764544.1, read on the forward strand.
CAGTGAGTAATCCCGAAGATACGGTGACTGGTGCAAAGCGAAAGATGGGCACCGATTATATCTATAAAATATCAGGAAAGGAATACACACCTCAACAGATCTCTGCATTTCTTCTGCAAAAGATAAAACGGGATGCAGAAGCGTTTCTCGGAGAACCAATAACCAAGGCTGTAATCACTGTCCCTGCATATTTCAATGACAACCAGCGAACCGCAACGAAAGATGCAGGAAAGATAGCAGGACTTGATGTGGTCAGACTGGTGAATGAGCCTACTGCTGCTTCAATGGCATATGGTCTTGATCGGAGCGGAGAATACAAAATCCTCGTATTTGATCTTGGGGGTGGTACGCTTGATGTCACAATCATGGAGTTTGGAGGAGGAACGTTCACGGTTCTGGCAACCTCCGGGGATACTCAACTTGGGGGCACTGACATGGACAATGCAGTCTATGAATGGATCGCAGCCGAGTTTCAAAAACTTGAGGGAATTGACATCCGAAATGATAAGATGGCGATAACCCGGGTAAAAGAAGCAGCAGAAAAGGCAAAGATTGAGTTATCAAATGTCATCGAGACTGAGATCAATCTGCCCTACGTTTCAGCTACCCAGGCAGGGCCCAAACACCTGTCGATGAAACTGAGCAGGTCTAAACTTGAACAACTGGTTGAACCGATCATCAAACGCTGCATTCATCCTTTTGAACAGGCACTCACCGATGCCAGCCTGACCAAGGACGACATTCAGAAAGTAATCCTTGTTGGTGGACCCACCCGGATGCCGGTTGTTCAGAAATTTATCGAGGATCATATCGGTAAAAAAGTAGAGCGGGGAATTGACCCGATGGAGTGTGTGGCCATCGGAGCAGCTATCCAGGGTGCAATATTAGGTGGTGAGATCACCGATATGGTGCTTCTCGATGTGACTCCGCTTACCCTTGGTATCGAGACGATGGGAGGAGTGAGAACCGGACTGATTGAGAGAAACACCACGATCCCTACGAAAAAAAGTGAAATTTTTTCAACTGCAGCTGATTACCAGACTTCGGTCACTGTTCATGTTCTCCAGGGAGAACGTCCCATGGCAAGCGACAATGTCAGTTTGGGCCAGTTTAATCTGGTAGGTATTCCCCCGGCTCCCCGTGGGGTACCCCAGATTGAAGTGACTTTTGATATCGATGCATCAGGAATCCTGAATGTGTCAGCAAAAGACCTCGGGACCGGAAAAGAACAGAAGATGACCATCACAGCTTCAACAAAGCTTCCTGATACTGATGTGAAGAAGATGGTCAATGAAGCAAAGCAGTTTGAGGAAGATGATAGGAAACGTAAAGAAGACGTCGAGGTCCGCAACTCTGCAGATTCGTTACTATATACAGCAGAAAAAACAAAGTCAGAACTAGCTGACAAACTGGATCCCGAGCATGTTGAAACCATAAATGCTGCAATTGTGGCCGTAAAAGCAGCATTAGAAGGTAAAGATACCTCTCGGATCAGGGTAGAGACTGAAAAACTCCAGAAAGTTCTGGGTGAAGCTGGATCTGCAGTGTATCAGAAAACCGCTCAAAAGTATGCCGAGCAGCAGGGAGGAGCGAAGTGTTCAACTCCAGGATGCGACGAACCATCTGGCCAGGAAACCGGTGCATCAGGGGGAGAGAAGGTTGTTGATGCAGATTTCAAGGTTAAGGATGAGGAATAAGACATTTCGTTTACATTATGGCAAAGAAGGATTTCTATGAGATCCTGGGCGTAAAAAAAGATGCGTCACAGGACGATCTGAAGAAAGCATTCCGGCATCTTGCCAGAAAATATCATCCTGATCTCAATCAGGGGAGTAGCGAAGCCGAAGAAAAATTCAAAGAAGTTAATGAAGCGTATCAGGTCCTGAGCGACCCTCAGAAGAAAGCCCAGTATGATCAGGTAGGGCACGCAGACTTCAAACCTGGTGAGTATACACAGGCTAAAACTCCCAGTTATGACGATTTATTCAGGGATTTCGGGTTGGGAGACATATTTGATGCTGTCTCTTCCGGTACCGCCAGAACCCGCAGCCGGGCAGGTGCTGATCTCAGGTATGATATAGAAATCTCTCTTACTGACGCTTTTTATGGAACAAAAAATACCGTAGCAGTTCCTCACCAGATCGTCTGCACAGTCTGTCAGGGGACCGGAGCAGAACCAGGTTTTTCCAGGACCTGTACATCCTGTCACGGGACCGGAGAAATTCGGACAGTGCAGAAGAGAGGCCATCAGCAGGTGATGAATATTGCGCAGTGCCCGGTATGTAATGGGGTCGGCACCATCATTGAGAAACCCTGTAAATCCTGCCAGGGAAGAGGGGTACTTCAAAAAACCAGGAAACTTGAGGTTTCTATTCCCCGTGGTGTAAAGGACAAGCAATTTTTGCGGATTGCCGGTGAGGGAGAACCAGGAGAGAACCAGGGACCACCGGGAGATCTGTATGCGGTTGTCCATGTAAAGCCTGACTCCTTATTTGAGAGGCAGGGGACAGATCTGCATAGTAAAGCAACAATCGGAGTGAAAACGGCTATACTTGGAGGAGAGATCTCCGTGCGTACGATTACCGGTATGGCATCCCTGAAAATTCCCCGGGGAACCCAGAGCCACACCCTCTTTCGACTCAAGGGGCAGGGGATGCCATACCTAAACAGTACCAAACGAGGTGATCTTCTGATAAAAATTTTGGTTACGATCCCGCAAAATCTGACCCCCAGACAGGAAAGTCTTATACTGGAAGCCTTTGCAGGAGAAAAATAGGGGGGTGAACAAGATGGAACGATTGTATTTCCAGCACGTTTATGAAGAACTTGAGGTGATGAGAAACTACATGGATTCGCTCTTTCAGCAGATCCAGGAGAGCAACCCGATTCCCTTACTTCCTTCTTCAAGTGAACCATCCAGAAAATTACTCCCAGGTGTGCAGGATAATCTCCAGATTCAGATTGTAGAATATAAAGATGAGATTGTGGTTAGTGCTGAAATGATTCCCGGTGACCTCAAACGAGACATCACGATAAACCTGATTCATCCAATGGCCTTACAAATCTCCTGTGTACGAAGAGAGTGGAAAAAAGAGGATAAAATTGAATATACCATGTGCGAACACAGTTTTGGGTATATATCACAGATTATTCCCCTTCCTTCGCCAGTCACCAGCGAAGGCACATATGCCTCATTGAAGAATGGCATTCTGAAAGTACACCTCAAAAAATGCAATGAAAATCCGGAACGGTAGTATCAGAAAACACATATTGGTTCTTAAATGTCTTAATTATTCCAGGAACTGATATGGATATGGATCATTTAGAACAACTAATTATCTTTCAAATATCGAAAAAATATGGCCTTTATTCTGTTCCTTTTTTTGTCATCTTTTTAGAGGGTTTAATTGGACTTGGAGGGTTTGTATGTTCAGGAAGATCATCTCCATGGAGATGTGAATGAGCATCATGCCTGGGAGGGAGGACTGTTTTGCCCTGTGGATGGTGAGGGGCATGGGGAAGCGGATGATCCATAGGGTGATGGCGATCTCCTTCATCATGTCGTTCCTTGTCCTGGCTCTCTAATGAGTCTGTGAGATGCGGGGCATCTGGTGGAAATGTTTTGTGTTTCTGCTCTGGTGTCATCATAACTCCTTTCTCTCCCTGGGGATGAGATACAAATTGAATAGCCTGCTTTCAGGGAATAAGTATCTGATTATTTCAAATTTTGTTTCAAAAAATGAGATTCAGGATACAAGTTATGAGTGAGTACTGAGTAACGTCAAAGTCAGAACGATATGCCATTCAAGCGATTATCACCCTGTGCCTCAAAATCATAATCACATACTTGATTATGATTTTTCATGTGGTTTGCTTGACCGGAAAGTCACTCTCATGGTGATGGAGGATGTTTAGAAGACACCCGATCCGTTGTATGAATTATCTGTATGGTGGCCGTTGGTTATATCGTTAGCATGTGAACACATTTGCACTGATACCTGATGGAGGATGATTTGGTATGCCTTATACCTGGAAAACTACGGTTGATGTTGATGAAACGATTGTTGTACTCATGAATGTTCTTGATAAGAATACTGAACTGCCAAACTGGCTTGTTTGCACAATAAATGGATCTATCTCTGATTCTAAGCCGGAAATCGTCAAGTATTTCTTCGAAGAAGTAAAGCAGCACATTCCTGCAGCCATGAAATATTTTGAGACCACGATGTAGGAGGATGTGTGGTATTGAGTCCCTTCCCTATTGAAACTACGTAGGAAGGGATCGGGAGTATCTTTTCTTCAAAACAAATATGAAGTGAGGGGATCTGAACCCGATAATAAATGATGGATGATACTCGTTAATTTCCACTCATTATTGGAAGAATTGTTTCCCCGATTATGAATCAACACTTTTCTTAATACATACCAATTCTTTTCATCCCACCAGTTTTTTGATACATATTTCCACGGTTTGTTTCAATAATTGTATCATAAACGAATCTATTTACCTTCCTTTTCCCCTCTGGAAATCTCTGGAGAGAAATGATGGGATCAAGACAGATACAGCATTACCAAAGTTCGTGCGGAGTTGTTGCCTTACATAGAGGAATTGAATGCAACGGGTTTGCAGGGAATCGGTTGGATCAGTCTTTGAAAGAGGCAGTAATCTATGGAAGTGCCATTTATTTCACTCGAAACCATCCCTGTTGTCCACATCCAACTGTTCAGGGAGAACCGATCTATAATGACAGGCATTGAATCTCTATGGTAGTAATCCTTATAATGAATAAATATACGATTACGCTGCAATTAGAGCAGATTATGAGTCGGGTCTTTGTCAGGAATAATACTCGAGTTTACCGTTCAATGGATTTTATCATCAATTCGAATCTCGGTTGTTTTTTTAAGCAGGGCAGAAAATAGAGTGTCGATTTCTTCAATCCAGGTTTATGGGCCCCGGATTCGGGATGTTCTCATAACTTTTCGCAGCCATTTTCATTTATTAGCAATTCTTCCGATGCTCCCGATTCAGATACTACTTAATAATCTCCTCTATGATATTTCTGAGTCTGCAATCCCAACTGATAATGTAGACCGGTCTTATATCGCCTCTCCGAAAAAATGGGATATTGAGTTTATCAAAAAGTTTATTTTTGTTTTTAGTCCGATTACTCTCTGTTTGATATTCTCATGTTTTGCATCCTTCTCTTTATCTTTAACGCTGGTCCTTCCCTTTTTCAGACTGCCTTGTTTATCGAGTCGATATGCAGCCAGACCCAGATTATTTTTGTGATACGAACGAGAATGGTTCCATTTTATAAGAGTAAGCCGAGTATGCCCCTCATAATAAGCACATTGCTTATCGTGGCTGTTTCGTGTATATTGCCATTCACCGTCATTGGTAGCATCTTTGGTTTCGTGTAGCCTCCGGTTTCGTTCTTTGTAGTACTTGTAGGGCTGGTGATTGGATATCTGGTCCTTGTGGAGGTAATAAAGAAGAGATTTTACATCAAATATTCGCTCTTTATTGAGAGAAAGAGAGTTATTCTTGATTAATGGACTGAACATTGGAGTCGTGAACGTTAGGAATTCTATCCATGTTCCTGATTTACACTCAAACTCCTTAAATTTTTAAAAGGTATGGTGTCAAGGCATCTTATTGAAGTGGGATATGATTAGGTTCTTAAAATGGGTCATCTACATGATTGCACACACTGACTCCGTATCCACTCAAACTGTTGAGAAACTATAATACAATTATCATAGTTATTTTTCACCCCCCAAAAAAATTGATGAGATTATTTAGTTAATCCTGGTTTATATCAGAACAGGTAAGTACTCCCCACTGTATTCAGAAGACATCTATCCGGCATTTCTGTCATGAATCGGTTTATGACACTCCACCCAGTACAGTGCATTGGGATAATTACTTCTGGTTTTATCTGTTTCATCTCATCAATTGTCGGTTGAATCACATGTTCAAAGAGTGGTCCGGTCAGATGGAATCCACCAAGAACCGCATGGATCTTGTCAATACCGGTAATCTGACTTGCATGATATATTGTATTAATAATACCAGTATGGGCACACCCGCTAATAATCACAAGTCCTTTCTCTTTCACATGAATCACCAGCGATTGTTCATCTTTGAATGAATCAAGGTTCCATGTTCCGTTTCGCAGGATCTCTGCTCCGGGAAATCCCTTTTCAAATGATGTCATCTGATTGATCTCTCCTGTCAGAAGGATTTGGCCTTCTCCAATTATTTTTGGAGCAGAGTTCTTCTCCACAATTGCACTCCGTGATTCCAGTTCTGTTTCATCTAACTTGAAAAGGTGTACAGGACCTGTGTGATTGTTCAGCCGTTTCTCTAGAAAAGCATCTGGGTGCACCATGACTTGTATTTTTTTTGGTATCGATGTAAGGATCTGGAGAAGCCCAAGAAAATGGTCCGGATGGCCGTGGCTTATTATGATAGAATTGAGTGAAGAGAGGTCGATTCCAAGAAGTTTTGCATTATGATTGATACAGGCTGGATTAACACCAGCATCAAGAAGAATGGACTGTGATATTCCATCTCTCTTCACCTTTAGAATACAGGAGAACCCGTGTTCGGCAAGAAGTGCTTTTGGCGGGAGAACCTTTGGCCTTCGGCAAAAAACAGTATCCTGCGTGAGAAACATGTCTGTGTAATTATCTGCAAGTACTGTTACCTCCAGGTGGTCAACGGAAAGAAGTTTTATCAGATTCATGATTATCAAAATTGGTGTTAATCGATCAGGAGAAGTGCCATGGGTGATGGATGTCCAATTACAGGAAAACTAATTGGCAATCCTGCACGTTCTGCAGTTTTGATCATGTTGATTCCGACTGCATGTTCAGGAATCCGTGCTCTGGTTGGATGCAGACATGTTCCCCCTTTGGTATTACAGGATTCACATAACCTGCATGACCCATTTACAAACGCAAGGGCAAAAGTGTATCCAGCATTGAAGGCTTTTTTTTCAAGTTCGAGCATCGTGTTCAGGCGTTCGGTGTTGCCTTCAACATACTGGGCCATGAATGCCGTAGCTCTTTCTTTTTTATCTGGATCACCCATTTTATCAAGCATAAATTGGGTCAATGAACAGATAATATCCGGTTCTGCAACTGCAGGTGAGGTGAACTTCACCAGCATGGCATACTGGTATTCTGAGAGAATTATTCTGAATTCATCGGGTGTCGGGGCGTGAGGGGGGCATGTCAGTCTGGTTCCGTATGTTGTACATCCGGTCCTGCATTTTAGAGGAACCCTGTTCTCGACGATCACGTCAGAACTTGTGATCACCTGCGCATCTGTTGCTCCAAGGTTCAAAGCTGCTTTTTTAAGAAAGTCAAATTGTGGTGTTTCTAGTTCAATTGGATTCATATTTTTTTACCTTTGTTTTGTTCAAGTCAGGTTTTCTGGCATAATCGAGATATTCTGAATCTACGTTTTTATCGGAGCATCAGGCATTGACACATGTCCTGGTTGCTTCATTGTGAGTTTCCAGGTTACCCTGGCGATCTTGCTGACCATGACGTTCACCGGACAAGAGAGTGTCATGGTCTCCTGGATTGCTTTGCTCACCACCGCTTCCTCCAGGTGTCCGGCTACGATAATGATCAAATGAATATTCTCCAGTATCTCAGGTGGAGACGGGCTTCTGGTGCATTTCATCTCTATTTCGATAGAGTCTGGCTCACTACCTGATTTTGTTAGGTGCATGTGAGTCTTTATGGCAATGCAAGTACCAATCGATGCGACAAAATACTCCATTGGATTTGGATACTCATCTTTTCCTCCGAAAATACCCGAGGGCTCTGCGGTGATCTTTTTTCCTGTACCGGTTTTGGCAACATATCGCAGAGGTTCTACCTGTACAACATTCATCATCATTAATGAATTATTCATCATTTAATCCAATATATTGCGTTTTGAGACGCAATTTTTCAGTTTTATTCATCCATACATTTTATTTAATTAATGTCTAAATTGATTCTTTATATTCTCTAATAACAAGATACATACTATTTGGTATGTATTAGTTCTATATGATTGTATCTTGATACCCGACATGGTTTTCAACATCAGGAGGAAATGAATACTCAAGACAAATGCCTAAAGTCGTCCCCGAGTATAAGGAAGAAGCAAAACGGCGGATTATCAATGCAGCAATCGAGGTGATCGCTGAAAGGGGAGCTGACCAGTTAACCTTTGATCGGGTAGCGCAGAAGATTGGTGTCACCAAAGGGGCGGTGTATTGGTATTTTAAAACAAAAGATGAACTCATCATCGAGGCAATGAAGAAGTTCAAGTGTGACTTTGAGAAAATTACATTTGATTCTTTTTTTAATCGCTCGCTTGATGATATGTTCATTCAGATATTCGATAAGTATAGTCTGACTGACAACAGGCAACGGGCCATTTTTTTCGAGATGTTCGCACAGGCTATCCGAAGCTCTGAAATCAGGCATGCAACCCGTGATTATTATGCCGGCCTTGTAGCAACGTTTGAGGATGTTATTAGAAAAGGCCAGAAACAACAGATAGTGGATTCCAAGGCAGATCCACACACACTGGCACTTTTGATGGTGGCACTATACTCCGGATTGCAGAACTACGAACTTGTCTGGATGTGTCCGGATGAGATCCGTGATCTCTGGATCAAGGGAGTGAATCTCCTATTCAACCGTACTTTAACGGACTCTTCTAAAACTGATTAACCAATTTATCCTTTTTCAAAACATCATTTTAATCGTTTAATTCAAATAATCTCCCCATGGATCTGAAAACAATATCTGTCTCATGTAAGGGACTCCACTCTTCAATCAGCCACTGAATATCCAAACAGCTTTAGATAGTTCGCTGAACGACAAATATTTCATTCGTTCTCAAGTGCTGATGGAATTTGGCATCTGTGGATCCATTACCATCTTAACACAACATTGCGTTGAAAATCTTTCTCTCCTCAATAGAGTTATTCTCCCAGCAACCTTTTTTAGATTCATGGCGTTCTCTTTTCAGGTTATGAGAGTCGTTTTATTTGCTTTCGGAGTACTCCTGCTTTTAACAGGTGCCTGTACAGCAGACAATACCTCTGCAGATGAACTCTATGCTGCCGGAATTAATGCATATCTCAACGGTTCCTATGAGCATGCTGGTGATCTGTTTAATCAGTCGATGCTCGTCTATGATCTACGGGGAGATGCCGATAATGCACGAAAGGCTTTCGGGATGAGAAATCGTGCCTCATGGATACTGATTGAGATGATGCTTAACAGAACCCAGGCTGAAGAAGTTCTTGCACAGGGTCTTCCGGAACTTTCAGAGGCGGAGCGATCCAATATCCTGAAACCTGGTGAGTCTATCCAGACTGAGTCTGACGGTCAGACCCGGTATTTCTATGACGTCGCAAATAATGCTGCGTATCACAATACCACAATTATGCAGGAGATCTCCAGGAAAGCTAACCACTCTCCATTCTTCGATGAGGTATTCCCACTGATAACTAACAACACGTCCTTTGACGGCTGGTATGGCAATCCACATACATTCATTGCCAACAGTTCGATCTCACTTCCCAGAGAATTGTTGCCTGCAAACGGAACTTTGAAGGTCTGGGTACCACTTCCCATAAAGACCGACAGTCAGAAGGATATCAGGATCCTGAACCTGCAGCCTGAACAGTACATCGTTTCTGGTCCGGTGACTGACGGTGATCTTGGTCAGGTGTATTATGAGATCCCGCTGAGCGAGATGGATGGACCATTCATCAACATATCAGCAGATTATGAGTTTACCACTTCAGAGCGACGGTTTATCATCGACCAGAATTCTATTGCACCGTATGATACCTCAAGTGATCTCTATCGTGATTACACGCAAACACAGCTAAATATCGAGGTTAATCCTGGAATAAAGAATATCAGCAGATCAATTATTGGCGATGAGCAGAATCCGTATCGTAAGGCAAGGCTGATCTATGATTACATTATCAGGACCTATCCATACAGCACTGTACCTCATACCTACCTGGTAGGGTCGCAGACTCCTGAATCAACGTATATGTTTGATACTGGGTTTGGTGACTGTGGTACCCAGAGTATGCTCTTTGCCGCACTCTGCCGTGCAGCAGGAATCCCGGCACGGTCTGCGGGTGGATATCAGTTAGCACCCGGTCTCGCAGGACCTCACTTCTGGGCCGAATTCTACCTTCCTGGTTACGGTTGGATTCCCGCTGATGTCACGATTGCAGAGAGTGCGGATTGGGCATTTGATAAGAGCGATTCAGATCGTGAAAAATTTAAGAACTACTACTTCGGAAACATGGATCCCTACCGATACACGATTCAGAATGATGTTGACATCTCCTTCACGCCAGATCCGGGGAATGATATCATCATGAACATGGTCCATCAGATACCGGCCTTGGTCTGTCAGGAGAGCAGGGAAGATGTAGAGATGCTTGGGATGCAGTACTGGAATATTATCTTATCAGAGGTCGGCCAGCCGGGCAGGACAGAGGAGTGAGTGGGCATAATAATCTTTTATTTTAAAAAAGTAAATGATTTATTTTGTACTCGTATCCTCGTTCAAATGAGGTATGAAACTACATTATAACCTCACCATACTCCCGGAATTAACCTGAATCGAACACTTTTTTTGTACTCTGAATATCCACCGAGTTCTTGTATCAGAGTCTGATCTTCATGCCTGGTTCTAATTATCATGAACCAAACAGCGATGAGACACGGAATACCTGCTAATAGGGACTGAAACATCAGCGGTTCGGTAATCAGGCAGAGAATGATTCCAAGATACCCGGGATGCCTGATAAATTTGTATGGGCCGCAGGTGATTACCTGATGACTCCGTTCTCTCTGAATCCTGACAACTGAAGAAAAGAACGAGTTTGTGATTGCTGCATAAATGAGGATCAGGTATCCAATAATGAACAACATGACTCCTGGAATCTGAAGTGACATTGGAATAACATTATACCAGTTATACCGGTGATCGAGTCCTGCAACTAGGAGAATTAGAAGACCGGATATGGTCAATAATGTGACAAGAGTTCGGTCCCATCCTTTTATTCCATCTCCCGGTCGTATCCGCTCAGTAATGAGGGAAATATCTATGGTAAATGAGAGAAAAATCGTTGCTCCCACGTGTATTACTAAAAATATCCAGGCCATCAGCCAGATTGGATCCCCTGATGTTCCAAGAAGTATCACTGCCATTACCAAAATAGGAATCAGCCCGATAGCCACTCCTTTGATCCTGACTCTTCGCTCACTTTCCCTGTTGTTATCAGAACCTGATGTACCAAAGAACCCTGCCATCAGACTTCTCCTAGTGATTCCTGCAATAAACCTGTTTTCCACCAATCCAGGTCTCATCTACCACAGGAGGAGATTTTGGATCAAGCAATCCGTCTAATATGACAAAGTCTGCAACCAATCCTTTGGCCAGCATCCCTCTCTCACTCTCCTGATTTCCGACATATGCACTTCCTGCAGTGTATATCCAGAGCCACTTCTCAAATGACATGATTTGATCTGGAGAAATAACGTTTCCGTTTCCGTCGCTCATGGTAGCGCCCATACAGATACAGGCAATAACGTCACGTGCATCCATGAACCCTCCCGGGTGATCACTGCTTCCTCCTAGAGTTATCCCATTCTCCATCATATCCTTATACGCAAACCAGGTTGCATTGGTGATCGGGAGTTTATTCAATCTACCGGCACGTGAAAGAAACTGAGGCTGAATTGCTGCACAGACATTCATTGAAGAAAGGTGAGATATCTGGTTTTGGCTCAAGAGATTGAGATGTTCAAACCTTGGCCTGATATTAAATCCCTGTGGTACTTCCTGTTTTGCAGATTCAAATGTTTTAAGAACTGCATCAACCGTTCGATTTCCAAGACAGTGTACACTGACCTGAAACCCGTGCCTGACAGATTCAATAAGCGTATTCTGAAAGTCATTTCGGTACATTCCACTGGAAATGGTCTGATCACCGATCTGTAATGTAAGAGCAGTTGTTGCCTGGTTTGCTCCATCACCGAATACCTTCACAGGTCCTACCCTGAGTTGTTTATCTCCTTCTCCAAATGTCAATTTCTCCAGTCTTTTCCCAATCAGATTATCAAGAAGGGCTGAACCATGAGGCATCATCAGAACCGAAACGGGAAGCCTCTTCTCTGAGTACAAACGACGGTATGCTTCTTCTGCATCTGGTGTAACTCCGGGATCATGAACTGCAGTAATTCCAAATCTGTGAAGATCACACGCTGCCTGCTCAATAAGTTCTGCATATCTGCAGGTTGAAATGGAGAGGGCACGACGAAGAACCGGAATACATGCTGTTTCAATAAGAACACCAGATATCTCTCCATCTTCACGCTTTTCGATAAAACCTGAGTCTGGATCCGGCGTATGGGTGCTAATTCCTGCAAAATTACAGGCCATGCTGTTTGCAAGAAGCGAGTGAAATGAAGTATGAAGTAGGATAGCAGGCTTTGAAGGGATACAATTGTCGAGTTCTTCACGGGAAATGTCAAAACCACCGTAGTGGAGATCAATCCATGGAAATCCGATAATCCATTCGGAATCCGGGTGTGCATCTCCGAATAATTTCAACCTGGACAGAACTTCTTCCTTTGATGAGCATCCATTGAGGTTAACCCATGTCGGAAGAAACGCACCAAAAGAGAGATGCATGTGAGAGTCGATGAAACCAGGGATAAGTGTTCTTCCGTTTAAATCGATAACCTCTGCTCCTTGGAACGATCTTAAAATTTCATGGTCTCCTACCGCGACAATTTTGCCGCTTTGAAAGACGATAGCATCAGCTTCTGGCTCTGACTTGTTCATCGTCAGGATTCTACCACCAATAAAGGCTGTGTGTGTAGTATCTGAAGTGTTATTTGTCATATTGAATTATCACCTGTGAAATGGCCTTTTTCCATCAAATTCTTGAAACAAGGCCTATTACAGAGGTTAGTTTCCAATAATTATTATTGTTACTATTGGGTAACTGAAGTGAATATCACAAACTTCTATTACTTCAAAATGATACCTCTTGTACAGAAATGGCTAAAATAATCTCTCAATATCGGGATGAAGCAAAAAAAAGAATCATTCAGGCTGGTTTTGAAGTCCTCCTCGAAAAGGGATACTGTCATACGACTATGGAAGAGATTGCCCACAAGCTTGAGGTAACAAAACCTGCTCTTTATCGGTACTTTACAAGCAAAGATGAACTGATCATCGAGAGTGCAAAAGATGGCCAGGAAAGATATCAGGAGGTCATTGATGAGCAGGGTAAAAACCGGTGTCCCATACACTCCTGGCTTGAGATATTTGATCAGGTGATGAACCAGAATCCTGGATACCAGTCACTCTATCTTGATATTGTAGCAATGTCGTATAGAAAAAAGGAACTGCAGGAGTTCTCATACACACGAATGAAAGAAGAGATAGAAAGGATTACCAAGAAATTCTCACACCTTCAGGATGATGATCTGATCCGCAGGGACATTGAACCCCATCACCTTGCTCTTACCCTGATTGCCCTGTTTAATGGGATGAGACTCCAGTTCCTGCTTGGGGTAGATCAGAATCAGCTTCGCGATACCTGGCTCAAAAATCTTCAGGATTTCTTGTTTACTAAAGAGCACAGAAGCAAAAACTCTTGCTACTCATGTCCATGGAACGATGACTGTACTCGAGTGATTGAATAAGGATAACCCTGACTTCGGTTAAAATTCATATTTCGGATAACAATCGCCTGGATGTGTATCTGTTACATTAATCTTAATTTATGTACAGCACAAAATACTGGTCCCATTTTTAAAAAAATAATCAATGCCAGTTCTTTCTCCATCCTGTCCGTAGATCCTTTTTTATACTCTCCGAGCAATAAAAAATAATTTATAGGTGCTGGGTATGGATACACGAAGGTATGTTCTCGGATTTATTCTGATTGTAACTCTTTGTATGGCACAGGGAGTGATAGCTGAACTTCATGAAAGTAACATCTCGTTTAATTCTTCACAGGCTGCCATGGAGGTTGGGCTCCCTGTAAAGCCGATGTTTCATGAAGCCATGACAATTCCACAACCCCTTGATCTGATGAGTCAGAAGGCATCAGACATCAATGGGACCGGGAACCTGACTAAACTGGTAGAATTCAACAACTCTGCTGGTGAATATTCGTTTGCTCAATTGATCATCAAGGGAACAGATGCAACCAGCTGGAGTTACACGATTCAGGGTAGTAATGCCACGAATGACTGTTACGCCTCGGCTCTTGTGCAGGTACAAAATGCAGACCAGATACTTCTGCAGGGCCATTCAATCAGCAAAGACAGATTTATTGCGTATGCAGGAGCTGGTCTACAAGATACTGACTGGAATGATGCAGGCAGGTATTCAGGTACTATCAGAATAAGTACGGAAACAGGGGAAGATGGAACACTAGCAATAATTACCGGAAGCAATGAAACCGGATCAATCGATCATCTCTGTCGGTCATACCATGAGATCTATCGAAATTGCTCTGAGTTATCTACCAACGAAGTTCCGGGTCTAGAGTGGAGCCCGGATACTAATTACGTAGGTGAATTCCCTAGTATTTTCTGCTATGATCAGTATGCGGGTGATTTTGCCTCCGTATCTCATGGAGGGCTGAAAAAATATTCTGGATACGCGATCAGTTACAACAATGAATCATACAGTTATCACAATATAGCAGGTGGATCTGGAAAAGCAATTACTGTGAATACTTATGGAGAACAATGGCCTCCAGGAAACATGAATATGCCTGGAAATGGATCTTATGAACAGGTAAGAGGAACTGATGTCACCTCTTTTGATCATCTTGGAGAGGCGATTTTTTTCAACAAACTCCATGGAGCGTATGGGGAAACAGAGGCAACAGCAGGCAATCTTGATTACCGGATATCACCCACAACAAACAAGCATGATCCAATGTCAGCAACCGGGTATGTGTGGGGATCAACTCAAGCCTCTACACCACAGTCTGGAACGAATAAATCTGCAATCCCTGCCACCATGAACGGATGGCTGCTTGGGGAATTTGTAGGCAATACTGGACTTATATATGAAGGTTATCAGTTATCAGGGGTAACAGTAAACAGGAATGTTCAGGGAGGAATTTTCTCCAGTAATTCAGACTTCCAGACCGGGGTAAGTGGCAACATCACCGCTGGAAGATCAGACAAATCAACATCTGTTTCCCGGATTGATGGGGCATCAAAATGGACAATCGACCTTTCTGATGATAACGCAACAACTCTCGATGGACGATGGATGGTCGATTCAATGCAGGGCTCCCCGGTTAGCAGGTCAGAACTTGCCATAAAGCCGGGTACATCGGCTTACATCTCGAGTAAGACGTACTCAGGCAGTAAATACATCAAAGACAGAGCATATTACAAATCTGGTACTTTAGATGTGCAATAACTCATGAATCTCCCGGCAATATGCCGGACTGCTTATCTTTTTCCTAAACTGATATTCTGCCTCCCAGCCGGGAGAGATGATATTGGTGAGACCCCTCCCATCGGGGGAAGATGTATTCAAAATAAGCCTGACGAAAAAAGGAATAACAAGAGTTGGTTACTTGATCTTCTTCTCGAGTTTTTTGAGTTTCTTCTTGGCGGCCTGACTGCCTTCAGCTACTAACTTCGCGAGTTCTTCTGCCTTTTCCTTCTTTGCTCTGTTCAGCTTACCCAGCTCTTTCTTACTTGTTGGCATACCGTCATCTCGCTCTTTGTCTGGGGACTTTATTAGTTTTTTTCCCTCATAAAATGTCCCTGCAATTTTGAGCTATTCAGGATTGTTCAATGATGTAATGCCGACAGCGGTTATCATTTTCCTGATGATTTTCACCTGTTCACTGCTGTCAGGATACAGTTTTCAGTTGGCACTGCAAGGCCACCGTCTTCCAGCCAGGGCGCAAGTCTTTTTTCTATAGTACAGAACATCCGGGTCTGTTCCTCACCTGACATCGCTGATATCTGTGCAGCAACCGAAAAAATTGAGAAATATGCAGGAAAGAGTTCGGCAAGTGATGGGTGACGGGCAACTTTCACATCAATTCTAATATCAATGCTGCGAAACCCCGCATTCTCCCACAAGCTTCTTCAGCATACGGGAATTGGAAAGCGAACAGGCAACCTGGAAGATGGTGGTCGAGTCTTCACCCAGATACTCGGCAAATGTATCGCATATGGCAACCACGTGCGGGCTTTTTTCCGCTCGACCCCAGGACGCTGATTACAAGTGTTCCCTCAAATGAAAGGACTCTTCTCATCTCCTTTAGTGCAGACACCTTGTCAGGGAAGAATTGAAGTCCTTGCTGGCAGATAACCGTGTCAAACTCTCCTGAAGAGAAAGACATCCTTGATACGTCACCCTGGCACCACCTGATGTCAGTCACACCCTCTTCTGCTGCACACCTGGTTGCAACCCGGAGCATTCCCCTGTTGAGATCAAGACAGACAAACTCGCCATCGGACCCAATAGGACCTGCTCCCGTTCTGCCCACGATGCCAGTACCGCAGGCAACATCCAGCACCCGCTTTTGAGAACCGATACCTCCGACGTTGATGAGGTCATGTGTCCGGTCGATCATCCACGTTGGCACGATATACCGTTCATAGGTTTCAGGTCCGTCGGTGCTCATCTGCCACTTGAAACCGGTCTGTGATGACATGTTATCCCTTACATCCCTCTGGATCATACCTGTCATGGACCATGCAACCGGCTATCCGTGCATTTGTATCAGATCTCTCTCTTTATCCAGGCCTCTATCAGTGCCCGGGAAATACTCTCTTTTGAAGGGACCTGAGGCAGGTTATCTCTGGTAAACCATCCAGCATCGTCAATCTCCTGCTTGTCTACACTGATCTCCCCTCCGGCATAATCTGCAACAAAACCGATCATGAGGGAGTCTGGAAAGGGCCATGGCTCACTCCCGAAGTACCTGATATTCTGGACCATAATGCCGACTTCTTCACTGACTTCTCGGCGGACTGTCTGTTCGAGGTTTTCACCAGGTTCATTGAATCCGGCGATGACCGAGTAGAACCCTGATGGAAACCGAGGGGAGTGGGCCAGCAGGATCTCATCACCCTTTTTGATAAGAATAATGATGGCAGGGGATATTCTCGGGTAGACGATTCGGCTGCAGCAAGGGCAAATTCGAGCCCGTTCTGTCGCTACCGGGTTTGTTTTGGTTCCATATACCCCACAGAAGGCAGTCGAGCGATAAAAGTCAAGGATTCGGACAGCATATGAGGCAATGGCCATATCGCTCTCTGGAACCTTTCCTGAGAGTTCCCTGACCGGTGACAATTACCAGCCGTCCGGGAGGGTAACTCCGTCGGAGATCCTGACTGGCGTAGAAGATGAGGTCATCCCTGGTATCAAGGTACGCCTGTTCTTCTGTCATCAGGCTTGCTGGGAACGGCCCATGTATGAGAACGGTGCCTGATTCCTTGTTTTTAAGGGAATAAACTTCATTACCCTGGACAATGATCCAGCGTTTCTGTGCGGGTGATGGATTCTCAGGTACCGGGTATGGCGGGAAAAGAGGGGTAACAGCGAAGAACGGATGATGCTCCATACAACTCAATATGTATTTGGAATAATCTCTGAAGCAGCCACCTCTGGGTTTTTATGGACCGTATGTCGCTCTGGTGTCATTCCATGTAAAAAAAGGTTGAAGGCTAAAACAAGATCAGATTCATTATTATCATACCCACAGTTTGAAACTGATTGAACGGTTGAATCGAAATTACAACGAAATTAAGAAAAAAAGTAAATATGAAAGTAATCGATGGTCTTCTGGTTAGGATCAGAACGCTGGGTCAGGTTGTTTCAGAAGGCACCATCAAAAATGAAGGTAGTTATATCCCTTTGAGCCTTCTGATGAACTGGTAATCAGGTTTCGTAAAATCAGTACCCATTGTAATCTGCAATGGTCCCTGTCCACTATGTGAGCCTATCAGGTTTGGTCCTGTGTCGACCTCTGATGAAACCTCAGAACTTCCAATGGTCTCTCTTGGAGTCCCGATATACCCTGCTAATACAAATAAGGTAATGATCATCAGTCCGACAGCGATCTGGGAGGCCTGACTAAACCCTGCTCTTGAAAAACTTTCCTGTGATTTAGCAACATGGTGGGGCATAGCAGGTAGATAACAATACGAATAAATAAATATTTGCTGTGCAGTATTCGTCTCCGCAATTACAAGTTATTCGTAATGTATCATGTAAATTTAAATGATATGGATGCGCTTACATCGAATAATCAAATCATTTGAATAATATAAATTTTCAATTATTTTATCAAAAAGAAGATGTTATCTATCTTGAGTATGAATATAACCAAATATCTGGGGTTTCACTCTATGCCTAAAAAGTATTTTTTTGTATCGGGACTCAAGACATGAACGATCTCAGGATCAATGTTGTCAGATCTCACAAGATGACCCATGAGGATCATGGTGGATACTTTTCTCCCTTCATCTGGGAAGCCGCTGCCAGGGGAGGGGATGATTCGATAAAGAAACTGATTGACACGCAGATTCAGGCCTCTTCAGCATCTGTTGTCCTGATCGGCACCAACACCTATGATCAGCGATGGGTCAAATACGAGATATTCAGGAGTATGAGGAAAGGGAATAAACTCCTCGGGATTCACATCAATGGCATAGAAGGACGGGACGGCAGGGGTAAACCACTTGGCCCGAACCCATTCAGTTACCTGGGCTTTGCCTATAGTGCAGATGGTACCGAGTTCATCCCCCATGAATATCGTGATGAGGTCTGGACACCGTACACTGATATTCCTCCATACAAGGTGAAGCAGGTCCCTGAACAGCACCGGAACAAGATAATTACTCTCACCAAGATAGCAAAAACCTACAACTGGGTATCTGATAAAGGGGCTCTCAATTTTCCTCAATGGGTGGAATGAAGCAATCGTGCTGTGATCCCTTCCGACTCCGGATTCAATACGTACTGGGCATAAAATTTCTTAGCCCCCGTTGCTCGCATAAGATGAATACAAGGTAACGACCCGTTCGCACTCAACAGAAAAGTCACAGATAATTAGAAAAAAAATCACAAATTTGCAGGTCCGGCCGCTATTATTATTACTCTATATCGCGATTAAAAAATATGGAACGCTTAATCAGGGTAGTACTAGTGATGTCTCTGTTCATGTTCGTGATCCCCATGGGTCTTGCAGAATCTGCTGCAAATTCAACGGGCTCCACTGTTTCAGATGTCACCAAGATGACCCCTACCTTTAAAACTATTCCCGCGGTCAATGTTTCATTTGCAACAATCACTCCGGTATCTGTATCAATCGCTCCAAAAGCAGCAAACGTAACCTTTGCAACGATTGGACAGGCAGCAGTCGCACCAACTGCAACCGTAAAGGCAAACACTACCGAGGCTAAGGCAACCGTTACACCTGTAGCAACCGTAAAGGCAAACACTACTGAGGCTAAGGCAACTGTTACACCTGTTGCAACCGTAAAGGCAAACACTACCGAGACCAAGGCAAACACAACCCCTGTTGAGGCAAAAGTAACAATTACCCCAGCCCCTACAAAAGCAGTAAATGCAACTGCAACTCAGGCAGCAAATACAACCGCCGTCTCTAACGTAACTGCATCACTGAACTCAACTGCAAACAAGCAGTAAATTTTCTCCTTTTTTGTAGCCTGTCTTTGTCAGTTTCCTGTCTTAATATTAGTTGTATAATCTGCAACAATCCAGTTGTATATTATTTATCTGATACAGGTTGTCAGATTTTACCATTTGATTCACGTTCTATGGTGAGATGACATAGTAGAAAAACAGGCTCGCATTGTTATTTTGGGCGCAATAACCGGATTAATTGCTCTTTGTATTATCTACTCCTGTGTATGGGCTCAGGAAACGCCTTCAGATCAGGGACAGATCTCCGGGACTCAGGAAACCACCATTTCCGGGGCAGATCAGGCGGTAATAAATCTCCCGATGCCTGACCACTCTCAATCAATAACTCTTGATAATGCCCTTTCGGATCGCCGGTCGGTCAGAGAGTACCAGAATACCTCAATATCTGCACCGGAGATTTCGAACCTTCTCTGGGCTGCACAGGGGATCACTGACCCACAGACCGGGAACCGTTCGGCTCCATCTGGACAGAAGATATACCCAATTACTCTTCATGTGGCAATAAGCCGTGGCACTGACATCCCTCCCGGTGTCTATGCTTACCATGCCACAGAACACCAGCTTGTCAAGGAGTTGGATGCACCAGGAGAACAGAACCTGGTTGATGTACTCGGACAGAAGAGTGTGGCATCTGCCCCGGTCTGCATCGTCATGAGTGGGAACTATACTCCTTACCAGAAGTTCGGTAATGATATGGCGAACCAGAGTATGTACCTGGAAGCTGGACATATCGCACAAAATTTCCTGCTTGAACTTACATCTCTGCATCTCTCAGGTGTACCGTTATCAGGGTTTGATTCTGAAAAGGTGGGAACTGCCCTGGGTCTTGATGGTGACCACCCGGTACTTTATGGTATCGTATTTGGAAGATCCTCCTAATCAGGGTCCACATTCTATTTTTCGTGTGGCTTTTCTATACTCCTGTCCCTTGTTTTCTTTATTCACCAACCCCCTGCCCAAGGACCTCCCGCGCTATTGAGAGTAGAGCGTTCATAGGAGAGAAAAAAATTTCAAGCACCATTCATAGTAAAGAATTGCAATCAGAAACAAAATCTGAACGTTTAGATCATCATCGTCTGATACACCGTTCAAAAAAAGATAAACCCCCTGAATCTACCTGAAAAAAACTTCGGTGAACCAAGTGGTTCACTCATGTGTAGATATATCAGATAATTTTATATCCTTCTGTTGATTGAGTGTCCGATATAATAATAACAACATAAAATTTAGGATATAACAGGGGGTATGGATGGATCTGAATATGAGTTTACAGTTTTCAGAGAATGATCTGGAAATTTCAAGGATTTTAACCGATGTGGGGTTGAAAAATAATGAGGCACGAGTCCTTGTCGTACTGTTCAAGGGGTATGATCTCACCTCACGGGAGATCGAACGGATCGTGGATCTCAGGCAACCTGAAGTGAGCATTGCCATAAACCAGCTGATTGACCGGAAGTGGGCACAGGTCACCAGTCTTATAACTGAAAAGAAAGGCCGGCCTGTCAAGGTGTATACACTCTCCCGGACTGTTGACAGCATCCTCGATCAGATCGAAGAACAGATCGAAGGAGAATACCGCGGCAGACTTGAGGTTATCGAACGGGTCAGGTCAATGGTTAAGGAGTCCAGGGTTACAGAATAATCCTAATACCATTATCTCTTCAGGTCATGGATCCGGATGTCTGTCATGGTCTGTGACCTGAATCCAGAAGGTGAACCCAAAAGATATATGACCCCTCCTCCGATATTCTCACCAAGGTGGTAAAAACGGCAGGGATTATGATCGATGCACGGGTGGACCGGATTCAGCAGCCAGATACACTGAGGTTCAGTCAGTTGGTCGCAGGGCAGAAGCATGTCTGCCAGTCAGTCGCATGTTGTGAAGACTTTTTCTCTTTTGGGAGAGCAGAATCCCCATTCCCGGTTCCTGATGATATCAGGGTTGAGATATCAGGTAAATCATGTCCCGGAACACTTGCCGATCCTGCCGGACTTCCTGAACTCAGGGAGGCCGTTAGCGGATTTTATGCACGTAACTACAATATAACTGCGGATGCAGACCGGATCATCATAGGGCATGGTGTAAAAGGGCTGGTCCTCCCGATCTTTACCATTCTTGCCGGGTCAGTCATCGTGCCTTCACCCGGATGGCTGGGTTATCTGCCGCAACTTAGAATTCTCAACAAGCCGTATTACCGGTTGTATGGCCATTATGCCGCACAGTACAAGATACGCCCGACCCAGCTTGCTGCCATGCTAAAGGGTCTGGTCAAATCCCAGCATCTTCTGATCCTGAACAACCCGGGTTATCCGACCGGGAACCTTTACACTGAGAAAGACCTGAAGGAGATCGCAGCAATCTGTCGTGAGTCTAATACGCTGATCCTTGCAAATGAGGCGTACAGTCTTCTTACCTATGATCTCTCAAAGTTTGTAAGTATGGGTTCTATCTATCCGGAAGGGACATTTGTCCTGAACGGCCTCTCGATGGACAGGTCAGCAGGCGGTCTTCGCATCGGTACCTGTATCCTTCCTGAAGGTTCCGATCAGGCTCTCAAGGATGAGTTGATCAAGGTTCTTGCGACTGTGTATACTGCTGCAGTAACGCCGGTTCAGCAGGCTGCGATACCCGCCTACCTTCCGAATCCTGCGATGGATGCGTACCTGCATGATACCCGTGAGATTCACCGGATCATGACCACCCGGCTAGCAGCCCGGTGTGCAGCGATAGAGGGAGTCAGGACGATCATTCCTGAAGGTGGGTTCTCCTTCATGGTGGATCTCAATGTCATGATTGCTGAAATCCGGGCTGCCGGGATCCAATATTCTAATGATCTTGCTCCTGCCATGATACAGCACCCGTACCACATCGCCACCGTCACCGGCGAAGCGATGATGGCAGGATACGATGACTTCTACATCAGGTTCTCTGCCACTGACTACGACGGTACAGCAGCACTTGAGTCGTATCGATCAGTTCCTCCCAAGACCCCTTCTGACGAAGAGGCATTTTTCATGAGACACGGGGCACGGATGGCAATCGGTATAGAGATGTTCAGCCGCTGGGTCAGTGATGTGAGGTCAGGATCGTTCAAATTTGAGAAATCGGCTGAATAACCCAATTTTCTGTTACACCTTTTCCTTCCGAATTTCATATACTGAATCGTGACAGGTTGGTTAGTACACCGGCTGCTCCTGTATCTCCCACTTTTTGCATCCCAGCCTGATCAAAAACCACGCCGGTATTGCCAGTATCACTGATGAGAGTGAGGCCCAGGGGTTTGCAAACGCTATCGAGCTGAAGACCGCCGTGACCAGCCCAATGAGAAAGAAGTACCGCACCATAACCTTCACATCATACACGAGGACATTTGGTGAGAGCCCTGCAAGCCATACCGTTACTGCAAGAGTGAAGAACGAGGTGGAGAGAGCAAGCACGATCACCGGAACCAGGTAGACAGCCTGTCCTGAGATCATGCAGATGATCGCAAGGAATACAACTGGTATCACCTGTAACACCGTGAAACTTGCAATCTTGCTTATGATTACGGTCTTCACACTTACCGGAAGGCAGGCATAGGAGGCGAAGGAGTCAAATGCCGTAAGCCAGGTGTACATGGTCGAGGCGATGATACCGGTGGTCATCGCATAAAGGAAGAATACATTTCTCTTAGGCAGGTAATCGCTCGTCAGTGATAGGAAGAACCAGATCACGAGGAGAGGAATGAGAAAGGAGAAGAGTGTCTGGCCGATGGCACTCCCGCTCCTGTACAGGTCTATCAGGTCTTTTGCAGAGAGGGCAGGTGTAGGGAACCTGGATAATAACCGGGAAAGGGGAAGGATCTGGTCCCTGTACTGCCGTGATGCAGCGATGTTTTCCGGTGTGAACAGCAGGACTCCTACTGCTGAAAGGATGATAATCCCGATGAGACACTCCCCGAGGAGTAGCAGGGAGAAGTCTTCGAACAGAATAAGTGGTGGAAAAAGTCTGGCAGGATTGTCTCCGGTCATTATTCCGTATCCTGCAAGTATGAGGATTAGGATACACATGATCGCGAGCAGTCCTGCATGGGTTCTGCTGTACAATGATGAAAGGAAGAAGATCAGAGAGAGCCCTGAGAGGAATGATATTGTCAGAGTCAGGCTGAGAAGAAACGGAAGGTACAGCGGTATCCCTAGGAACGGTGATGCGAGAAGGAAACCGAGTGCAAACGGGAAGACCCAGAGCACGAAGTAATACAGGAGATCCTTTAGCACGAAGGTCGCGAAGATCTCCCTGTCCGAGACCGGGAGCGTTCTGGCAGCATACGCGATAAGGCTTGCCTGCCCAAACCTTCTGTTCATTGCCTCGTTTCCCAGAAGTCCGAATGCACCGACCATGAACCCGAGGAGCAGGTAATTTGAATGCAGGATCAGCGATAGATTTCCTGGAGGAAGAGATCTCCTTATGAATGGAAGCAGGAATGATCCCATGAATGCCATGCCTCCTACCATCATCGGAAAGAGGGCAAAACTCAGGCTTCCGAACATGGTTGAGTGAAGCCGCCACTCCTCTTTCAGCATGTACCAGAAGAGTTTACGCATCTTTCTCCCTTCCCACCAGGTGCAAAAAGAACTCGTCCAGATTCATTTCCTCTCTTGAAAGCTCCTGTGGTGTGCTGGTATGAAGAAGGCGACCTTTATGGAGAATGGCAAAACCTGAACAGATCTCCTCGGCTATCGAGAGAATATGGGTTGAGATGAATATTGTTCTCCCTGACCTGACATACTCTGCTAGATAGTCCTTGATCTTTCTCTGCATGATAGGATCAAAGTTGATGAGCGGCTCATCGATCAGGGCAAGTTCAGGCTGATGGATAAACGCCTGTGTGAACATGAGTTTTTGCCGCGTTCCTCTTGAGAGATCCTTACAGAGTACATTCTTCTTGTCAGCAAAGTCGAGAAAGTCAAACCACCAGTCAGCCCTACTCCGGAGATCAGGGAGTTTCCTGAGCGATCCAACCAGATTGAGGTACTCCATTGCGGTCAAAAAACTCGGTGGTGTCTCCTGTTCTGGGATGATCCCAACCTGCTGTCTGACCCATATGGGATCAGAGGATACCTCCCGGCTGAGCACCAGGGCAGATCCACTGGTCTGCCGAATCTGCCCGGTCAGCATCTTGATCATGGTGGTCTTGCCTGACCCATTCGGACCGAGCAATCCGAAGAGAGCCCCCTTTTCAACCGAGAGGGTAATACCATCAACAGCGGTCACATCTCCATACAATTTCTTCAGGTCTGTGGTCTGGATGATCGGCGTCATATGGGTGAATCCTGATATTTTACTCCTGGACAGTAATATGAGATGGTTGTTTGTGATAATATCCATCTATGTTAAGGAAAAATCAAAACAGTATCTTGATGGTGTCTTACGAAAGAGAGGATCAGGAAGTTCAGGCAGTGCCGGTCATGAAGAAGCAATATGTATATTATATCGGATTTGGAATCGTCGTCATCGCGGTGATCTTTGCAGGACTGATGGTCGCCACAACTCCCCGGACAACCCCGGCACTTGATAAGAAGCCGGTTGTCACGATCTCGGTTCATGAGTCACCACAGATGAAAAAGACCAACGAAGGAACGCTCATATCGTATGCTGTCAACACGTCCCGATTTGCTGATGACGGTCTCGATCTGGTAAAGGCTGAAGTGCTCGACAAAAAAACTGATCTTGTTCTTCTGAAATTGGAGGGGACCAGCCTCACAGAGCAGTATACTCCTGTAGATCCGGCAGCAGGAACTGGAGTAGCAGACTATCCTGTTATCAGGTTTGACGTTACCGTTCCTTCAGATAAGATCCCATCTGATGTCTTTAGCCGGCTTACCTTTGCATCTAAAACGAAAGCTGCTCTACCATTCATGGTGACTGGTGGAGATATTCATCTGATCGCTGCCGGTGCATAAGCAAGATCTGCCATGGATCAAGAAGGAATTTACTCATATTTTTTTGAAAACTCACCCTTATGCCCTTTACATCAATTATTTCACATTACCAAGGTAATTGCCGGGTGAGTGAGAACATATGAAGATCCAATATCCCGAAATCGGTATCTGCGGTCTTTCCTGCAGGCTCTGCCCCCAGTATTATACCGTTGGTCAAAGCAGGTGTGGCGGATGCAAAACCGAAACCCGGATCTCTGTCGGCTGTCCTTTCATCACATGTGCCCTCAAGAGAAAAGGAGTTGAGTTTTGCTGGGTATGTGATGAGAGTGAAACCTGCGAAAAATGGAAAAAACACCGGGAAGCAGGGAAAAAAGCAGATTCATTTACGTGTAATCAGAAACTTGAGGATAATATCTGTTTTATCCGGAAGAATGGGATCGATATATTCCAGACACTACAGAAAACCAGGGAAGACCTGCTCAGAATAATGCTGAATGAGTTCAACGATGGTCGCTCAAAGAGTTTCTATTGTATTGCTGCCACCATCCTTGAGATTGCCGAGCTGGAAGATGTTCTGGCCCAGGCAAACAATGAATCCACCGGGATGGATATGAAAGGGAAAGCCCGGATACTACATGCTTTACTCGAAGAAACAGGAAAACAACAGGGATATTGTCTGAAATTGAGGAGAAAAGAGAGGTCAAAGGGATAGTTTCAACATGAATTATTAATCCTTCCCATCGGTCATTACAGGTTCGTCTGAAACAGTGCAACTACATCATGCAGGTTGATGTATCCGTTCTGGTCAAAATCAAAGACCCACCACGGCTGACCTGATACGACTGCATCAATCTGATCGAATAAGGTTACCACATCATTCAGATCAGATCTTCCATTCCCGTTGATGTCCTCGTACAAGCCGTCACCGGTCAGGTCGCGTGGCAGCGGATATGACTGGCCTGATGTTGTATTGAATGGATGAAGTTCCCTGACCTGCACCGGCAGGGCGGTGTACCCGCTTCCATACCGGATCCCATCATCAGCAGTTGCCGAATTCAGGATGCATTGAAGGTACCCGGATCCGGTCGTCCCTCCGATGAAAGAGAGGCTCACCAGGGTGACGTTTGTTGAACCGCTGGTTATCAGATTGCTTTCGTCACCTCCGGTGATCTGGATCCGGTGCTCGTCGAGTACCTTCACCTCAGGATCAGATACCCAGGTTGGGATTGAGAGGATGTAAAATGAGAATGGGGCAGAATAATCAGAGTACAGTGTCAGGTTGAAGCTCGCAAGCCCTCCTGACAGGGTTCGGACCAGTATTGATCCTCTGTCCGTTCCGGCCTTGAGGAGATAGGCGTTCAGGGGGTTTGTGTACAGAGGAAATGACTGCCCGTTATCACGTATAGCAAAGATCCCAATATTTGAATCGCCACCGCAGGCACCCGGATTCTGCACCCTCACATAATGCTGGCCCGGTGTTGCGATATCAGATGCGGTGATGAGAGCCGTCATCTGGTGCGATGAAAGGTATGATCCGGTCCTGTTCTGAACATCCCAGAGCACCCTGCTTTCGGGGAGAAAATTATTGCCATCTACAGTAAGGATAAATGCATTTCCTCCGGCAATCACAGAATCCGGGTACATTGAGAGGAGTACCGGGGCAGGCCAGGCTGCTGAGGTAGAAATATTTGTGCTACGTATTGAGGGATCACACTGATCAGCAGCCCATCCCGGTACAATGGTTACCATCAGAATAAGAGTGATCATGCACCAACGGCAGGGAACTGCGATCATCAGTAAAACCACATTTTATCAGTGTGTGGTTATATATCTATGGCTTCTTATCTCTGTCTATGCTGATGTATACATGGATGCTATTCTTCTGTGCGTGCAGTGTGTATTCCAAGGACTATCATATCCCCAAACCCCGAAAATAAGAATTCGGTCAGAAGGATTATAGTCTCTTTTCTGCAACGGATAGTAATTTCACATGTCTTTTGGACTTAATCCTTTTACCCCTGAAAATTTTACTGTTGTAATCGTTGATGATAATGATAATAATCGGTATGCGATTGCAAAAATTCTTGAAAATGTCGGTTACCGGGTTATCGAATCTACAAGTGGATCTCATGCCATCCAGATTGCTGAAGAGAAAAAACCAGATGCAATCATTCTTGATGTCATGATGCCAGGTATGGATGGGTTTGAAGTATGCCGTCGTCTCAACGCAAACCCGACTAACTCTGATATCCCGGTAATATTTCTGACTGCCAGGGATAATGACGAGAGTATAGAAAAGGGATTTGAAGCAGGTGGGGCGGATTACGTTGTCAAACCGGTACACGTTCGGACCCTTCTGGCACGACTCAAATCGCATATTGAACGCAGTCTCTCTCTCAGGCAACTTGAGCAGATGAATCAGGAACTAGAAAAGATAAATCAGTGCCTGGATAAACAGATTCAAAACAACCTGAGTGTCCAGGCTACCCTCAATGATCAGGTCCGAAACCCCCTCTCAATTGCCATCACCTTGGTTGAAATGGGGGGATGTGAACGAGGGGATGAGGTCATCAGGGAACTGATGCGGATAGATTCGGTTATTGACAGATTGGACGCCGGTTTTTTACAGTCTGAAAAAATCCACGCCTATCTGAAGAAGCATCATGGTGTAACCTGATAATCAATTTCCATCAGAAAACCTGTGTGAACAATCATGACCAAGATGTTGTACCTGATATTGCCGTATCAGATCCAGGGTTTCCAATCGGTGATGAAAAAAGACTGACCATTATTATTTAGATCATTAATCCTAATTCACGCAAAGAAGTAATTATCCTCCTCCTCCTTTTCCGGCACCACCTTTTCTAAATGTCTGATAACCGTACCTCTCGCCCTGATTAGTTCTGCAATACTCCATGCCTGACAGATCGTTCCGGCAGGCTGATGTGGAGCATCCCCATCAAAGATCTCGGGAAGCATTCCTGCCCCGTCGGTCAGGAAATACTCCCAGAGCGGTGTAATCACTGACTTTATCTTCTCATGATCTGTCCCATACTGGATCAGGGCGTCAAGGTAAAACCCGGTCTGCCATGGCCAGACCATCCCGTTGTGGTATGAGATGTCTCCTCCATACCTGCCGTGGTATCTGGCAGAGGCTGGCGAGAGTGTTCTCAAACCATACGGTGTGAGCAGTTCTCTCTCAATAACTTCCAGAGCCCGGTGTCCGTCATCAAACGGGAGAAGTCCAAATGCAAGTGCGATGATCTGGTTTGATCTGACTGATGGATCGGAGGGATTGAGCACGTCATAGAGACATCCCGTCTCCGGGTTCCAGAACTCCTGAAACTCTGCCAGTGCGTCCCTGGAACTGACCGGGGTTGAGAACTTCAGGTACTCCATCAGTTCGAGGGCAAGTATCCATAGTGCGTTTATCTCGACAGGCATCCCGGTTCTGGGAGTTTCCTGGGTATCCATCCAGGTTGTTCCCTCCCTGACTGTAATCAGATTCCCATTGAGTGACGCAATCTCACTTTTGGGGTACCGGCTGATGAGCTCTTCGATTTCATGCCTGATGGTGGCAACAAAAGGAGAACCTGGAAGTTTTTGTATATACTGAAAGAGCGCCCAGAAGAACCAGAGTGTTGCATCAGAGGAGTTATACGAATCAGGGAACCGGTTCAGCAGCAACCCATCCCTGCGATGGGCAAGATGCCAGCGAAATACATCCTCTGCCTCCCTGTACCTGCCGGTCTCAAGAAGCAGCCCGGGCAGACTGATGAAGGTGTCTCGCCCCCAGGTCTCGGTAAACCAGTGATAACCCGCAAGGATCTCACTTCCCCTGATGCAGAGCTGGGATGCATGGTCAAGGATATCCCGGCTCTCTTGTGACTCCTGGATCTGGTTGGATTCAGGTATGGCATCCTGGGGAGCAAACCTGATCTCAACGATTCCATTTGTTACAGCACCGGCAAAGTAGCCCGGGGAGATAAGATCCTCCCGTGCATTATAACCCCGCTCCTCATCGCGTGGATACCATGCATTCAGGTACTGTTGCCTGTCGTCAGTGAAACCGAGATCAGATCTGACTGCACACCCGTTCAGTATCAGCGATCCCTCACTTGTACTGGATTTTTCCTTCTGTTCGCCGGATAAATTCTGCACACTCCTATTGGTCATAAGTGGCCGTATCATCAGCGATACGGTTCCTGTAATCTCATACCTGATCGTGAGGCCTCTGTCAAGGACGAGTGACCTTCGAATCCTGGCACCAGGGATCGCAAATTCCTGGATCACCGGGTACAGGGATGCACCCAGTGTCCAGGGAAGCCCGCCGTCCACGAACGTATCACCCCAGTATCCTGGTGAGAGTCTGATCCCGTTCGCTTCTTCATGGAGAGCACTCAGAAGTATCCTGTCCTTCTTCACGAGGAGGCCATGATATCGCCGTGTATTTCCTGCAAATGATGAGGAACAGTACATCTCCCCATCTGCCATCAGGAACTCGCGAGCACCTGCGATATCAGGATCCCTGAGTTCACGTCCATACCTGATCCTGTCAGGAATAACTTTCAGATCTTCAATATCTTGATCTGGTTTCAGATCTATCACCCTACTGCCTGTATAGCGTAGCCCGGATTCTGTATCTTTCTGTACGCAGCAGAGGTCCGGGCAGCTGCTGTATCCCATGTGAACTGCCTGATCACGCGGCTTCGCCCGGCTCTTCCGAACCTTGCCATCATATCCTGATCACTGAGGAGTCGCACGAGATACGTTGCGATATCATCAGGGTCCCACGGATTTATATGATATCCGCACTGGTCTGGCCCATCTGAAACCACCTGCTCACACAGCCCGCTTGTTCCTGTGGCTCCGACTATAACAGGTCTCGCCATTGCCATGGCCTCGGTACAGACGATTCCGAAGGGCTCGTACTTTGACGGGAAGACTGCGCAATCACAGGCTGCGTAGAAGAGCAGTCGCTCCTCTTCGGTTACAAGACGGGTGTGCATCAGCACATGCCGGTCAACTCCGAGTGACCTGATCAGGTCATGGAGTTCTCCCTCCATCTCACCAACGCCAAGTATGATCAGTTGTGCATCAGGCACATTCCTGAGAACCGCAGGCATCGCCCTGATCAGTTCGTCAGGTCCTTTCACCTGCGTCAGCCTGCCGATGAAGAGGATCAGATTATTCTCCCAGATTCCTGTCTCTCTCCTGAACTCCTGGATCATCTGCTGGCTGAATCGTTCAGGGTTGTACTTCACAGGATCAACGCCGTTGTAAATCACCTCGATCTTCTCCTGGTCGTATCCGTTCCTGACCAGTTCATCTTTCATGGCATATGAGACGGTCACCATGAGATCAGCAGTTTCAGCAGCAAGTCTTTCTATCAGCTCAACAACTGCAGATCCTTCATCTCTCCTTCCTTGTTCGGTTGAGTGAACGTGAAAGACAAAGGGGATCTCAAGGTTACGTTTTACCAAAACTCCGGCGATGGCCGAGAGCCAGTCATGGCAGACGATGAGGTCAAACCTTGCACCGCTTCTGTGAACCCTGATCAGATGATCAGCTGCAAGCTGGTTGAAGAGTACAGTCTCAAGAAAAAAGTTCTGGTCAGCAGGTGCCCATCCCTGCACATCGAGAGGCGAAAGCACCGGAAGGATATCATGGATATTCATCAGTTCGGGGCGGAAGACCGGCATCCCGTTCCATGTTTCGTGAACCTGATCGCTGCCTGTATTACGGGAGCAAACTGAAATATCGATCCCGTTCTTTCTGAGTCGTGGCATCATCTCCATGGCGTACGTGCCAAGGCCACCCCTGAAGAACGGAGGAAATTCGTCCACTACACAGGCGATCCGCATCATCAGGTCTCATGATACAGATTCAGAATCTGGTCAGCGATAGAGTCCCAGAAGAACCGCCTGTCAACCTGGTTGTATCCTCCTCTCCCGAGCCGTATCCTTTCATTCTGATTCTCGAGGTAATGGTTCACACCCCATGCTATTCCATCTGCATTCGGTTCCACAACAAGTCCGGTGACCCCGTGCTCAACGTTCTCGGCAAGCCCGCCGACCCTTGTCACAACCACCGGCCTGTTCGCACTCCATGCCTCAAGCAGAACAATTCCGAACGGTTCGTTCCTGCTTGGAATAACCACAATGTCGCTTGCATGAAGAAGCCTGACGTACTCTGAGTCAGTGATGAATCCCGGGAATTGTACCGGCATTCCCTGTGTCCTGCTGATCAGCCAGTCCCTCATTCCTCCGCTTCCCGCAAGAATGAACTGTGCATTCCAGAACCTGTTGAGGATCTGAGGCATTGCATCAACAAGAAGATCAGGCCCTTTCTGGTACACCATCCTTCCAACAAAGAGGACAAGCGGAGCTAGATAATGGACTCCGTAACTCTCCTTAATCGCTCCCTGATTAATGCTAACATCGAACTGCTCTTTCACAACCCCGTTGGGAATAACCCTGATCTTGTTGGGATCAACCTTGTACAGATCAAGTACCTCCTGGCGGAGTTGTCCGGAGACTGCAACACAGCGTTTTGCTATCAGCCCTGCATACCATTCCTTTCCACAGATTTCGTGGTATTCCCACCAATCTCCGTGTATCCCTCCGTTTCTTCCAAATTCGGTTGAGTGATAGGTGAAGACAGTCCTGCGATGTTTGAGCAGATCCAGTGCCTCGACCACATGCCAGTCATGGAAATGGAGGATGTCAAATGGCTTCTCATCATACTGGTAAAACCGCTGAACCAGGCCATGTGAGAGATCGGAGCAGTACTCCACCACGTTTGAGCCGTGGGGTCTCCATATATGATAGAAGACACCGCTCATCTCAAAGTCCTGGTCACCCCTGGTGAAGAAGTGAACCTCATGCTTTTTTGCAAGCGACTGTGCGAGGTACGTTGCAGCGTTGGAGAGGCCTCCGACCCGCTCTGAGTAGAGGCTCTCCCAGCAGAATATTGCGATCTTCAACCGTTTTGCACCCAATGCTCTACACCTCCGTTCTTCTTCCTTGCACAATGTGTAATGCCTTTCTCTTTACCTCTCCGGTGTCAGTGGAGGCTGCGGGAGCTGAAAAAAAGAAAGCAGAAAGCATCTGAATCGTGATAAAACCAGGGATCATATACAGAGGATGGATGATGATCCGTTAAATACCTCACCGCACGTTCACTGCTTTTTTGAGAAGAGAAACTTTTTTGCAGAGACATACGAGTATACTTTATTGTTACCCGGTGTGTGAGTCCATGATACCAAGATACCGATATCCAGTAATTGCTGGAATAGTTCTTCTGCTCCTGATCTCATCAGCTCTGGCAGATTCTTCCAACCGCCTTGTATCAGATAATTTTTCAAGTTCTATTGTCGGATCTGGACCACCTGATCCCGTGACTCCTACTCTCCGACCTGCAGCGGTGATGAGCTGGTCTGACGTGACGATGGTCTCCGGTAAGATCAGGAATTTTCAGAAAGAGTTCAGATATGAGTCAGGATTCACCCATGAATAACTGGATTGCAACTGTACCATTTATGAGCAATTCAATCTTCATGAACTCCATAACTCGGTGCATCTGTTCTGTGCTGCCTGAATGAGATCCTGGTGCGAGCGGGCCTGCTCAAGGGCAGAAGCCAGAGGTTCGTCTCTCACAACATGTCGTGCCCATGATGCAAAGTCACCGTGGCGGTGATGAAACTCGATCGAGTCTGCAGGAACGATAGAGAGCATCTCTGCAAACTGGTCGAGATCAAATGCCACATGCCCGGTGTAGCCTACCGGACTTGAGAAGTAGAATGCATTGTCGATGCTGAATGACCTGAGTGGGAACATCTTTGCCTTTTCTGGATCATTTATGATACACTGCTCTTCGTAATCAGCGACAACATCCATGTAGGTGATGAATGCCTGGTGTTCAGGCTGGTGACTGAAGTACGAGTGTACCTCACCGCATGACCCGTTCTTACATGACATGTAGTAGAAGTGATCGCTGATCTGAAGGCATCTCCAGAGCCTTTCGTCACATGCAAACCGGTGAGCACGCTGGATGGCCCTGACCGCATTTTTCTGCTTCCTGTTCTCTATCCAGGCTGTTGCATCCTTCTCTGCATCAGCCCATGAGACCGGAACAGGAACTGAAAACTGCTCCCTGACCGGGTATTTAAGGATCTCGGACGGGTTGATCATCTCAACTCCTGAACTCCTGAGTTCAGGACCCAGATGCCTGAAAAAATCCAGTATCCCGGTATCAGACCAGTAGTGTTCACCAATAGTCTCGTAGTCGATGAACACCGGGATAAAATCACCTGGTGTCTGTGATACCCAGTGTGCGTATTTGTCTGCAGTCAGCGGCCATGCCTCCCAGTCTCTGCATGTGAACCTGAATGCGATGTCATCTGAGAGTTTGAAGTTTCTCATAATGAGTGGCAGGCCTTCGCATTGGTACAGGAAGTTCGGGCTCCTCCACTTGAGGATGTGGTCTACGCCTTCTGTAAAACAGGCTGAAAACCCCATCTCCCGAACATTCCGGGCAATCCGGTTGTCAAGAATGAACTCCGTGTTCTCAAAGATCTTCGGTGTCACCCCGAAGACATCTTTGAGCATCTGCCTGTGCTGTAAAACCTGCTCCCTGAACTCGTCCATCTCCCAGAACAGACTTGATATGCTGTGATAATAGGTCTGGCAGATCATCTCTACTCTTGGGTGATGTGCAGCCTGAACAAAGAGATCAAGCACATCCGGAGCCCATTTCTCCAGTTGTTCGACCAGGACACCGGATATCGAGAATGCACAGGCAAAGCCGTCATCCAGTTCATCGAGGATGAGAGATGTCGCGGGTCCATAACATTTCTCGCAGACTCGTAGAAGAATCTCCTTGTTGGCCGGATCAAAGTACCGCCTGCTGTGATCCTCTTTGTCATCCTCCTGTCCGTACGCGAATCGTTTGTTCAGACGGTATGGCTGATGTACCTCAAAGCCGAGACAGAACTGTTTCATCCGGTTCCTCTCTGATCAAACACGAAAACAGTGTCATCATTCAGCACAAAAAATTGACATTTCGCTGCTATCAGAGAATGGAGCATACAGATGATAATATTTCATCTGTATATTTATATATGCCGCAGACTCTCCTCTCCGATCTGATTGAACCGCCCGCGGATGCTGAAAAAAGCAGAAATCTTTTACTATGAAAAGAGAGCATGGTATCTGATGGAGTTCGAGGTGTTTCAGTTCCTGGCAGATCCGGTCCTGATCGCCTTTCTTATTCTGACGGCTCTCTCTGTTATCTGGAGGTTCTTCAAGGTATGGATCGCTTCTATCATCACCTGCTCATTGGCTGGAGCCCTGATTGTTGTGATCCTGGTTACGCTCGGTCAGATAGCAGGTGCAGATGACCTGATCAGGTACTTCATAACATCCCATTACCGGTTTGTCGGGTCGCTGACACTCAGTTTTCGTGATATTCTTCTGATGCTCCTTCTCATCATCTCGTTCCAGCTTGCTCTTGCCGGCCACACTCTTGAGATCGAGAAGAAACTGCATGAGCATTTGTACTGGATTCCATGTCGCGGGTGCCATCATTATGAGATGGAGCACACACTTGAAGGTGACAAAGAGCGGTGATCTCCTGTCAGAGCGTACCAATATCCTCGCTCCAGAGCTCTGGATTCTCCCTGATGAACCGCTTCATCATTGTGATGCATCCCAGATGATTCAGATCAATGACCCTGACTCCATGAGATCGCATGAACACATCGGCACCTTCGAATGTCTCTGATTCTCCTACGATGACTTCTGGTATCTGAAACTGAACCACGGCCCCGGCACAGAGATGACACGGCATCAGGGTGGAGTAGAGTGTACAGTCTTTATACGATCCGATCCGTCCTGCACTCTTAAGGCAGTCAATCTCTGCATGTCTCATCGGATCACCCTCCTGTACCCGCCTGTTATGTCCCCTCCCGACAATCTCTCCGTTCCGCACCAGAACCGAGCCGATTGGAATCCCTCCTTCAGACAACCCGAGTTCAGCCTCTCTGATAGCCTCTGCCATGAAGGGATCCTGAACTCCGGCGGTGGAAGCAGGGGGCTGTCCGAGGATCTCGTCATCAGCCCTCCAGGCCGGATCCACGATTGCAAGAAAGATGAGTTCACCGTCCCCGATGTTCTCGATGAACTGGACCTCTCCGGGAGGTATGTACACGAGTTGTCCTGTTGATATTGATTCAACTTCGACTCCGATATGCATGAGGCCGGTTCCTTGCAGAATATAGTAGACCTCCGAGGATCTGAGCAGGGTATGGGGAAGGGTTGTCTGCCCCGCAGCAACCCTGGCATGTGCAATACTGTACCTCGTTGAGACCTGGTCACGAAACTGTTTCGGGTGAAAGAGTTCTCCAAGCAGTGACTTGTCCATAACCTCCTGATACGGGAGCGTGCTGATATCGGCGATGAGCATACTCTCCGGTACGATCTTCAGGCTTATCAAACGAATGAAAAGTTCCGGACTATATGAGATCCAGTACCCGGCATACCGGCATCCTCATCTATCATACGGGCAGACTCTGAATTACCATGATTGACACTATCGTCCTGATAGTTCTGGGGCTCATTATCCTTGTTGCACTCTGGCATCTTGTAAAGAATGTGATGAATCTTGTCATAAATTCTATAATGGGTCTCATCCTTCTGATTGCAGTAAATTATCTTCATCTCCTGGTTTTTCTGGGTAAGACTGACGTCCCGGTCAATTTAATTTCGGTTATTGTCTGCGCCCTTGCAGGAATACCGGGAGCAATACTGTTGATTCTTCTTCACATCGCCGGGCTCTACTAGCCCTAAATTTTTTGAAAAGAGTAAACGGGGTTAACCCGTCTGTTCGCCTGATGTCTTATTCAAACCAGGGGTTTCATCACTCCCGGTTTCTGACGGGGTGATAATAAGAGCGAGGATCCCTGAATCGGCAGGACCGAAGAAGTCTGAACCGCTGTACACTCCCCGGTAATAGTGGAAACCCGGTATCTTTGGTACATCCACCATGGCAACGGTTCCGTCACTGCGGGTTGTGAGATTTTCGTTCCCGTTCATGAACCAGGTGAATCCGTCCTCGGAGAAGTACATCTTCACCGGTTCTTCTGCGAGGGGATTTCCATCTGGATCTGAAAGAGTGAAGGTTATCTGGGCCTTCTCATTGACCTGAACTTCCGGTGGGTCGCTCTTTGCAGTGAGTTGTGCAGGAAGAATGGCTGCACTGGTCTCTGCCTGACCTTTTACTACCAGTGGTAGTATGTGTGAGAATAATGGTTTGCCTGTCTGTTCCTTCTTTGATACAACTGCGAGGTATGAAATGCCTGTCAGGTTCGGACCGCTCACATTAAAGGCATAATATCCGTCATCATTGGTTATCGCCTCTGAGCAGTTCCTGTATCTGTCCCATATCCGGTCGGCAAAGTTATACCAGTACAGGTTGAGACGGCCGGCGTCAACTCCATCCCCATTGCCGTCAG
Source organism: uncultured Methanospirillum sp. (assembly GCF_963668475.1). GTDB lineage: Archaea > Halobacteriota > Methanomicrobia > Methanomicrobiales > Methanospirillaceae > Methanospirillum. Next base: position 3,510,603 of record NZ_OY764544.1, read on the forward strand.
AGAACCATCCTGATATCGTGATATTTTCATCCGGTCTGATAATGGCAGCATTCAGATCTGCATCAATATGCCTTGTGCCCGTCCGGTCACGTGACATCGGTGCGAAATCATCAGTCTCCTCAAACGGTACAGTTACTGTGCTGCTCACCAGATCCTCTCCCTGGTTGTCTGAAGAGAAAGCCCTGAACGAGATCGGTTTTGGTCCGGTCAGGTAATACGATGCGGTGAATGTTCCATCAGCACCGGTTATGACCGTGTCACCAATCTTTGTATATTCACCATCACTGCCTGACTTCTGGATGGTAACAGCAGCATAGGGGAGTGGATTTCTGCCATTTCCAGTGACAGATCCAGAGAGTGTGATGTTTTCTCCGGAAAAAAATGAGTCAGGGCCATGAAGAGTCAATTCAGATGCATCTGATACCTGACTTTCACTGATATTTCCTGACTCTACTAGTTCAGCTAGATCTTCCCCGTTCTCCCCGGGAGTTTCTGTTTCTTTAAGTTCTGTAGGATCTACAACATTCTGTCTGGTAGCATTGGGCACAGCAGTGATCTCTACTTCGTAACTCTTTGTCAGGTTCTCCCCTTTCAGATCTGACCCTTCAAACCAGGCCTGGTACCTGACGACTCCTGAACCATTCATCAGGTCGGTGAAGGAAAAATCACCAGACTCATCACTGGTCAGGTTGACAACAGGGGTGGGGTTGGTTGCATTTCCACGTGCCAGAATGACTGGTGCGTTTTTTATTGGTCCGAAGATCGAGGATATCGCACCTGTAATGTTCACTTCACTTCCCTGTGGGAGATAATATTGGTCAGGGCTGATTGCGAGGGTTATCTGGAGCCCGGTCAACATGGTGCTGTTATCAGGAACTACAAGAATCGATCGCCATTCTTCAGTCGTATGTTCTGTCAGTGAGACTCCTGATACTATACCTGATGTTAGAACCAGTGTCACAAAAATAAGGAGATGAAGGGGTTTGATCTGCATAATTTACCGTCTCTCTCTTATGGGCCAAGTGGTTTCTCGCCCGGCTGCAGGTACCTGAACTCACGGTACCGGTCTTCAAGCTCCTGAATCGTCCGGGCTACATACTCATCTGATCGCTTTTCTATCTTGGTTTTTATACCATCGCCTCTGCCCGGATCGAGTATGACTGCCTGCTCATATCCCTTGATCCCGGGTGTATAGAGATCAGCCTGCTTTAGCGAGACTGATGCGTTTGCACCAGCGGTGGGAATCGTGAGGAGAGCAAAGATCACGTCAGATCTCTTCTCCCAGTTCCTGGCGTCGGTTGGTGTAAGATTTACTAGGATTGAGTACCGGTCATATGCATCAAGATAGCGTGCCTTTTCAAGGGCAATGTCTGCAATCACCGAAAGATACTGTGGCTTGTCGGTCTGGATCTGTAGGATTTTTGAAAAGACTGCCTCAGCCTCACTACTCTTCCCGATCTTTATCAGGAGCCGTGCCTTCTTTGTGAGAAGGAGTGGATTGGAGGGATCGAGTGAGATCGCCTGGTCGAGTGCCTGCAGGGCACCAGCGTCATCACCCGCCGAAATCAGTGCCTCGCTTTTAAGCCGGTAGAAATCTGCCTTGTCAGGATGTTTGTTGATGAAAAAGTCATACACAGAGACCGCGGTCATGGGTCGTGCGGTCATAACCGAGAACTCTGCAAGTACTGTCCCCATGTTCTGCATGAGATCTTCGGGAATCATATTCTGGTACTGGGCAGGTATTACCGTGACCGTTGCCTGAAGAAAGGTTGCCGGCATCAGGACGATCAACACCAGCACTACCAGGAGAATGCCGATTGTCACTCTTCCCAGTCGCATCAGTTCCATCCTGAACGGATCGATCGATATTTAATATATATCAGATTCCTGGTCATAAGTATCTCGTTTTTATGATCGGTGCTGCCTGATCTCGCCGGCTAGCCGATAAAACGGAGACGGGTCTCCGGAACGTACCGGTCTTCCTTCAAACCAGGTGTCAATGACCCCGGGTGAGAGGAGATGGGCAAGCATACGCATCTCTCTCAGGCTGTACTGGCCGGGAGATGTCGGGCTGTCAATGTAACAATAGGTGTAGAGTGAACCGAACAGGGGCAATAGCGGTCGTGCATACCTGCACACCGTCCCGGTGACACTCACGATCAGTGGTTTCGGTGCAGCATTGGTAAACTGCAAAAGAGTCAGCAGGTCATCAGTATCCTGTGGTTGTACTGCGATCTTAGGAATATCACCAAATGACCTGAGTTCATGGTACAGGGACATCAGCTCATCAGGCGTCAACATCTCATTGCGATGACATGAGGCGATGGTTGTGATTCCCATCTCCTTGAATCGTTGTGCATGCTCCCTGAACCTGATCTCAATATCAACAATCGTGACAAGAGAGAGAAAAGGCATCAGCCGGTCCATCCAGAGTGCAGGATCTCCGGCAAACGCTCCACCCTCGTCACTTGATCTCAAAGTGAGAATGATCGGCCCCTTGAAGGAGGCAGCCAGCCGGTGAATCTGGTCTTCTATCGGTTCTGTGATCAGATCAAGCCTGATCTCTATCGCATCTGCTTCTTTTATCTGATCTGATTCAAACTGGCGAGGACTTGAGAGTGAGACAGCGGTCTGAATGATGGTATTGTTCTTCTCAACGTCATCCATTCCTGCCATTACGCTCTCCCGACGATACTCACACCTGAAAAGCGTGTGGACGGGAGGATGAGGGGCTCAAGCGTCCGTGTCTCTTCAGAACAGCCCTCAATGTTCCTGAGCATCTCAAACACGTTTCCTGATAGCATTCCGGTCTTGATAGGAGTGCCAAGAGAGCCACCTGAAGCATGGTACGGGCCTGAGAGTTCAACCGAGAAGTCTCCTGACATCGGGTTGGCCGTGTGTGCCCCGATGAGATCGTGGATGTACACTCCGTCATCATCCATAACGTTCATAGTCGGTCCTGATAGGATCAGGTTGTGGTTGCCAATTCCCGGTGCACCATTCATGCCAGTTCTGACTGCATGGCCGGTAGGTTTCACGCCATATCTGTACGCGGTCTTGAGATCGTAGGCAAACGATGACAGAATTCCCTGGTTGATGAATGCTGTCTTGTGAACAGGCATCCCTTCGCCGTCCCAGTAGCAGTTGGCGGTACCCCGGGGATCGAAGGGATCATCGATAAGTGAGAACCGTTTGTCCATCACCTCTTCCCCCATCTTATCAGCAAAGAATGACCTGCCGGTATGGACATTTCTTCCTGACAGAGCAGGTATGAATGTTGCCTCAAGCAGGTGTGAGAGAGCGGTCGGCGAGAGGATGATGTCATAGGTACCGGTCTCGATCTCTTTCCCGTCCTTTCCTGTCGCTGCAAAGAAGGCCGCCTGCTCACCGACAAATTCTGGCTTTGCGGCTTTCAGGTTCCAGGCTGAATCGTATTCAAACCCTGTTGACTGCTCGGCGATCATCTCGAGTGAGAGGCTCACATGTGTCTCCTCGGTCTCGTACCATAGGCCGGTGTTGTTCGCAATGATATGGGAAGATCGTGAGAGTGAAACACCTCCACCAGTCACGTCTGCTTCGAAGGATTCGGCTCCCTGAAGCATCCTTGTGATGAGGTCTCTAGCGATTGAAGGATCTGCCTTTACAGCAGGATCGCATGCGAGAGGCTCTTTCGGAAGAGCGGCAGGTCCAGGCAGTCCTTTCCAGTCAACAGGATCAGAGAACTTTCCACTGGCAATCGCAGCATTAAGGCACTGCTGCCATGCATCCTTGTTATCAGTAGAGGATATCCCGATCTTCCCGTCTTTTATTGTTCTGATAACAAGTCCTGACCCTTCAGAGATCGTGCCGATCTCGATCTGTCTCCGCTTCAGATCTGCTGACAGGGCATGGCCGCTGCCCATACAGATCTCAACCTCGTCAACCAGTTTCTCTGCCGCTTTCAGAATTTTATCAACTGACATCGCACCCTCCAACGATAGCGTCTCTGAGCAGCAGATGCGGTGCTCCGTCAGTTACCGGAACTGTCTGTCCACCTTTACCGCAATACCCCGGGTGTAGTGCCCGGTCATTTCCAACAAGGGCTACCGCATGAAGGGTAGAGAGGATCTCACCTGACAGCGAGACGTCCCGCACCATTGATGTGCATTCTCCTCCTTCTACGAGGTACCCGTACTCTGCATTGAACTGGAACATACCCCTTCCCGGGTCAACCTGCCCGCCGCGTGAACCCTTGAGTAGAATGCCGTCTTTGCAGGACTCCAGGATCTCTTCAAATGACGCTTCACCATTCTCGACAAAGGTATTGCTCATCCTGACGATCGGAATATCTCCTGCCATTCCCCGGCAGTGTCCTGATATTCCGTCACCCACTCTGGCAAGTGTCTCCTTTGAATGGAGATATGACCTCATAACCCCGTCTTTGATGATCTCGGTCCGGCTTGTCGCTGAACCTTCATCATCCACCGGGCAGAAACCAAACTCAACGAGTGAGGGATCATCGACGATTGTTATGATTGGAGAGCCGATGGTTTCACCGATCTTTCCTTTTAGCACGGAGTTTCCTTCCCGCACGAGGTCTCCCTCTGCTGCATGGCCGACCGCCTCATGGGCAAATACTCCGCCGAGTTCTGGGTCTAGGATGGCATGCATCTTTCCGCCTTTTGCAGGTTTTGCATCGAGAAGAGCAGCGGCACGGTGAGCGGATTCACGGGCAAGGTCCTGGCGGTGCCTTATGTTCAGCCCCTTGATGGTATGATCCCTCTCGTATCCCATCTGGACAACGCCGGCACGGCTTGCAACAGCGAGCACAGAGAAACCACATCTGCAGAGTTCATATCGGTATTCGTTTCCTGATGAATCGGTGAAGTGAATCTCCTCGGCCTTCTCGATGTATGTGACCCTCCGACTTACGATATTCTCGCCTTGAGCAGCTTTTTCAAGGTCCTGAAGGATAGCAACTTTCTCTTCGATTGCGACATTTCTTGGATCTTCGCCGGTCTTTGGGATCTGATGAATTTTTGATGGAACCTTTGCGATATCAACCCGTTCGTTGGTGATAAGCGATGCAGTCGTCGCCTCTGCAAGAAGTGACCTGTTGCAGTTATCTGATCCGATCTTATCTCCTGAAACCGAGAGAACGCCCCATCCGAGATCACCGAGTACCCTGATGGTCGCCTTGTCGTAAAAAGAGGTACCTGCCTGTTCAACCCTGCCGTTGTCGATATCAATCTGGGTTACTTCCCCTCGAACCCTTCTGATATCATAATATCGTGGCTCTGATGGCATCAGATAACCGTCCGTGGGACTGTGATGTCAGAGCCTAGGATTGACTTGGTGGTTGCATGGGTTATTGATTTAATCCGGTCCAGGAATCCTGCCCGATCCTCGGGAACGAGGGCAATATCGAGAACCTCTTCGATAGAGGTGACAGGAATGATCTCAACAAGTGATTTGTACTCCTCTTCGATGAGTACATCCTCAAGATTTGCCCTCGGAATGATGATCTTCTTGATTCCTGCCTTTGCAGCAGCCTCAATCTTATAGGTTACGCCACCGATTGGCAGAACATCTCCCCGAACTGAAAGTGATCCGGTCATCGCGATATCCTGTCGTACCGGGATCTGTTCAAGAGCACTGATTGCTGCGGTTGCAACCGTCACCGAGGCTGAATCTCCCTCAACACCCTGGTAGGTTCCGATGAACTGAATGTGGATATCTATGTTCCTGATGTCTTTTCCGGTAAACCGCTTCAAAAGTGCCCCGACGTTCTTGATAGATTCCTGGGCAATCTCTTTTAGAAGACCGGTTGCAATGATCTCGCCCCCGTCACCCTGGGCGGGAGTGATTGCCGCCATTATTGGTAGGACCGATCCTGCATCGCTTCCCATAACTGCAAGACCGTTTACTCTCCCAATCTGCGTTCCTTCAACGACAGCAAGATCGTACTCCCTGGTTCTCCTGATAACCTGGGCAGAGATCTGATCCTCTATAGAGCGGGCAGTCTTTTTGGCCTCAATGACATGAGCACGGGTTGTGAGATCCGCAGATTCCTGTCGCGCCAGGTCACCTGCAACCCTGATAAGTCCTCCCATATCACGAAGACGGAGGGTAAGGTGTCCTTTCCTGTTCGACCTTCTTCTGGCCTCATGGAGGACTTCTTCGATACCACTCCGGTCAAAGTGTGGAATCATCCCGTCGTTCTTGATCTCCTGAGCAATGAACCTGATAAACTTCTCCTGATTTTCAGGGTTGTCAGGCATCGTGTCTTCCATGTAGACCTCGTACCCGTTGCCCCTGATACGTGACCTGAGAGCGGGATGCATCCCCTCAATTGCATCAAGGTTACCAGCTGCAACCATTACAAAGTCGCATGGGACAGGCTCGGTTCTGACCATAGCTCCCGATGAGCGTTCGCTCTGACCTGTGATTGAAAACTCACCCTCCTGCATGGCGGTCAGCAGGCTCTGCTGCGCAGCAAGTCCTAGGGTGTTGATCTCGTCGATGAAGAGAACACCCTTGTGTGCCCGGTGAATGGCTCCTGCTTCCACCCGGTCATGGGCCGGGGTTTCAAGACCCCCTGACTGAAAGGGATCGTGCCTGACATCGCCGAGCAGAGCGCCAGCATGCGAACCGGTTGCATCCACAAACGGTGCTGTCGTTGTCTTGTCCTGAGATACGAGAAGTTTTGGCACCATCTGCTCTTCACGCGGAGTGGCATACCTGAGAGCCATGAATACGAATGCGGCTGCGATGATTCCCATCAGCCACTGGTAGGTGATGAACGAGTACCCGATGATACCGAGCATCAGGATCATGATGAGGGTGTTGCGCAGTTGTGCCTTCTTCCTGGCTTCAGCCTTGTGGGCGGCAACGATCTCCTTTCCCCTGCCTGATTTCACCGTCCTGATGATAGGTTCGTTTGAATCTTCTGAGTTCGGATATACAAGGATGTCCTGCATCTCTTCCTTTGGCAGGAGTTCGGCCATCGCTTTTGCAAGCATTGATTTGCCGGTACCGGGTGTCCCGATCATCATCACGTGGCGACGCTGGATGGCAGCTTTCCTGACGACCTCCACGGCATGCTCCTGACCTATGACCTGATCGATAAGACTCTCAGGAACCTGAATTATCCGTGATGTACCATCATCAACTACAACAGTGGATTCTTCTGAAATATTCTGCTGACCTGCCTCACCTTGTTCAGATATTTGGGACTGGACATCTGCAGACTCCGGGTTCTGCTGACCTGCATCCTCTACCTGGGGCTCTGACAAATCTCTCTGGTCTTCCGGAATATTGGTATTTAGCGGCTTATCTTCCTCGGGATCCATTATCGCGTGTACACCTGTAATGCGGTTAATCAGTATTCATTCGGGGACAATTGTTTAAGTACTTTCAGCAAAAGTATAAGCCAGCATGAAGATCATCAGCACCCGGCGGTCTCAGGTTCTTGCCGGCAGAATAGCAGAGATCCTGCAAAAACCGCTGGTAGATGTCAGATGGACCCGGTTTCCTGATGGTGAGATCTACCTGCGTTCTGGTGAGGTCTCGGATCGTATGGTAATTGTGGGGAGTCTGGTTGAGAGCGATGATCTGATAGAACTGCTGCTGCTCACCGATCTCTGCAGCGGTTCAGAGATCACCCTTGTCCTTCCGTATATGGGCTATGCCAGACAGGATAAACAGTTCAATCCCGGTGAGCCGCTTTCGGCCCGGATCATAGCCAGAACACTTGGCTCCGGGGTGAACAGGGTGATTACCGTCAACCTTCATGAGAAGACGATAATCCCCTTCTTTGGAGTGCCAACTATTGATACCTCACTCGCCGGGGAGATGGCACGTGACATCCGAGAATTATCACTCATATCTCCACTGATTCTCGGGCCTGATATTGGTGCATCAGATCTTGCACGTGACATAGCGACTACAGGAGGTTGGGAGTCTGATCACCTGCATAAGGTCAGGCTGTCAGGTACAGAGGTCAGAATAGAACCCAAAGAGATCCCGGTGAAAGGAAGGGATGTTGTGATTGTTGATGATATCATCTCAACCGGCGGCACCCAGGCCACCGCAGCAGCCATGCTTCTTGAACAGGGGGCTGCTTCGATATGCACCGTCTGTGTGCATGGTGTTCTGGCAACCGGTGCTTACACTCATCTGAAGAGTGCAGGAATCAGCCAGGTTATAAGCAGCGATACGATCGAAAGTGCCTGCAGTGGTTACTCTGCAGCCAGGACTATTACCGATGCCCTCACCAGATAATCCTGATATTGTAGATCCCGCCGGTTCAACAGGCCCGGTTTCAGAGACAGGGTGCAAAGTTCTGGTTTTAGATACCTCGGCGTTCTTCCTCTCGATCCCGCTTGAAGGCAAATTGTATACTGTCCCCCGGGTGGAATCAGAACTGAAGGACCTGCGTGGAAAAGCCAGGTTTTCGGTCCTGCTTGATGGAGGTATGGAGATCAAACCCCCGCTCCAGAAGTCTCTGAAATCTGCAAAGGAAGCAGCAGGAAAAAGTGGCGATCTCCGTGTCCTGTCTGATACAGATACTGATCTGATTGCTCTTGCACTGGAGGTTAAAGGGACCCTCGTCTCTGATGATTTTGCTGTACAGAACACCGCCCTTGCTCTTGGGATTCCTGTACAGTCGATCATCCAGCGTGAAGCGGGTCCCCGGGTCTGGCAGCTCCGGTGCACCGGATGCGGCAAGTACTTTGATCAGATTCCGACAAAAGCCGGTGACTGCCCGATCTGTGGATCGGCATTAAAACGAAAGAATAAATAGATCCCTGCAGATCTCTTTCCAGATGTCTACGATCGAAGATCTCATTCAGAAGGCACGTCTCCTGAGAAGTGAGGGTCACAGCCCCGGTCAGATCGCGGACGAACTCTCTCTCTCCATGGAGACTGTAACCTGGCTCCTCACCCAGGAGAAGGGTGCCTCAACTCCGAAAGATGTCCATATCGATTGGACTACTGTCAGCGGTGATGCTGTCCTGCTTCATGAGAGCAGCATGATGCTAATATCCCGGTACCGCATGTTGCAACCGGAGGGATCCAGCCCGACCGCATTTGTTGGTATTTCCATATCCGGTATTCCTCTTGCAACCCTTATGGCAGCATCAGAAGGGAGTCGTCTGGCCATTTACCATCCGTCAAAGCACAGTGCTGCCGAGACACCGATGGGTTCAATGAGTGGGAATTTTGGAATAAACCCCGGTGATCAGTGCGTGGTTGTCGATGATGTCATCACATCCGGAGAGACACTTCGTGAGGTTGTGGCATACCTGAAGAGTCATGGTGCAACTCCGCTTGCATGTTGTGTCCTCTTTGATAAGCGCGGAATCAGGGAGATTGAAGGCGTCCCTGTATATAGCCTCTTCAGAATTTCCCGAATAGATTAATCTCCTCTTCTTTTCAGGGTGAATGCGCAACTCATATATAGAACTCTAAATCCACCTGTATCCATACGGAGGATACTCTATGCTTGCGCAACAGCCTGTTATCATCTTACGAGAAAATGTAGAGCGGACGCACGGATATGAGGCGCAGCGCTCAAATATAGCAGCCGCAAAGGCACTTGCCGAGGCTGTCAGATCCACCCTCGGTCCACGGGGTATGGACAAGATGCTTATTGATGGGACTGGGGACATCACCATCACTAACGACGGAATTACAATTCTTGATGAGATCTCGGTACAGCACCCAGGTGCCAAGATGGTCATCGAGGTCTCCCGGACCCAGGACGAAGAGGTTGGGGATGGAACAACCACTGCTGTAGTACTTGTCGGTTCCCTGATGGAACAGGCAGAGATTCTTCTGAACAAGAAGATTCACCCGACTGTCATCTGTCGTGGATATCGGATGGGAATGACCAAGGCTCTTGAGATCCTTGATAGCATGGCAACCACCGTCGATCCCTACAACAAGGAGATCCTTGCATCAATCGTGCAGACTGCCATCACCGGCAAGTCTATCGAGAACGTCAAGGAGAAGATCAGCGAGATTGCAGTGGATGCAGTCACAGCCGTTGCAGAGAAGAGCGGTAAGAAGGTCATCGTTGACGAGGACGATGTCCAGATCAAGTCCCACAAGGGTTCTTCAATGGATGATGCTGAACTGGTTCGCGGAGTAGTTCTCGAAAAGACCCGTGTCAACCAGGCAATGCCACGTATCATCAAGAATGCAAAGGTTGCACTGATTACAAGTCCTCTTGAGATCAGAAAGACCGAGGTCAAGGCCAAGATCAAGATCAACAGCACCGAACAGGTAGAAGCATTCGGTCAGCAGGAGCGTGAAGCACTCAAGGCAATGGCAGATGCTGTCATCGCAACAGGTGCGAATGTTCTCCTCTGCCAGAAAGGCATCGCCGATGCAGCCCAGTACTTCCTTGCCAAGGCAGGAGTCATGGCTCTTGAGGATGTTCCTGAAAAGGACATGAAGTTTGCTGCCCGGGCCCTGAATGCAACCATTGCAAACAAGGCAGACGATCTGACAAAGTCAATGCTTGGAACCGCTGCTGGTGCAGAGGAGATCGAGGACACCGAGATGACCAAGATCTTTGGAGCCAAGAATCCGAAGACCGTCACTATCCTGCTACGTGGAACCACCACCTACCTGGTCGATGAACTGGAACGGGCAATGGTGGATGCGACCCGTGTCGTCATGGACACCATGGAAGACGGGAAGTATGTGCCAGGTGGTGCAGCAATCGAGACCGAACTGGTTGTCAAACTCCGTGAGTTCGCAGCAACCGTTGGTGGGAGAGAGCAGATCGCAATCGAGTCCTATGCCGATGCCTTTGCAATCATCCCGATCACCCTTGCAGAGAACTCAGGCATGAACCCGATTGACAAACTCGTGGAACTCAAGTCTGCCCATGCTAAAGGGAAGAAGAACTTAGGTCTGAATGTCTTCACCGGTAAGGGTGTTGATATGCTGAGTGAGGGAGTTATCGAACCGCTCCGGTGCAAACGTCAGGCTATCCAGTCCTCAGCAGAAGCTGTCGAGATGCTGCTTCGTGTTGATGACATGATGGTTTCACGCAACGATGCTCCTGGTGGTATGTAATACCCTCTTTTTTTATTCCTTGTCTGGAATCTTCGATATCCTTAAACCTGAATTTGTTCAATTGATATTGCTATCTGGGCCGAGGTAGTCTAGCCCGGGAAGGCGGTGGTCTCGAAAACCACTGGTGTTTCACCTCGGGAGTTCAAATCTCCCCCTCGGCGTTCGGCGGGTTAGTTCTAAGCTGCTTTTTTTACAACATTGATTCAATTCTCATCAGATATTTAAATAAGTATGTCGCTATAAAATTCTGATATGTTACCCGATCAGAATTTATCCTTTGCATCATTCTGGTCAAGATATTCAGGTTCTGCATGGATTTGTCTTTGGTACTTGTCTGGTTCTGTCTCGCCTCAGCGTGCATAACTTATGGGCTTGGCCTTTTTGTCCTCTCAAAGAACACATCCTCTCCGGTAAATCGTCTCTTCTTTGTTGTCATGGTTGGAGCAGCATACTGGGCAGCAGGTGAATTTCTCATATGGCATGTGAACAGTTATGAAGGATCCCTGTTCTGGCTGAAAGCAAGTTCATTCTGGACTGTGGTCATCGCTACAACTGTTCACTTCGTCCTTGTGTTCACCAGCCACCCGATCTCAAAACGTGAGCATATCCTAAAGATTTTCATTCTTCTATATCTTCCATCACTGGCGTTTGCCTGTCTTGAGATCTTTACTGAATCTATCTACGTGGTTTTACCACAGGAAGGGTCTGGATTCTACTATACTCCTGTTTATGACAGTGTGTTGTTTCAGATCGAATCCCTTTATTTCCTGCTGATAATGCTGGGAGTAGCGTATCTCAGTATTCAGTCCTGGTTCAGATCACAAAAGGCGAGGATTCGCAGGCAATGCGTTCTTCTCAGTATAGGTTTCCTGCTTGTAATCGGCTTTGGTTCCCAATCGGCGTTCTACCTCCCCAGGTATGGGATTTATATCCCCAACCTTGTTTTCATTGGTATAGTTCTCTTCTCGATCATAATCGCATACACCATCCTGAAGTACGGACTTTTTACCCTTGGACCTGAAACGGTGGCAACCAACATCATCCGGACGATGCCGAATGGACTTGTTCTGACTGATATGAGTGGCACTGTCCTCTCCGGAAACTCCGCAGCTGCAGATCTCTTACAGATAAATCAGGATCAGATGCCAGGAAAGCAGGTGACCTCCCTGATCTCTGGTGAAACATTTTCGCTGATCACAGGGATCGTATCTGAATCTGGAACACTCTCTGATTATGAATCTGTTCTTTCAGGGTCAGGAAAACCGGTCAGCATTGCAAGTTCCCTGGTGAGAGATCCGGAAGGTGATCCTGCAGGCATCATTCTGATCATACGGGATATTACTGCCAGGAAATCTGCCGAACGGGCGTTACAGATCGCAAATGAGAAGATTAACCCTGTTGAGCAGACTGACTCGTCACGATATCAGTAACCTGGTCACTCCTCTGCAAATGTATCTCTCATTGATCAGGGACGATGACAGTGTATCACCTGATAATCCTCACTTTACAGCCTGTATCACCCTCGTGGAGAAGATCGCTCATCATCTTCAATTTTCACGCCAGTATCAGGAAGTCGGCTCCCATGATCCCATGTGGCTGAACTTAAGAGAGGTGATTCAGTCAGCAGATTGTGATCTTGCCAATGATACGGTTCAGATCACGGTGAATGTCCCTCCCGGGATGATCTATGCGGATCCACTGTTTCAGAAGGTCATCTACAATCTGCTGGAAAATGCGATCCGCCATGGCGGCAACATCACCAGAATTTTGATTCATGCCATTCAGAATCCTGATCGTGAACTCATACTCACAATCGAGGACGACGGACAGGGTATCAGGGAAGAAGAGAAAGACCTGATTTTTCTCCATGGGTATGGGAAGAACTCTGGTCTTGGGTTGACCATGTCCCGCGAGATATTATCTATTACCGGTATCACCATCATGGAAACCGGAATCTATGGGAATGGAGCCAGGTTTGATCTTGTTATTCCGGCAGATATCTGGATCCCGGAAACCTCTGATCCCTCTGACAGTGTGACAGGAGATGACAGATATTGATTGTTTTTTCTCCTGAGACTTGCAAAAGGAAGTAGGTTTGTAATTCGTGGGCGAATAGATTTTATTTATAAACCCCCTATATTCAACACAACCGGGTTTTACTGGGGGGGATGAATATGGGAGCATCAGTCAGGATCATTCTTCTGGTATGCATTATCGGAATAATCTCCGGGGTTTCTCTTGCAGAGACTCCTTCTATTGTCATTGAGAACGGACATCTGTCAGTGGTCGCTGATTTCAGAGCTGATCTCCAGTCAGGTGCTGCACCAGTTGCTGTGCAGTTCACTGATACCAGTACCGGCTCACCTGGTGAATGGTACTGGGATTTTGGCGATGGAACACATGACACCGAAGAAAACCCCCTTCACATCTATACATCTTCTGGGATCTACTCAGTCTCGCTGAGTGTCACAGGCCCAGCCGGCTCTGACATGAAGACAAGACTTGGATACATAAAGGTTTCAGAAGCACCAGTATCGACCAGTGCACAAGAGCCGGTGCAGACGATAAGCCCCCAAATATTATCCCTCTCCTCTCCAACCCCTACCACTCTTTCTACTCCGGTATCCGGAGAGTCCCCTGTGCCCACCCCGACCTTTACTCCTACTCCGGATATTGGAAAGTCTGAAGCCGATCTTCTGAACCTTTTGACACCAGCCATTCATGCTGACTTCATGCCTTCAGTAACCGGTGGCCTCGCTCCTCTGGCGGTCAGTTTCACCGACAACTCTTCAGGCAGCCCGACAGGCTGGTCCTGGGACTTCGGTGATGGGACATCATCCGACCTCCCCTCTCCTGAGCACGTATACACGACTCCTGGAAAGTACACAATCAGACTGACTGTTCAGGGGAGCCAGGGTTCAAACACCACGATGAGTACTGAGCCCATCGAGGTAGCCCTTCCACCTGAGGCATCAGTTAGGGCGCAGCCCCGGACAGGTTCGGCCCCGTTGATGGTTGCGTTTACCGATAATTCGACCGGAAGAGTAAACTCCTGGCTTTGGACTTTTGGTGATGGTACGAGTTCTGAAGAACAGAATCCAGTACACACATATAGCCGTGCAGGAGTGTATGACGTCTCACTCACCATTTCAGGTCCCGATGGTGGTGCAAATGCCGCTGTGCCTGCAATGGTAACAGTCACGGATCTCATTGAGCAGCCGGTAGCAATGATCTCTGTAGATAAAACAGCCGGTGATGCCCCTCTTGCCGTAACGTTTACTGATGTTTCAACCGGTGATGTGACTACGAGGACCTGGGACTTTGGTGACGGCGGCAGTGGGGCAGAGTCTGAAATATCCCATACATTCTCCAAGTCAGGCTCGTACACCGCCCGGCTCACCATTAAGGGACCTGCCGGAGAGAGTCAGGCAGAAACAAATATAATCGTAAGTGATCCGGTTTCAACCCCGAAAGCAGGATTCTCTACTGATACTGTGTCAGGAGTTGCCCCTCTCGCTGTATCTTTCATGGATATGTCAACTGGCAGCATCTCATCCTGGAGCTGGGATTTTGGTGATGGTACCAGTTCAGCTGAAACTAACCCGATGCACACATATTCTTCAGCCGGCTCCTATCAGGCAGGGTTGACCGTGAGCGGCCCCGGTGGTTCGAGTCATTCCGAGAAGGGTATCATCGTAAGTGAACCAACAACCCTGCCCACTCCCGAAATTACTCCTACTCCTGTAGTCACCAGTACTCCGTCTGTGGTTTCCAAACCCATGGAACCTGCGACGACCCTGGTTCCGACCCCTGAGATTACTCCGGTCATTGAAGTCACTAATACTCCTACTGTGGTTTCCGAACCCATGGAATCTGTGACGACCCCGGTTCCGACCCCTGAGATTACTCCGGTCATTGAAGTCACTAATACTCCTACTGTGGTTTCCGAACCCATGGAATCTGTGACGACCCCGGGTCTGACCCCTGAGATTACTCCGGTCACTATAGTCACTAGTATTCCATCTGTGGTTTCTGAATCCCAGGAACCAGTGGCAACCCCGGTTCCTGCTAAAAAGAGGGCGATGGTTGCAAAGTTCACCACGTTCAATAATGAAGGTTCTGCCCCTCTGGCAGTCCGTTTCAAAGACACCTCTACCGGGGAGATTACCTCGTGGTCCTGGGACTTTGGCGATGGCAGCAGTTCCTCTGATCAGAACCCTTCACACACCTACATCAAATCGGGCAATTATGCAGTCTCCTTAACTGTTACCGGTCCGGAAGGTTCACAGAATTCAGATCTTTCGATGATTCTGGTAACTTCATCGGTTTCAATGCCGAAAGCAGTCATTACTGCTGATCAAAAGAATGGAACTGCACCACTCACCGTGACATTCACAGATGCTTCTATTGGAAGCGTCACCACAAGGAACTGGAATTTCGGTGATGAAACAACCTCCTCTGATCCAAATCCGGTCCACACCTATAGCGAGCCAGGTGTTTTTACTGCCTCTTTGATCGTGACAGGGCCTGCCGGAGAGAGCAGGACTGATGAGCAGATTGTGGTCAGAGGTTTAGAAGACAGCCCATTATTGGAACCTGCCGAATCACCGGAGCCAGTTGTTCCCATCCTTTACAGTGAAGATGTAACATCTGAAATACAGCCGGTCCAGTTAGCAACCGCCGTTCCTCAAAACGCAGAAGGACCGGTCATTCCTCAGAGCACACGGACTGAAACCCCGAAAAGTTCTCAAGCAGTTTCAGAATTACCCGGTATTCTCGTAACTACAGACAGAACCACCGGTCCTGCTCCCCTGACTGTTTCGTTTTCAAGCAATTCAGCATTGAAAGTGGATCGGTACGAGTGGCTCTTTGGTGATGGGTCCAGTTCAGGAGAAGAACGCCCGATTCATACTTATGATATGCCTGGCTCCTATGATCTCACGCTCCTCCTCTATGGTCCTGATGGCCAGGGAAGGAAAGTGATCCCTGCATACATCACGGTATCAGAGCCGAAGATAATCTCCTCAGAAAATAAAACCGAATCAGTACCCCTTTCTGAACTGACGGTGCAGCAGAATCACACAGGCCCTACGGCGAGTATCGCTGCAGACATAGTCAATGGAACAGCCCCACTTAAGGTCTCATTCGAAGCCGAACCTGAAGGAAATATCGACGGGTATGCCTGGGACTTCGGTGACGGGGGAAGTTCGTATGAACAGAACCCGACCCATAGCTATGCAACAGAAGGGAATTATTCTGTAAAACTTGTTATTGCCGGAGAGGGCGGTTCTGATGAGATACGACTCAACAGTACTATCACGGTCCTTGAAGGCCTGAAGACTCCTGTTAGTGGCTTCACAGCTTCGCCGATCTCCGGGTATGTACCGCTGAATGTCTCTTTCACAGATACGTCATCGGGATCCATCAGCCAATACGAGTGGAGCATGGGTGATGGAAGCAATTCATATGAACAGAACCCTATTCACCAGTACGCAGTGCCTGGTGTTTACACAGTGGGATTGAAGGTATCAGGTCAGGCAGGGAATTCAGCCGAGATAAAGAAGGATCTGATCACGGTTGAGAATCTCCCGGCAGCACCTGTTGCCAGGTTCAAAGCAGATAAGCGGAGCGGAACTGCCCCGCTTGAGATTCACTTCCAGGATCTCTCATCCGGAGTTGTTACCTCCTGGAACTGGGATCTCGGTGACGGCACCATCATTGATGAAAAAGATCCGGTCATAACATATACCAAGGCAGGGGTTTATGCGGTAACACAAACCGTTACCGGGCCGGGAGGAAAGGATGTGGCAATCAGGAGAGGGTATATCACCGTATCCGAACCAGAGATCCCGCCCACTGCAGTCATCTATGCAGAACCAGTGGAAGGTCCCGCACCCATGACCGTAAAGTTCCTTGATATGTCCACAGGTCTGGTGACCGGTTGGAACTGGGATCTCGGCGATGGATCAGTCTCCACAAACAAGAATCCTACTCATATCTACCAGTCAGAGGGTACTTACTCGGTGAATCTTCATGTCTCCGGACCAGATGGAGAGAACAGCACCACGACTCTGATTCGGGTATCTCCACATGAAAAGACCTCTGAAAAAACTGAACATCAAAGTCCTGTTTCAGATTCAGAGCCGATTGAGCCTGTTGCTTCAGGTATAATTACGAATGAATCAGGTCTCCGGAATTCGAGTATAGGCGAACTGGGAAATCAGGCTCCTGAGAATGAAAAGCCTGTAGCCGCGTTCTCCCTGTCAGGACGAAGCGGAAAAAGTCCTCTCACCATAACCTTCCATGATCGTTCAACCGGGCAAATCACCAACTGGCAATGGGTCTTCGGAGATGGAGAGACCTCTGATCTCAGGGATCCAACCCACACCTATCAACAGCCTGGCATCTACACTGTCGCCCTTGCAGTGACAGGTCCTGACGGGACTTCACAGAAACGGATTCGCGAGGCTGTTCAGGTTTTCTGAACTGCTGAAAAAGAGTAGGTATCTATACAGCCTTAAGGATTGCAACTAAATCCATCCTTTCCTTCTGAAATAAACAAGCATGGTGGCACTGACCGTGGCCATAACGAGAAGAATGGCCGGGTACCCGTACGGACTTGAGAGTTCTGGCATGTACTCAAAGTTCATACCGTATATACCGGCAATGAATGTGAGCGGGATGAAGATGTTGGCGATAATGGTGAGAACTTTCATGATCTCGTTCGTGTTGTTTGAGATCTTTGAGAGGTAGATCTCCATCAGCCCTTCTGCCATCTCCCGGTACACATCTACATCTTCTGCAATCTTGATGGTATGATCATAGACATCGCGAAGATAGAGATGAGTGGTATTCCTGATCAACAACGAGTCGGTCCGTTCAAGTTTTGTGATCAGTTCCCTGAGTGACCATATCTTTCTCCTGAACCAGATCAGATCACGTCTGAACTCCTGAACATGACTGATGGTCTCCTTGCCCGGTGAATTCACAACCTCATCTTCAAGGTCCTCCACCCGCTCTTCCAGTTTCTCAAGGACAAAAAAGTACCCGTCGACGATGGTATCAATGATCGTATACGCCAGGTAATCTATCCCGTTCAACCTGAAGCGGCCGGTTGATCGCTTTATCCTGTTCTCGATGTGGCCGAACAATCCCTTTGAGTTGCTGCAGGTGATCAGGATATTATTGGTCAGAATCAGACTGACCTGCTCCTCGTGAACCCCTTCTTCTGTCTGCTGAAAATGTGTCATCACTATGAAGAGATACTGATCAAACTCCTCAATCTTTGACCGTGTCCTGGTATTGAGAATATCTTCTGTTACCAGCGGATGTACGGAGAAGGAACTTAACACCTGTTCTATCAGGGTCGCATCACGAAGTCCGGTGATAGAGATCCAGGCATTACTGCCATCAGGAATTCGTGCAGGTAGATCTTGGGGTGGTACCTGTTCAAATCCTGAAGCCTCCTGATCGGAATATACGAGCAGGTGAATTGTTGTCTCTACCGGGGTATCATCGCCGATATAGATCGGTGTCCCGGGTGGAAGACCAGTTTTACGGGAGATGTTCTGCTCAAACTGCATAATTTCAGGAATCCTTGCGGGAGGTTGTTTTCCTGACTAAAAAAGGGTTGTTATTCTTACTGACTGCTTCGCTTGTCAGGGAAGAGTTCATCAAAGGAGAGTTCATCGGGCTCGACAACCTTGATGCCCTTGAACTTTCCTATTTTCATCCCGATATAGTAGACGATCATCGGGAGGAGCACAGCTGGTATTGAGAGATACAGGGAACCCCTGAGATCTTCGTTAAAGACCAGGATCACCAGGGCAAACACCTCAAGGATGATCCCGATGAAGAAAGGCATCCATGGTGAGAGGGGTGCAGGACTTTCGATATCTGCCTTGGTGTACCCACGTTGATACACCCTCCTTCTGAAGGATATCTGTGCCCAGCAGATCGATATCCAGCATATTGCCCCGGTGAATGCAGAGACCGAGAGGAGCCAGACATAGAGTTCGCTCTCCCCATTTGAAAACCACCATAGTCCGAGTACTGCCCAGCAGATGAGCAGGGTGAAGAGTGTGGCATACATCGGGGTGCACTGCCTGTTGAGTTTTGAGAACGTCTTGGGTGCCATGCCTTCGAGTGAGAGGCCGTAGAGTGCACGAACAGCCCCGTAAAATCCTGAGTTTGCACAGGAGAAGGCAGCGGTGAGTACGATGAACGAGAGGATTCCGGCAACTTCTGTGAACCCGTACTTGGCAAGAGCCATTGAGAATACACTGTCCTGAAGGTTTGCTTCAGAGTATGGGAGGATCATGACCAGCAGCAGAATCGGGATGATGTCAACACGCAGGATCCGGTACACCACATTCCTGCATGCACGGGGAACAACACTCTTCGGATTCTGAGTCTCCGCTGCAGCAAGTCCTACGATCTCTGATCCCTGGAAGTTAACAAAAATGAGGGCCATGTTTGCAAGGAGGATCACAAACCCTGCCGGGAATATAGCATCAGTCCAGGTAAAGCCGGGAGGGAAGAGGACGCTCAGCCCGATAGCTGGGCCTGTCCCGGCAAGCCCGATCACGATAAGGGCTGCTACAATACAGAATGCCACATTGTGGATGATCTTAATAAGCGCCAGGGTACTCTCGACAAATCCGAACCCGCCGACATGAATGATGTTCAGGATTGTGATAAGAATCAGGAATATGATAGCCCATATTACAACCGGGACGTTGTCGAAGAATACATGCATGATGATCCCACCGGCTACCGCCTCTGACGGAATGTATGCACACCAGTTGAACCAATAACTCCAGCCGGTTCCCACAGCCCAGGTTGGCGAGATGAATTCAGCTGAGTAACTGATAAAGTTCCCGTGGCGGGGAATGTTGACCAGCAGTTCTGCAAATGACTGCATGACGGTGTAGATGACCAGGCCACCGATGAAGTAGAGAAAAATGACACTCGGCCCCATCTGGCTGATGAGATATCCTGATCCCAGGTAGTAACAAGAGCCGATGATTCCTCCGATGGCGATGAGACTCGCCATCCATGGTCTTATTCCGCGGTTCAGTCCGACTCTCCGGCCTGCCGGAGGTATCGGGTTTTCAATGGTAGTATGTGCACAGTCACATGGACCTTCACATGAACATGTTTTTTCTTCACTACGCGAAGGCACTACCATCTCTCCATTGATATTTTCCCGCATTTTGACGGAGATTTGTCCAAATTCCTACCATAATTATCCTCGTATCGTATCTTTGAGTATTATTACGCCCCAAAATGTCAATCTCCTAATAAAAAACAGTTTCTATCGAAATACGATGAGATATTCCTTTTAAATCGAACAAATGCGGCTTAATTTCTCCCAAAAATTATTTTTGGGCGATTTTGAAAATTATTTCCTAATGATTATAATGCAATTTACAGATACCTGAAGACGAGTTTTTCCTGTTCATCTTCTCCGCGCAATCAGGGTAATATTGATGAAGTTCCTTGAAGAAAATAAAAATGAGTTGTCAGGGGTGCAGGGCAGGATATTAAACAACTATTCAACAGCCCATTATTGATATTTACAATTAAAAAAAAGGTGAAGATGATGGTGTAAATTGCTATTATTAATAAACAGATCCAGAGATACGCATCAGATAATATCTTATTTTCATGAACTTTGTACTGATTCATAGTTCTCCTCCCCTGATTGATGAGCAGGTGATCGATGTGAGTATCTTCTTTGACGACATACTCATATATACGATAGAGTCCTGTTTTTCATAGGAATATCGGAAGGAGAGTTGTGAAGAGTGATTTCACTCCGTTTTTACCGCATATACGATATTGGAAGAGAGATTAATCTCGATCAACTTGAACGTGAACTTGCACGGAGTTATTTTACCGCCAGGGCAAGTTTCCTTCGGGTTAACCCGAAGTCTATTATGATGGAGGATCCGCCACTCATGCTTAAGATGCATGAGGTGAGCGTTGAGCGCCAGGGAATTTCTTACAATATGAGCGTCATCGCCCGTCTGTATGATATCGGTGCGATCAGTCTCTGTTTTTTATACGAGGATCATGAAGCTCCTTCATCAGTTCTCGAAGATACGGTACTGCTCTTTTTAGGGCATGAAGGATTATCAGAACTCTTTGGAATTTACCTGAAGAACCTGGGTGAGATCCTCTGCCCTCATATCCAGAATCTCTCAATCGAACCTGATTTCTTTGAAGATTACTCTATTTATGTCACTGATAGGATCGATCAGAGCATTGACCCTGCTGTACTCCTGAGTGGTGAAAGAACCCAGTTTTCATCCCAGATGCGGGAAGAGATCGTCAGGAACACGCTCAGTTATACAACTGAAGATATTGCGATCCTCTCGTATGATTCAGCCCTGCTCTGCAACCCTGAGAACCCTACTGATCTTATTGATCTGATCGAGTTTGCCAGTGTCCAGGTTCTTGAACTCAGGTATTATGACCGGATGCTTAACCGTCAGATGGAGAAGATGTATGATGACATCGAGCAGGCAGACCGGATGTCACGTATTCGCAGAATGCGTCAGTATCACGCGATTATGGCCCAGTTGATGGAGACCTATGCCGAGATATCAGAGATCACAGAGAAGGTCAACAACCTGATCAAAGTCACCGAGGATGTATATTACGCCAGAGTGTATGCGACAGCCCTGAAGGTGATGCGGAGCAGTCAATGGAGTGGAAGTGTGGACCGAAAGATAGAGGTGATACATGAGAACTACTCAATGCTCTCTGAAGAGGTCAGGATACAGCACTCAAATTTCCTTGAATGGGTTGTGATCATCCTCATCGCGATGGAATGTGTCCTCGGTCTTTTAAGGGCAGGCTAATAAAAACTGAACCCGAAAAACCAATTTCATAGCAACCTGATGACCATTATACTGGTAGAGTGCAGGAAAAAATGTCCGGAATAATTGAGGCAGTAGATCTTAGGAAGGAGTACGGCTCCCTGACTGCAGTTGACGGGATAAGTTTTTCAGTAAAAAAAGGGGAACTATTTGGATTTCTTGGCCCAAACGGGGCCGGAAAGACCACAACCATGAAGATCTGTGAGTGTATCTCCCCCAGGACATCAGGCTCGCTCCAGATCTTTTCCCTGGATCCCGATCTGGCAGGAAGGGAGATTCGCGGCAGGCTCGGTGTGGTTCCCCAGGAGACCAACCTTGACAGTGAACTGACCGTTGTAGAAAACCTGTTGATATATGCATCATTCTTTGACATTGACCCTGCTGATGCCCGCACCAGGACTGAAGAACTTCTGGACTTCTTTGAGCTGACTGCTAAACGTGATACCCTTATCGAGCAGTTATCCGGTGGAATGAAGAGGAGACTGCTCCTGGCACGGGCGATGATCAACCATCCCGAGATCCTGATCCTTGACGAACCAACGATCGGACTGGATCCCCAGGCACGCCATCATATCTGGGAACGACTCCAGCATATCCGTGCCCAGGGGAATACAATTGTCCTGACCACTCATTACCTTGACGAGGCTGCACGGCTCTGTGACCGGTTGGTTATTATGGATCAGGGGAAGATCCTGGTGGAAGGATCTCCAAGGCAACTGATCGAGACCCATATCGGCATGGACATCGTGGAGGTTGATCATATACCTGAAGTTGCTGACTGCCTTACCTCTCTAGGGATTTCATTTGAGTCGGTCAGTGAAACGATTCAGATCAAGACCAGAACACCACGTCAGATTGCTGATCAGATCCTCTCAGTTTGTCCGGGAATCCGGGTCGTGACCAGACCGGCGAGTCTTGAAGATGTATTTCTGATGCTTACAGGCAGGAGGCTTCGGGAATGAGTGTTTCATATTGGGATACCACAAGGCAATTGTTTCGCAGTTCATACCATGTGTGGTACCGGAACCTGCTGGTCTTTCGCAAAAATATCAGAGTAAACTCCCTTCCTCCCTTTGTCGAACCTCTGCTCTACCTGGGCGCTATCGGATTTGGCATCGGAACATACGTCGGAGAGGTGGATGGTATTTCGTTTGTCCGCTTCATAGCCCCTGCAATTCTTGCTGCCTCGGTTATGAACGCCTCATTTTTCGAGTGTGCGTATGGCACATATGTCAGAATGTACTACGGGAAGTCGTTCGAGGCAATGATGGCCACCCCGATAAGTCTGCGGGAGATCATACTTGGTGAGATCCTCTGGGGAGCAACCCGTGGGCTGATCTCTGCCGGGGCAATCCTGTTGGTTCTCTCCCTGTTAGGACTTGCAGATCTACCCCAGAGTCTGATCATTCTGCCTCTCGCATTCCTTGCAGGGTTCCTCTTCTCTGCGATTGCGGCATGTTTTTCAGCGGTCACACCATCCATAGATGCCTTAAGTTACCCTTCGCTCCTTTATATCGCCCCGATGTTTCTCTTTAGTGGAACCTTCTTCCCGCTCAGCCTGCTTCCCGAACCTCTGCAGATCTTTGCACTCGTAGCCCTTCCACTCACCCACGTGGTTGCCCTGACCAGGGGGATCATGGTTGGTGGGGCCATGCCATTGTGGCCGTTAAATCTGGCCTGGATTATCATCGGTATGATAATTGCTGCCTATATTGCGATCAGGCTCTTTGAACGCAGGCTGATCGTATAAAAAGGAATTAATTGTCAGCGTCAGATCTTAAGTCCTGACTGGTACAAGAATGCCTTCTGGAAGTTCTTCATGTCTCCTGCCACACCAGTCAGATCTTTCCACTGGTTTGTGGCAGAAACATTGGTCTGATTGTCCCTGGCTTCCATAATAGATCCCCTGAATGTAGTTCTGACAATTCCATCGGCTACCGATACGCCTGAACTCGAATCCGGGGTGATTGCAATCTGGTAGTTGAGCCCGGCAGGAATCAGATCTTCGCCAACCATCCTGAGGCTGCCTGTCTCTGATATCTGTGCATGGTTGATATTCATGAGCGAGACTTTTGCCTGGACCGTGTTGCAGAATGCAGGCAGCCAGGTGAGATCGCTTGCAGCATATACGCAGCGGAGATGTTCGTCATCCGCGGGTTTGTATGATCCTGCAATGTTCAGGAGATAACTCTCCTCGCCGAGCAGGTGCGATCCGTTGGTGGTGTCATATGTGAGTATCTTCTGGGCCTGGATATTGTATGTGTTCACGGCCTGGTTCTGTGAATCAAAATCAAAATTCTTGTTTACAGCCAACTTTCCCCCGTTGGTCATGAGATTGTCTGACCATGAGGTCTCACCGATGACATCGCCGGGGTTTACGATGTGTTTTGTGATCGAGTACCCCTGGTTCTCAGCAGATACTGTTGTGATAGCGATAAGTGTAAGAAGAAGGATGAAGGTTACTGTTTTCATTGATAATCTCAGGTTGATTCCGTATTTCATGTGGCTATTACGATACCTAACTGTCATTCTGAAGGCGATATCATCTACATGTCGGGCCTGCACATAGAAGGCTTTTCTCTACAACGTATCAAAAAAAGGGTTGAAATTATTTCCCTACTTCACATGGAAAGCAGGCTTCTTCACTGCTGATTCTTTCCGGTTACCATATAACCGGACGCTGTTCAGGAGTCCGGTAGAGAGCATTGTCTGGTCCGACCGACGGGAATGCCTGATAAAACTCAGGGATATTGAACGGTGGACCGTTAGACCTGAATTTTACCCATGGATGCGGATTGGTATACGAATCACTTCTGAGAAACTCATCCCTTGCTACTCCACTCCAGATTCGTACAAAGGATAAGAATACTTTTTGAGCCGGAGTGATATTATCTGAGCCAGCCATTTCACCTGCATCCTTTCCGTTCTCTTCCCAGGCATGGTATGCCAGGGTCAGACCTCCAAAATCAGCAATATTCTCACCAAGAGTAAGATTGCCGTTCACAAAAACACCTGGAATAATCTCAAAGTGATTGTACTGATCAACGATACGATCTGCCTGCTCCTGGAATCTGGCTGAATCATTTGCATTCCACCAGTCACGAATGTTGCCGTCTTTATCGAACTGCCGCCCCTGATCGTCAAAGCCATGGGTCATCTCGTGACCAATTACTGTGCCTATTCCTCCGTAATTGGTAGAATCACTGGCGTTTGGATCAAAAAATGGTGGCTGTAATATGGCTGCTGGAAAAACGATCTCGTTGAGGGTTGGGTTATAATATGCATTCACGGTCTGCGGAGACATGAGCCATGTTGTCCTATCAACCGGTTTTCCGATCTTTTCAAGGCCGTTAGGGCCGTAAATCATAGAAAATCGTCCTGCTTCAAGGACATTGCTGGTATAACTGTTTGTGAGATGTAACCCTGAATAATCAATCCAGACGTCGGGATACCCGATCTTTTCCACTATCGCATCCATTTTCTCTATTGCAGCCTGCTTTGTCGTGTCACTCATCCAGGTCAGGTTTGCAATTCTCTCCCTCAGTGTTGCTCTGATGGCATGGGAGATCGATCTGGCCTTTTCACGTTCATCTGCGTTGAAATATGCCTGTACATATTTTTTTCCGACTTCATCGGGTATTGCAAAGTTCACAACGGTAAGAACACGTTTCCACCGTGGTTCTGGTGATTCAACCCCGTTGAGAATGTGCTTGTAAAAGTCAAAATTTTCCGATTCGAATGGATCTGAGAGGCAGGGGGAGAGTGAATCCACGAGTTTGTAGATTAAAAATACCTTCCAATCCTCGAGTGGAACCGATCCGAACATCTGATCCAGTTTTTGAATTGTGGTCAACTGATGCAGGTTTATCCTGTCAGCATGGCCTGAACCGTTGATGGCAGTAAGAGTCTCCCAGTCAATATTCGGGTACTGCGATGAAAGGTCAGACCATTGAGTAATATGGGTTGTATTGACCGGGTCCCGGTTCTCAACAGTTGTGTATTGCGATGATGCCATCTCTTTTTCAAGATTGTATACTATTCCGGCATACTCATCAGCGTCCGCTTCTGTATAATTGAGGAGTGTAAAGACATTCTTTATGTGCTGTCTGTATGCTTTCTGGATATCAGTCGTCTCAGTATCGTTTCTGAAGTAGTAATCCCGTTCTGGAAGCCCTAATCCGCCTTGTTCCACCTGTGGAATTACCCATGTCGAGTTGGTGGGATCCTGGTCAGCATAATACAAAAAGAACGGTGCTACACCATTCTCGATCAAATGTGACGAGACATTGAACAGGTTCTGTCGTGTGGAGATGGAATTAATTCTGGCTATTTCGTCAGACAGAGAAGAGATCGAGAGGTTGTTAATAGTTTCATTGTCCATCCCGCTTGCATAGAATTTACCTATGAGGCTCTCTTTTCCAGAAGCATAATCTGCTGCTTCCTTGTTAAAGAGAGTGTGGAGTTGATCTTCTGTATTTTCATTAACTGCGGTAAATGTAGTGTACGAACTTTTGTTTGCCGGGAGTGGATGTTCGGCAACCCATCCATCATTCACATAACTGAAAAGATCATCACCAGGATCTATACTTGTATTAAACGTGAATTTGCCTGATGATGATGATATCGGATCCGCACTTCCTGTCTGGAATAAACAAAATAACAGAATAATAACCTGAAGCACCCGGGTTTTTCTCATAACAACCTTCCATAATCTAATACTCTGATGATACAGATACAATGATTGTTTTATCGCTCTCAATGAAAGATTATGAAATGGATATAATAATCCTAATTGAGAAACAGGACAAATGTGCTACATAGGATTCTATTAAAAAATATGCGGATCAGAGATCATGACTACACAATCTATCTATAGGTACCTTATTCCTGGATCTGCCGTCGTCGCGGTGCTTCTCATTCTTGCAAACCAGCCGGTGTCAGCCTCGGTGTTTCTCACAAACGGTACCGATGTTCCACAGGATCGGATCCCGGGCATTATCAACACAACCGTTGCGGGGTTGATTAAGAATCCCGTTCCGCTGGTCTTTTTCTATGATCGTGAGTGCCAGTCCTGTGAGCAGGCTCTGGATTCTGTCAGGTTCTTTGAAAAACGTAACCCCAATGTCAGAATCATATACTACAATCTTGGAGATTCACAGAAGAACCGCAGTCTGTTCACCGAATATAAAGGCCGTTTCAACACGACAAAGATCAGATATCCTGCAATATTTGCTGATGATCTTGCGATATCAGGAAGCAGTGACATCATTCATAATATCGATTCATTTGCCCGAGGGTACATGAAGTAGTGTACATTTATTATCATTGGTGAAGATTGTTTAGCACAGAACCTTGTTCAGCCCTGTAATATGGTGTGGATGGCTAGTACTGTTGCAGATTCCGGAGATGAATGGCGGGACTGACTAAAAAATACCTAATCTGATTGAGTTAGTATAATCTGATACTATCTATTCATATCCTTTGACTGGTATCAATACAATATAAGATTTACACGTGCCTGATCCCTGGGATCATTCAGGTCTCCGTGATTCGGTAATGGTCGGGAGGCACCATGATCTCAAATCTCGCTCCCTTGCCTGCAACTCCATTCTCGCGTATTGTTATATCATCTGATTCAAGAACCTCTCTGATGAAAGCCATACCGATACCAGTTCCCCTCCCATACCCCCTGGAGAATATCCGCTCCTTATCAGACTCTACAATTCCGTATCCGCCATCCTGATAGAGCAGGTATCCGGAATCCCTCTCTTCAAATGATACCGTGACGGTTGATGCTGAACCATGTCTGATGGTATTGTCAATGAGGTTATAGAATACTTTTTTTATCAGCCGGTCTGCCAGGATCTCTATGGTACTACACGAATGTTTGATCTGAATCTGATCTGAAAACTCATCCTGAAGATCATCGAGAATGTTGCCGATGTTCTGCCAGGCTGGTCCGTCCTGCCCGATCTGTTCATAATCATATGTGAACGAGAGGAGCGTAGTAATGCTGGACAACACCTTCTGTGCTTTTCCTGTATATTCATCAGTTCTCTTTTTATCGGTAGTTTCAGGAATTATCTCCAGAAAAATTTGAAGGGCTGTAATCTGGTTCAGGATATCGTGTCTGGTGATCTGTGAGAGTTGCATCAGTCGTTTGTTTGCCTTTTCAAGAGCGTTTTCAGCCTTAACCCTGAGCTGAAGTTCTGTCCTGAGTTCCTGTTGCTGGTTCTCGATCTCTGCGATGTAATCCTTAATACTCGCTACAAGCGAATTTATGCTTCTTCTCAGCTTTTCAGTCTCATGAACACCGGTCTCGCGAACCTGGTGGGAGAGCGATGAAGATGCAATAATCCCGACATCTTCAGTCATCATCTCGATCGGCCGGGAGATATATACAGATAAGTGCCGGGCAGCAATAAGAGACAACAGGAGAGCAATAATTGTAATGAGCATGAATCCGGCTCTATACAGTTGGATTAACTGTTCTGTTGGATCTGTAGAGAAGACCAGCACTCCGACATAACTCCGTTCTGCTCCTGATGTGGATCTGGTTGTTGAAAGATTGATATACTGCACCGAGATGATCTGCTTCTGGTCTGATCTGTCAATAACAAACGACTCTTTAGACTCCAGTGTCCGGTTCAATACCTCTTCCTGTTCGGCTCCGGACAGAGAACCAGAACTCATTGACCGGTTCTTCTGACCGTCATCAGACCAGATGCTGCTTTTTCAATGAGCCTTGTCATACACATCCGCATGAATGAGCCCGGAAATATGCAGGGCACTGGTCGCAACTCTTCTAAGTTGGGTGATCATCTCAGTATGCAACCGTGAGTAGTTCTCATTTCTAAGCCCAATCTCAAGGATGTACTCGTGATCATCGGTCGGGAGATACCAGTACTTCCAGTAAACCTGTGAATCATCAAAATCTCTGATCCAGGGATCTGATCTGAACTCGTCTCCGAGTCGTATGCTGGTGAGCGAGGAAAAAAAAGTCCGGATATTTACTGAAGTCTACATTCTTGTCCTTTTTATAGGTCGTATACTCCACGACCCCACTTTTGTTGATCAGATAGAGTTCCAGATCACCTGGTGCATCGGGCGAGAAGTTCTTCTTTAAACCCTCCAGATCGACAGCAGCAGGATCTGTTCTCTTCTCCTAGTAGGCATGGAGAAACTGGAGTATTCTGTCTTGAAGAAGAAAGTCATACTGGGAGTCAAACGATTCAACCCCATACTCTGTCAAAAGTGCAGATGAGACAAAGGTCTTTTCAGCCTGTAGTCGTGTGCTGTTAAAATCATTCATCACCTGGGTGACTGCGGACAGGTAGATAATGCCGGCCAGGAGCACGATGAAGAAGAAGAAGATCGAGGTGATGACAATCAGAAGTCTTCTTCTGAACGATGGTAGATCCCTGTTATCCTGCTGCCTTGCCGGCATTTTTATTCCCATCGGTACACGAGATCCTATAATACCTGATGACCTGCTGCTTTAAAAATTCTCACTGACTACTTAGAGAGAAGAGCCATGTGCTCTATAGACCTGATGGGATGTGAAAAGTTTACAAAAGAATACGATCAAACGTCCGGCAGAATTATTGAGGGAAAGGGGAGGACCTTTCCCCCATTTGGATCTGCAGTTCTCTTAGGAGGTGGGTATACAGGATCATGGTATCCCCGTCACCAGCTTATCATGACAAGCTTGGTTTTCGGTGTCTCCTATGGTAGGGTTGTGATACCATTCATACTGAATTCAGGGTATGTTTGCCGGAATGCAGGGTTAGCATCTTTGTGCTGGTAAAGATGCTAACCTAATACACGAAAGGTGGCGAAGTATACCAAGTTCCTGTATTTCAACTCAATCATAGGTATTCCCATTGAAAGAGCAATCTCTATTTGATCTCAAGGTATATAAAATGGAAAACTTTAGTTGGTTGATAACTACAACCCCATGGTTGCATACTCAATCTGATTAAAATTTATATTGATATATTATCGGAGTTTATCTGTAGTTGTTCTGAAATGGTTAGGTGGGATCCGTATTTCAAATCTCACTCCACCTCCTGGTTTACCTTTCTCTTGTACAGTCATGCCATTCATGGCAAGGAGACTTTGGACAAAAAATAATCCCTGTCCGGTATTCTCTCCATATCCTCTTGTAAAAATACTCTCTTTTTCTTCAAATGAAATCCCTTTTCCGTTATCCTCATAAACAAGGAAAAGATCTGAACTAGATTGCGTTACTGTGACGCTGATCACAGAGACATTCTCTCCATGCATAATAGAATTTTCCACAAAAATGGAAAAAATGCGATCAAAAAAAGGATCAGCAAGGATTTCAACATTATAATCATCTATCGATGAAATAATCCCCTCTTTATCTGCTTTTTTCGCTGCAGGTTGAAACATGTCAACAATGTTCAACCATTGTGGACCTGAAATTTGGTATTTGGCTCTCTCTACTGAATCAATGGTGTTGTGAATCTGTTCAGATGTGTACAAAACCTTAGTCAGATAATCAGTTAGTTCAGGTATTTCACGGTATTGCTCAATCAGGAAATGTAATAGGTTTTCTTGAATATTGATCTGGTTTCTGAAGTCGTGAATATTCATATGCTCCATAAGGGAGGACAACTTTTCGACTCTATTATTATCATTTATAATTTCTATCTCCCGAATCCTTGTACGACTTCCATTACCTAATCCGAAAAAGAAAATAAGACGCCTGATTTGGTCGTAAACGAGACTTGTTTCACCTTGTTTTGATATTGGAAAAACATTCTTATAATTTACAATCTTGGCAGGATTCAGATCCGAACTGAGAATTATTATTGGAATCTCATCATTCACCGTTCGTATTGCTTCGATAAACTCATATCCTGACATAATGGGCATATGGATGTCTGTGATAAGAATGTTGTAGTACCCATCCAATGCCATCTCAACAGCTTTCAGCGGTGTTTCAACCATATCGATTCTGATATACTCAGTTCGTTCTAGTATGGTCTTGGTTACATTGAGAAAATCTCTGTCATCATCAAGGTGAAGAACTGTTAATGGTTGTTTTTCCTCTTGGTTGGACTGCACACCCTCTAATAAAGATGGTAGATACCTTGGTTGTAAGTTATCAGAGTTCATAGTTCGGAAGATCGATCGCTCTCTTTTGCAGATCCGAAAACCTATCTAATGCCGAATTTGAAAGAATACTTACATCTTATACGGCAGAGATAATTTCCAACGCAAGTAATCTGTTCAAATCTGGCCCCTGATTAGATAATAATAAATATCTCCCTAGAATTATGATAAGAATCACCAGCGTAATCGGTTTGATGGGTGAATCAGATTATTGGGACTTCCAACTATGTGGTTGGTCATTATGTTCTTGTTCCCGGTGATAACTTCGCGGCTGAAACTTATCATACGGATGAGCATCTGGCGAGGACTTTACCTGGGTGGCAAGGCCTGTCAGGTGTAGACGAAACCAGAGATCTATAATCGCCTTGCTCATGGAGAAAATATCTGAGGTCCTGACCGTTGTCCCCTGGCCTTGTGTCCACCTGACAGGTAGTTCTGCAAGAGCATATCCCCTCTTCTGGCAGAGGATCAGGAGTTCTGTATCCCAGAACCAGTGTGTGTCATGGATAAAAGGAAGAAGTGATGCCATAATCTCCCTCCGAAATGCTTTGAATCCGCACTGATGATCATGGATTGTACTTCCGAGGATCATCCGTACAAGGTTGTTGTACACCCTGCTCTTCATCTCCCGATTCTGGTCACGCACCACTTGGCTTTCAGCCAGCAGACGCGAACCGGTGACGCCATCGTACCCGTCTTCGATTACCTGGAGCAGTGTTGGAAGTTCTTTCATGTCGGTTGCCAAGTCTACATCAAAGTAACAGAATATGTCTCCTGCTGACTCTCTCCAGGCCCTGGTCAGGGCCGAACCCCTTCCGGATCTCTTATCCCGGTGGATAATTCGAACTCTCCTGTCATGAACTGCCCATCGTCTGGCAAGTTCATATGATCCGTCTGTGCTCGCATCTTCGGCAATGATAAGTTCAAACCACTGGGTGTTCTTCTCAAGGATATCTATTGCTGCGGGAATAGCTCTGCTCAACGCAGCCTGATCATTGAAAACCGGTATAACTGCTGATACTGATGAGTTTATCATATCTCTCGCCTCGTATTACTCGCAGCAGAGCATTCTGGAGAGATATGGATTAAAAAAACAGATATCAGCAGTTGAACGACTCAACCTTTAAGTTGGATATTGAGGAGAGGAAACCGGAGAGCCAACAGGGTTGTTATTATCTGCCGGTTATCTTCGTCTTCTCGAGGCACGCGATAAACTCCTCAACTGATGGAAACCGCTCTGCCGGATCAGCTTTGAGTGCTTTTTTTATCAGAGCATCAAAACGGGCTAGCGATTCATTACATTCAGAGGGGAGCCGGTACTGGTTCTTCTGGATTGCCATGAAGATCTCACCTATACCAGGTTTTACATAGGGAGGTTCTCCGCAGAGCAGTTCATATAGGAGAACTCCGAGCTGATAGATATCTGTCCGCTGATCACCGCTTCCGTACATGTCAGGGGCCAGTTGCTCAGGAGTTGCATAAAAGAGTGAGAAACTTGTGTTCTTTGTATCCTCTGCACGGTGGAGCGATCGTGAAAGCCCCCAGTCTGCAAG
Source organism: uncultured Methanospirillum sp. (assembly GCF_963668475.1). Taxonomy (GTDB): domain Archaea; phylum Halobacteriota; class Methanomicrobia; order Methanomicrobiales; family Methanospirillaceae; genus Methanospirillum. The sequence continues at coordinate 3,543,253 of NZ_OY764544.1, forward strand.
TTTAGCCCTGCCGTCACTCGTAAGCAGCACGTTGCCCGGTTTAATATCCCGGTGAATTACCCCTTTCCCATGAGCGTACAAGAGAGCAGAGGCGATATCCCCGATGATTGAGACCGCCCGCTCTGGTGCTACCGGGTACGTGACATCCCGGAGTGATCTGCTCATGTACTCCATCTCTACATATGGTATTGGGAAGATGTTCTGGTCGTAGATGGCCACGATGCAGGGATGATGCAGTTCACGCCAGACTGCCATCTCGTTCAGGAACGTCTTCCCACTAGTCTCATCAGGAGAGAATGGTATCTTCAGTGCCACCTGCTTCCCATCTCTCACCCGAACAGCCCTGTATACAACAGCAACACCACCGCTCCCGATGATGCTAACGTCCTCGTACCGCATTCGTAGTGCTTCAGGAAAAGACGAGGTGATCTCGGTATGAATGACCGACTGGTTTCTTGTCAGGGTCAGGCTTGGATCGAACTGTCCGATATCAGCAGTCCGTCTGATGATCTGACTTGTCATGAGGGAGAGGATCGCACCTGGCAGGTAAAATATTGAGATAGCCAGGATGGTTGTCGGAAGAGGAGGGAAGAATGGAACCCTTGACATCAGGACGAGACTGATCGCGATGAAGACGAAGAGGATGTGAATGTGGTAAACGGGAGGGACCGGCCGGTTTTTGAATATTGATATCGCCTGGATAAGAGATGACATTGCCAGATAAACCTGGACCCCAAGAAATGCGTACAACGTTGAGAGGAAGTAGGGATCAGGCCTGGAATTATATTGAGCCGTAAATATCATCCAGACTGCCGCTACAATGAGGAGTGAGCAGAGTATCTGCCCTACTCCTATCCACTTCCGTGTCCTGATACATGATTCATACTGGTAGGAGGAGCCAATCCGAAGACCTGCTGCAGTTACAAGCACCAATATTATCAGGGAGATCCCGACAGAAAGAAGGATCTGCATCAACGGTGAGATCATGAGTCCCTGATATGTCGAGGGATCAGGATTTTTCTCATCGTCCCAGCCATTGATGAAGAACCGTGGGCCATCAGATCCGTTTTTGTTTGGAGGAGCGATAATTATCTCTGCAGGTATACCTTCACTCTGGTTTGATCCTGATTGATTGGATGTCCGGAGGATAACAATTGGTGGGGCCTTGTCACCGTGAATTCCTGCCTGATATTCCTGTACCTGCTGTGGGGTACCCAAATCATCCGCAGGAGATCCGGATGCTAATGTGACCCCGGTAAAAAGAAGAAGCAGGAAAAGGTATGGTATTATTTTTCTTATCATACAGGTCGGGATACAGTGTATTTACTGAGTTGTGTCGTTCAGGAAGAGAAACCGTGCCGAAAAGTTTCCTGTTCCAAGTATGATGATATCCCCGTCACGGATCTCATGCCGTGTTCTCGGGGCTATTGGTTCGGTGTTTACAAATGTCCCTGAAGTACTGCCATAATCTTCGATCTCCCATTTGTCTGTATGCCAGATGATACAATGTGGTCTGCTCACCCGTGAAACCGAGCGGTATTCTGCTGAGAGGACGATGCGGGAAGAACTCTGTTGAGACGAGGCCGGGTCAACCGGATCTATCCTGCCGATAGCAGTTTTTTCTCCTTCAAGCGGATAGATATTCTTCTCTTCAGGTCCGGTGGTGAGGTAGAGGCCTGGTGACTTCTGTCCGAACTGATCTGCGAGTTCACTTCTTACCGTCTTGAGTTGATCAGCGAGTTCAGTATGGGTGATCGTGAGCGGCACTTTTGAGAACATGGAGAGGTTGGTGATGATCGCCTCCATGCCACCAGGTGCCAGAGAGTATTTCCATACCGGATGGACGCCTGTCATGGTTTCAGAGCTCATGCCGGCATCTTTTCTGACAAGCCCTGCCAGGACCAGTTTATCCAGGTGTTTTCTGATATTCTCATAACTGGTCTTGGTGATAGTGGTGATCTCCTTGAGTTCAAGGGGCTTTACCTCAAGAGCAGCAAGGATCTGGAGGCGGGTAGGGTTGGCAAGCGCATTGAGGTACTCAGACATCTCGATTAAATACTCGGGATCCCGTTTTGCCTGAATAGTATTGTTAGTCATCACCAGGTCTGCTACTCAGTATGCCTCGTATAGATATGGCTTTTCTCTTTCTGTATGCCTGACTGAACGATATAGGGGATATGGAAAAAAGGATAGGACCTCTGGATCTGTCTGCCCGTGTTTCAGGCCTTGTCCAGCAGTGCTGCATGAGCCGCTGCCAGCCTGGCAATCGGGACCCTGGGTCCTGAACAGGATACATACGAGAGCCCTATTTTGTGGCAGAAGATGATCGATGCCGGGTGGCCTCCGTGCTCGCCACAGATACCGACTTTCATGTCTGTCCTGACCTGGCGTCCCCACTTTACTGCCTGTTCCATCAGTCTGCCGACACCCTTGACGTCAAGGACCTCGAACGGGTTATCCTGGAGGATGTTGCTCATGTTGTACATCGGCAGAAACTTGTTCTCGGCATCTTCGCGTGAGAACGAGAAGGTTGCCTGGGTGAGATCGTTGGTTCCGAACGAGAAGAATTCTGCCTCTTCTGCAAGGTTGTCAGCCCGCATGCATGCCCGAACCACCTCAAGCATAGAGCCGAATTTGAACTTCAGGGTAAGGCCGTATGCCTCTTCAACGCTCTTCTGGATCATGACCACCCACTCCTTGACCCGCTTGAGTTCCTGGGCAGTGCAGACCTGGGGCACCATGATCTCGGGGTGAACCTCGGTACCTGCCTTCTGGCACTCGGCTGCAGCCTCTAGCACAGCTCGTATCTGCATCTCGTAGATCTCAGGGAAGGTAAGACCGAGCCGGACTCCCCGGTGTCCGAGCATGGGGTTCACCTCATGCAGGGCCCTGACCTTCTTCAGCATCGTCTCTTTCTTGGCGACAACCGCATCGACAAGTTCCGGGTCGACAAAGCCCTGAACCTTTGACTTTAATTCAGGGAAGTTCATGAACCTGGCAGCATCTGAGAGGACCTGCATGCCCTTGATAGTCTCGCGAAGGTTACGAAGTTCCTTTATTTCATCGACGAGTTGCCGTTCGGTTGGCAGGAACTCATGGATCGGCGGATCGAGCAGTCTGATGGTGACGGGCCTGGGTGCCATCACCTCGAAGATCTGTCTGAAATCCTCCCGCTGGATTGGGAGAAGTTTTCCAAGTGCAGCAGTGCGGTCTTCCTTGGTCTCTGCAATTATCATCTCTACCATGATCGGAAGCCGCTCAACACCATTGAACATCCGCTCTGTCCTACAGAGCCCGATACCCATTGCCCCATACTTCAGGGCACGCTGGGAATCCTCAGGGGTGTCAGCGTTGGCCATGACCTGGAGCCGTGCTGCTTCGTCTGCCCATGAGAGTACAGTCTCAAGTTCGGGTGAGAACTCAGCCTCTATCATCGGGACTTCACCAAGGTACACAAGACCGGTGGTCCCGTCGATGGTGATGAGGTCACCTTCGCAGAACTCGGTATCCCCGACCCGTGCAACCTTCAGGTGGATATCAACGGTGATACCTTCAGCACCCGACACACAGGGTTTTCCCATACCCCGGGCTACCACGGCAGCATGCGATGTCTTTCCTCCTCTGCTGGTCAGGATGCCCTGGGATGCAAAGAAACCATGGATGTCTTCAGGCTTGGTCTCTTCCCTGACAAGAATGATTCGCTCCCCGGTTCTGCCAAGTTTTTCTGCCCGGTCTGCATCAAAGACGGCGATACCGATTGCAGCACCGGGTGATGCAGGCAGGCCTTTTGCCACCGGTTTGCTCGTGTTCTTTGGATCCAGGCGGGGGAAGAGGAGCTGGTTCAGCATCTCGGGGTTGATCCTGAGCAGAGCCTGGCGCTTGTCGATAAGACCTGCCTTCTCCATCTCAACAGACGTGCGGACGAGTGCGGTTGCATTCATCTTTCCGTTTCTGGTCTGCAGGCAGTAGAGAGTACCTTTCTCGATGGTGTACTCAAAGTCCTGCACTTCCTTATAATGGGCTTCGAGTTTACGGCGGAGCTCCATCAACTCATTAAAGAGCTTAGGTAGTTCCTCTGCCATGGCAGCAACAGGTTTTGGCGTTCTGATACCTGCGACCACATCCTCTCCCTGGGCATTAACCAGGTACTCACCGAACATCACGTTCTCGCCGGTCCCTGGATCACGGGTAAACCCGACACCTGTTGCCGAGTCATTGCCCATGTTTCCGAAGACCATCGCGACCACGTTCACGGCGGTCCCGTTTGCCTGCTCGGGTGTGATCCTGAACTCCCGCCGGTAGTCTACCGCACGCTTGCCCATCCAGGAGTTGAAGACTGCCTTGATGGCGATCTCCAGCTGTTCATAGGGGTCTGTCGGGAATGGTTTGTGGGTGCAGAGCTGGACAACCTTAAGAAAGCGTTCACAGATCTCGCTTAAGTCGCTCGCAGCGAGATCCACGTCATGCCTGACACCCGCCTTCTGCTTGACAGCCTCGAACTCGGCATCAAACTTCTCTTCAGGAACATTGAGTGCAACCTTACCAAAGAGCTGAATAAATCTGCGGTATGCATCATACCCGAACCGATCATTGCCGGTCCCGTTAATCAACCCGAGCAGGGTCTGGTTGTTGAGACCAAGGTTGAGGATCGTGTCCATCATACCAGGCATGGAGATCGCAGAACCTGACCTAACCGAGACCAGAAGAGGTTTTTCTCTCCCGCCAAATGTTCGCCCGGTCTTCTTCTCAACTGCTGCCAGGTTTGAATGCACCTGATCCATAACACCCTCTGGCAACTTGCGTTCCGGGTCAGCGAGAAAGGCCAGGCACGCCTCGGTTGTGATAACAAAACCCGGAGGTACATTCAGGTCTATCTGCGTCATCTCACAGAGGTTGGCACCTTTGCCTCCGAGGAGTTTCTTGTTCTTACCATCGCCTTCGGTAAAGTCGTACACCCATTTCCTGCTCATATTACTCCCTTGTCATCTGTAAGATCGTGTAATTATATCGGTACGGAAAATCTGTCACTGGCAAGAAGGAAGGCAGAAGATAACGATCTCCAGCCGGAGAGATCTTCAGCCATGATATCAGATACCTGAAGCAGCACTGCAGAAAATTGAGTACCCCTGTCTGCTGCAGATAATAATGCAGGGATGACGCCAGGTGAAATACCGGTGTAATCCTGGTGTCCGGCCGGGTTAATCCCTGCATGGGTAGATATGTGATCGATCTTGATCTCACGTCTGCTATAGGCTCATCATAGAACCATATAACCCTTTCAATTTATGGCCCGGTTATCAGAGTGGGATGTGACTGTTCTGCCCGAACGACTGAACAGAGGAAAAAGAGGTAATAAAAAGATATTTCACAGATATTCAATAGAAGTTCTGGGTTGCATAGAAGAACTCTCCGTCATATGTAACTCCTACACCGATTCGATCGATACCGGTGTTGACCAGGTTCTGATTATGTTCTGGGCTGTTTATCCATTCAATCATCATCACGTCAGCGACCTGTTGCGAATCGCTCGGGTCCACAAATCCTGAGTACCCTTTACCGATGATATTACCCTTCGCGATCTTAACGATATTCTCTGCAATACCGATTCTCACGCTTCCATCCGAGAGCCTCTTGGTGGTCTCGTACTTTGCCTCCTGTGCCCGTCCGGTCGGGTTCACTCCCTCCGGTGTTTCATGTGCAAAGTAGTTGCGGGCTGCCATGTCGGTGCTGTGGGACTGTGCAATTGCTGCGAGTTTTGGGTCATAGTTCAGGGCGGACAGGTCCCTGTACTCCCTGTATTTATTGGTCTTTTCTGTGATGTACCCGGCTACCTGATCGAGAAATGCCTGGGTAACCGGAGGATTCTGCGGTGTGATCGTGATCGGTGTTCCAAGAACTGCGGTATTCCCCTCTTCATCTGCCTCTAAAACCATGTGGGTGAAGTCAATGACCGCACCGAGGTAGTACTCACCCGGTGCGATATCATGGGGAATCAGATTTGTACTTGATCCTGGTTCTGACATTCCCGGGTATGCCTGATAGAAGATGACATCCCAGAGTTTCTGATCTGACGGGTCCACTTCAGGATCTTTGGAGAGATAAAAACCAAGACGGAAGGTTCCTGCACTCCCTTTTCCGATGTTGGAGACGGTGTAGTTGATAGTGAGCGGGTAGTCCGGTGTTATCTCAGTGGCTGATATACTATCAAGTGAGACGTCGAGATCAGGAAGATCTGACTGTGACGGTTCTACCGCACGTTTCACCTCGACAGGAGCAGCCGAGATGTACTCGTTGTTGCTCAGGTTCCGGTCAATCGTGACAGTCGAGATGGTTGCCATGAGATTGTATTCTCCAGGCGTGATTCCACCAGGAAGATCCACGGTGAATGGGACCCTGTCGCTGTAAAAAGCAGGGATCTCTTCGGCGGTCTTCTGATGTATCCATATTGGAATGGCACCGGTGGCATTCGGAACCAGGTAATAGTCAATCCTGACCTGGTCGGCTGCTGCAGGTCCCGGGTTCACCACACCAATTGCGGCAGAGAACGGAGATCCCATCTCTGCCTCCCGTGGGGTGATGCTGGCTATGATGGCAAGGTCTGCAGTGTTCAGCAGATCTGCATGGACAGCACCTGCTGAACTGTTCAGAATCGTCGAGTTATTAATTATCGGGGATTCTGCCATGCTGAACCCGACAAGGAACAGGAGCAGAAGGAAAGAACTTATGAGATGGAGAGATTTCATCGTGATCATCGGCTTCCAGTCCGGTACTGGTACGATATGAAGACCAGTAAGCCTTCTGGTCCCGTGCAGCATGATCGCTGGAGACCTGCCTGAGGTCCTCACCTGATGAAATCGTTGAGTGATGAGTTTGTGGTGCCTGGGAGTTCTGATCCGGTCAGGTGATTGATTGCGGCCGGTGTGGTCTCCCTCCCCTGGGGTGTACGCTTGAGAAATCCGATCCTGATCAGAAACGGCTCATACACATCCTCTATCGTTCTGGTCTCTTCGCCAACCGAGATGGCAATCGTCTTCAGTCCCACCGGTCCGCCCTGGAAGTCCCGTGCAATAACCTGAAGGATCCTGCGGTCAAGTTCGTCAAGCCCGAGCCGATCGATACCAAGTGATGTGAGTGCCAGATCTGCGATCTGATCATCGACCGATCCGTCTCCCCTGACGATGGCATAATCATAGACCCTTCTGAGAAGGCGGTTTGCTATCCTTGGGGTTCCACGGCTTCGCCTTGCTATCTCGTCAGCTCCTTCCGGTGTTATAGGGATCTTCAGGATAGAGGCACTCCGGGTCACGATCGTTGCGAGATCTACAGGATCATAGAGATCCAGCCTGAGGATGAGACCAAACCGGTCTCTGAATGGCGAACTGAGCAGGCCGATCCTGGTGGTTGCTCCAACGAGTGTGAACCGCTCAAGCGGCAGCCGTATTGAGCGGGCCGACGGTCCCTCCCCGATCATGACATCGATCGCATAATCCTCCATCGCGGGATAAAGGATCTCTTCGACGATCGGGCTCAACCGATGGATCTCGTCGATGAAGAGGAGATCCCTCTGTTTCAGGGGCGTAAGCATTGCAGCCAGGTCGCCCGGTCGCTCTATCACCGGGCCGGTCGTGGCCTCAATGGCAGAACTCATCTCCCGTGCAATGATATGGGCGAGGGTGGTCTTGCCAAGTCCAGGAGGACCTGAGAAGAGAACATGATCGAGTGGCTGCCCACGAAGCTTTGCAGACTCGATGGCGATTGCCAGATTCTCCTTCACCTGCTTCTGCCCGATGAACTCTTCGAGAAGCGACGGGCGGACCGTCTTCTCCTCCTTGTCCTCGTCCAGAATAGCCGGCTTAAGAACCTGCTCACTCATTCTTCTCCCCCTTGTCCTTCAGAATCCGGAGGGCTTCCCTGATGATCCCTGCAGCGGATCCGTCGTGTGCTGATGACTCGACCTTTCCGACGGTGGCAGCGGCCTCGCCCTGCCCGTATCCGAGTGCCATCAGCCCAAGAACAGCATCAGCAGAGGCGGTGCCTCCTCTTTCAGATCCCGGAGTTCCGATATCTGCTGCAAGGGCGGCTGCCTTCTTTTTGAGCTCAAGCACGATCCGCTCTGCTCCTGTCTTTCCGACACCTGGCACTGTGGCAAGCAGGCGTGAGTCACCTGCAAGTACAGCACCTGCGACCTGGTCCGGTCTCAGTCGTGAGAGGATTGCGGTTGCAAGCTGGGGTCCGACCCGTGAGACTGATGTCAGCATCCTAAAGACCTTCAGTTCTGCTGCGGTCTGAAATCCGTACAGCAGGATTGCATCCTGTCTGACCACCATCTCAGTATGAATCACCGCCTCTTTTGATCCCCTGAGTGCTGCAGCCGATGGTTCGGGAACCCTGACCCGGTAACCCACCCCTGCAGCCTCGATGATCACATAATCATCCCCGGCATCGACGACCGGACCCCTGAGCCGTGCTATCATCGTCGTCCCCGCGAGCAGTTGATATGGCAGAGTGCAAGTGAGAGGCCATCGGCAGCATCATCGGGTCTTGGGATCTCAGGAAGTCTGAGCAACCGTGTGATCATCTCCTGCATCTGTCTCTTGTCAGCAGACCCTGACCCGGTTATCGCGACCTTCACCTGGTTTGGTGTATACTCGGTCACCGGGATGTCATGATGCACTGCAGCAAGGATGATAACACCCCGAGCCTCGCTCACCTGGAGAGCACTGGTTGTATTCCTGGCAAAAAAGAGGCGCTCTATTGCCATGCTCTCCGGGCTGAACCGTTCGATCAGATCAACAACACCCTTGTAGATGAGTCCAAGCCGTACCGGCGAATCGCCGTCTGATTTACTCGTCTTCACACAGCCCCATTCATCAGCACCAGGAGTCTGCCGATCATCAGAGATGATCCCGTATCCCATGGTTGCATATCCTGGATCTATTCCAAGTACGGTTACCATGAATCTCTCATCCTGGTATTCTGAACCTGACTGTGATTCTTCCCCGTACTTTCGGTCCGGATTATATGATCAGATGCCATTACGTCCGATACTCATATCTTCAGGCTCATCAGCAATCTGCTGGTTCCAGAATCCGCGATGCTTGAGGAACCACTCCTGTGCATTGACCGGCTCGTCACCGTTTGCCGGTTTCCTTGGATGGTATATTCCGTCCGAACCCAGAATACGTGCCTTTGCTGTATCACGCATGTGGATCGGGAGGATCTCTGTTATGATCTCCTGCTTGATACCCGGGTCAAGGATTGGGTACAGCACCTCGACCCTGCGGTTCAGGTTCCTGGGCATCAGGTCAGAGCTGCCCATCAGCAGGATCTCGTCTCCGCCATTGTGGAAGTAATAGATTCGCGAGTGCTCAAGGAACCGTCCTACGATGGTGCTTACAGAAATATTTTCAGATAACCCTTTTATTCCAGGCCTCAGGCAGCAGATCCCCCTGACCTGTAGTTCTACCTTAACCCCTGCAATGGATGCACGGTAGAGGGCCTGAATCATCTCTTCATCCTGAATGGCATTGAGTTTCAGGATGATATGGCCATCCTTGTACTCACGCTGCCGTTTGATCTCCCGTTCGATGAGCGAGATGATGCCCCGCCTGATGTATTTTGGCGATACCAGCAGGTGGTTGTATGCCATGTATCTCGAGTATCCGGTCAGGGAGTTGAAGAGGTTCGACACATCAGATGCGATCTCCGGGTTTGCCGTGAAGAGCCCGATATCGGTGTAAATCCTGGCAGTGGATGCGTTGTAGTTGCCAGAACTCATATGGACGTACCTGACGATCCCGTCACGCTCCCTCCGCACAACCAGACAGAGTTTGGAGTGGACTTTAAGCCCCATGATCCCGAATACGACATGGACTCCGGCGTGCTCAAGTGCTTTGGCCCAACCGATGTTGTTCTCCTCGTCAAACCGTGCCTTGAGTTCTACCACCACCGATACAGCCTTCCCCATCTCTCTTGCATCGAGAAGTGCTCTGACGATCGGAGAACGGGTTCCTGTTCTGTACAGGGTCATCTTGATAGCAAGTACATCAGGATCCTTTGCAGCCTGGTTGAGGAAGTTTATCACTGGCTGGAAACTCTCGTAGGGATGGAAGAGCATTACATCACGGGATTTGATCGTGCTGAAGATGGCCTTCTCATTCTCCAGGATCTTCGGGACACTCGGAACAAACGGGGGATCCTTGAGATCAGGCCGGTCAAGATCAAGCATACACATGAGGTCAGCCATCCCGATCGGACCTGCAATCCGGTAGAACATATGCGGGTGCTTGACCAGTTTCTCACCCATCATCCCACAGACCGCCTGGTCCATCCAGGATGAGACCTCGATCCGTGAAGGGATGCCGACCCACCGTCTCCCGACTGACTCCTCAACAGCGGTCAGAAGATCGTCAGCTTCATCCTCCTCTATCTCGATGTCAGCATCGCGGGTAACCCTGAACGGGTATGCAGCCCTGACTTCAAGACCAGGGAAGAGAAGGTCAAGGTTTGCAGATATCACATCCTCAAGGAATACAAGTTCAATGCCTCCCGGAGTTTTTGGTCCGTTCTCATCGTCAGGGATCTTCAGCAGGCGGGGGAAGAGTTTGTTTGGGATCTTGATCCTGGCAAAGAGGTCCTCTTCACCCCCACGCTCCCTGACAATGATAGCAAGATTAAGTGCCAGGTTTGAGATGAACGGGAAGGGGTGCGATTTGTCAAAAGCCAGGGGGGTGAGAACCGGAAATATCTCCTTTATGAAGTATGTCCTGAGGGATCGCTTCTGCCTCTCATCAAGTGTCTCGTAGGTGTGGATGATGACCCCCTGATCCCGGAGAGCAGGAATGATCTCATCATGCCAGATGGCTACCTGCTCTTCAAGCAGCGGGAAGAGGTCCTCGTAGATCTTGTCAAGGAGCCGTGCAGGAGTGAGCCCGTCTGGAGGGGATTTGAGCACACCTTCATCAAGTTGACGGTGCAGACCTGAAACCCTGATCATAAAGAACTCGTCCAGGTTGTTTGAGAATATGGCAAGGAACTTGACCCGTTCAAGCAGGGGATGAGCCGGATCCTTTGCCTCGTCGAGCACGTGCCGATTGAACTGGAGCCAGGATAACTCCCGGTTGATGTAGCAGGAAGGGTCCATCAGGATACTATCACTGTCAAGGCTCTTTCCTTCGGCTAAAAGAGACTCATCCCGATTCATTATCAGGATATAAGAGGGCTATTGGTGATAATTCTTGTGATAATAAAATATTGAGATCAGAGATCTTGGGGAGTATCGACCTTGCTCTCGTAATGGAAATCTTTCTGAATAGTCCTGATGTATCCGTTCGCACTGGTATGGTCCTTGAGTGTTATCTCTGATGAGACGTTTGAGTCATTGCCCCGTGCCTCCATCAGGTGTGCCCCGATGTCGATGCTGACACCACCAAGAGCATATTCATTGAGTAGTGGATCACCCGAGGGTGTCGAACTCTGGACATCTGTATCCTCATTCGGGTGTCCGGTTCCGCTGTACATTCCCTGGTTATCAACTGCTGCACTTTCTTCGTCTGCAGATTCTGCACCTGCTGTTTCACCTGTCTGATTGAACCCCCCGGTCTGGTTCAGGAGTTCGTCAGAGAAAGGGGAACTCAGATTCACAATTCTATCTGCTGTTGTATTGGTCGTATTCAAAGAGAGATTCAGGGAAACATTCTGGCCCTGGGTCGAGGTATTTCCGTCGGCAGATGAACCACCAATCACTACAGCACCAGCGATGCCGAGGATCAGGAGGGAGATGAGTATTGAACGGGTATCCATGATATCACACAAGACCTTGAGACACAGGTCGCTGATCACACGTTGGCAGGCACCGTATGAAGATTTTGTGGTGATAGCCAAGTCAGGCCGCCTCAATCAGAGAGACCTGATCATGGTTCAGGGAAGAAGGTCATAGGCGGGGTCAAGGTCACGGAGCACTACCAACGAGTAATATCTGAAGAAGGTTATCAACGGGACAAGAAGGAAGAGTGAGATGAGTATCATTGCCCCGGTTCCGACTCCGAGTGTGATTATTCCTGCAGGATTCTGCATGGATGTAAGCCCGGACCCAACTGATGCTACTGCACCCAGAAGTCCGAGCGGGATGCTGATCAAAAAGATAACGACCCCAAGAATCATCCCTGAAATAAAAATGAGCAGGATCTTCAGACCTGTATATATTCCTACATCCATCCATCTCCCTGAGAATAGTCCGATCATCCTCTTCCAACCTGCTAAAATTCCACAGTCATCAACGATCATCACCGGAACAAGGAAGTCAGCGGTCAGGATCGCCATGATCCAGACCGGGATGAGCACTATAAGCAACGCGAGCAGGGTCTCGATGATCAGGATCATGAACCTGGCAAGATCAAAACGCCCGGTCTGCATCCCGGGAACAAGGATCATGAGAGTTAGGATAATCATGGAGATGAGAATTATCAGAAGGAGGAAGATGTAAAACCCGACAAGCCTGATCCCTTTTCCCCACCTGAGCTTAAGTGTCCTTGTGAGTAGGATGGTGTTCGTGGAGAGGCAGTCCACAAAGATGAACTGGAGGAGAGAGCTGATCACCACATAGATGACTCCTGCCACAAATAGTCCGGCAGCGAGTGTCACCACCAGATTTGCGTATTCAGTGATGGCCTCCGGCCCGGGCATGCCGACTGGAACGCCGGCCAGTGTCGTGTCTGTTCTGAGTGGGTTGACAACAACCCCACCGAGAAAGAGGGCTATGATTGCAAGGCGTATCCAGACTCCTGTCCTGGGAGGCCAGAGCAGGGTTCTTGTCCGGTTTAGTGCCTCATCGATGGCAGAGGTTACATCATGCCCCATGACTACTCTTGCTTATGTTTCTGTTCTGACTATTGTTTTTAGTCTTCCTGGCTTCAGGATTGTCCGGTGCTGTGTATCTGCACCGGAGCCGATCATCTATCTTCCTCAGCGGACAGGAACTGCACAATGGTCTGGTCTTGCAGACTACGTTTCCCAGGTACACGATCTGGGCGTGAAAATCGTTGAAGAGAGCAGAGTCGGGCTTCAACCTTGTTGTGAAGAACTCCTGCATCTGCTGGAATGATTCATCTGCAGCAAACCATCCGATCCTGGAACCGATCCTTTTCGTGTATGCATCAACAACGAAGATTGGCTTTTCACATGCATACAGAAGGATGGAGTCGACAGTCTCAGGTCCGAACCCTTTGAGATCAAGCAGGAGACTGCGTAGAGTTCCGGTATCCTCCCTGTCCATCAGGGTCCTGTCGCTGTTATACTGCTCAACGAAGAATCTGGCAAATACCTGCAGACGTTCTGCTTTCTGATTGTAATATCGTGAGGATCTGATCAGCGGTGCGATAATTTCCTTGGAGGTTGTCAGGATCTGGTTCGGGTCAAGAAGTCCGGCGTCTTTCAGGGCCTGTACCGCCTGCGAAGCCCCGGTCCACGAGACGTTCTGGGCAAGAATGGCACCGACGATCGTCTCAAACCACCCGTCAGCAGGCCACCAGCCCCGGTTACCAAACGAGGTGAGCAGGGCATTGTAGTATGTATGGAGATCCTCTCCTGTTATCTTCGGCTCTTCCGCTCTGCTCTCCATAATCATACGCAGCAGCAGGTCTATGACCAGCCTGACTGCCTCTCCCATGCTGCAAACCGCTGGCGCAGCATCAGAAGCTCCTCTTCGTTGAGATCCTTTCCATGCCGTCTTGCAAATATCTGTGCCAGTTGTTCAGCGATATTCTCTGCTACCGCCCGTTCGCGGCAGGTGACATAAACTCTGGTATCGGCAATGGCGGTTGTCACACCACACACCGGACAGAGCATATGGTGCCGGTAATCTGGCGCTGTCATCATGTGTGAGCATCCTCCGCACCGGATAACCAGATACATGGTCTGAACCTTAGATCTGCGACTCCAGATGAATCTTCCGGATACCCCCTGATGGCGTTTCGGGAATACCTTGTTTGTATCTGAAGGGCGGGAACCAAATTGATATATGAGATCACTGCTGCACCCCTTATGAACAGGCGTAATCTATGGAATCTTCAATTTCGGTAACCGGCCTTCTTGGGCTTCCCCTAATACAAAAAGGGGACGATATTGCAGTAATTATCTGCAACGCTGTCACACTGAAGGATGGCGATATACTCTGCATTGCCACCACGATCATCTCGAAGGCAAACGGGTACTCACGGCTTTTGGACGAGGTCACTCCTGGTGAGCAGGCATGCTCCATCGCATCGGTAACCGGCGAGGATCCCAGGTTTCTGCAGGTTGTACTTGACCAGGCCGCAGATGTTGTGATCGAGACACCGTTCACCCTGACCGCTCTTCCCTGCGGACATGTGGGTGTCAGATCTGGTGTTGATGCAAGCAATGTTGAGCATGGCTATGCAGTCTACCTCCCTCCCGATCCGATGGCAGAAGCCTCACGGCTTGCAGACCGGATCCATGAGATATCAGGAGCATCGTGCCGGGTTATCCTGACCGATACATGCGGGCGTGCGTTCAGGCGTGGCCAGACGGGTCATGCTATCGGATGGAGCGGGATGCCTGCAATCAGAGACTTCAGGGGTGACACCGATCTCTTCGGAAAGGTCCTTGAGATAACAGAAGAAGCGGTGATCGACGAGATAGCAGGTTTCTCCAACTTCGTGATGGGTGAGAGTAACAATGGAGTTCCGGTAGTACTGTTCAGGGGCTGCCCTGCATGGACAGGCCATGATGATATCTACTTCACAAAACAAGAGGACATCATCAGACGCTCGCTCCAAAAAGAAGGATGTTAGAATTTGATCAGGTTAGCAGCGAAGATGATAACCGCAATACCAACTGCTGCACCGAGGACTATGTAGGGGCTGATGTGGACTGCCCGCCGGTCTTCACTGTCGTAATAATTGACGAGACCGGCAGAAGATATAAGTCTTCCACCCGATTTCTTTGCCATACGTATCATTCAACTGCTGATTATTTAAAAGCAGGTTCAGGAGTCTGCATTCATGGATGAGAGATCTTACAGCGGGATGGCATTTCTTGGTGACCCGCTCATTCCCTATCCGGTAACCATCGTGGTCAGAGATGGTATTATCGCGAAGATAGAGGATGAGACGAATGTACCTGACCGATGGATCTGTCCGGCATTCTTTAATGCACATACACATCTTGCCGACACGGTCGCCATGGATATCCCCTGTACCGGTGATCTTGAGTCCCTTGTCACCCCACCTCACGGGCTTAAGCACCGGATCCTTGCAGAGTGTTCACCAGAGCTCCTGACGATCGCGATGAGAAGATCGGTCACGTCAATGATCCAGGGCGGTACTGCAGGATTTGCCGACTTCAGGGAGGGTGGGGCTGCCGGGGTGTCTATCCTGCAGAATGCATGCAGAGACCTTCCATGCCGGCCTATCATCCTGGGGCGGGAAGGTGGCGAGGCAGTAAGCGACGGTGCCGGCATAAGTAGTGCTCGTGACATCAGTTCATATGCTGAAGTTGTCAGCAGGATGAAACGGGATGGAAAACTGGTTGCCTTCCATGCCGGTGAGAAGGACAGCAGCGATATTGATGCTGCCCTGGCATGTGAACCCGATCTCCTCATTCATGGAACCCATGCGGCACCTCACCAGATCAGGGCGATTGCCGATGCAGGAATACCTGTAGTAATCTGTCCGCGGTCCAACTTTCTCCTTGGTGTTACATGTTCGGCAGATCACCCGCCGGTCCGCGAGATGCTGGAGCAGGGAGTTCGTGTCCTTATCGGGACGGATAATGCCATGTTTGTCCAACCAGACATTATGCAGGAGATTTCGTTTGCTCATACGGTCTACAGGATCCCCCCTGCAGAGCTCCTTGGCTCTGCCACAGCCGGTCTTGAAGCAGCGGGAGTAAATCACTCAATCCGGGAAGGAAATCCTGCAAATTTCAATATTTTGGATATTTCAGATTCCAATCTGCAATTCTCCCATGATCCTGTTGCCAGTGTGGTAAAACGGTCTCCTGTTGACCGGATCTGCGCAAGGGTTTTTTATATAGAATCGAAATTAATTGAACAGCCTTTAGGAGGGGGACCACATGTATAAGACGATTCTCGTTGCAATTGACGGATCTGCGGTTAGTGAACAGGCGTTCGAAGCTGCCGTAGAGCAGGCACACGCCTGGAAAGGAAACCTGCATGCGGTTTACGTCGTGGAGACCGGCCTGTTCACCGATATCCCGGTGGACAGCAAGCTTGAAGTGATGTACAGCCTGCTTGAGCAGGAGGGATCCGGAGCCCTTGACCGGGTCAAAGAGATTGCGAAGAAGAAGAATATCGAGGTGGAGACCCACTTTGAACAGGGTCATGCAGGCGACACGATCATTTCCACAGCCCAGAAGCTGAATGCAGATCTGATCGTGATGGGTTCACATGGGAAGAGTAATGTTGACCGTCTTCTGCTTGGCAGTGTGAGTTCATTTGTGGTAGAGCACAGCGTTGTCTCTGTCCTGGTGGTGAGATCATAGCCACGGCTCAACTGGTATCTGACTACATGACGACCGACGTCGTCACAGTGGAAATTCCAGGAAACCGTGACGATGTTCTCAAAATTTTAAAACGTACAGGCATCAGCGGAGTCCCGGTTCTCAAGGAAGGAAGACTGGTCGGGATCATAACAAGAAAAGATCTCCTCCATAAACCTGAAGAGAACCAGCTCGCCCTGCTGATGACCCCAAGTCCACTCACCATCCAGGCCGATGCAACCATCTTTGTGGCTGCAAGGATGATGACCGAACACAACATCCGCCGTCTTCCTGTCGTGGATTCGGCTGGAGAACTGATCGGTCTTATCAGCGTAGCCGATCTGGTGCTTGCAATCGCCAGGATGAAGATCGAAGAAGAGATCAAGGATCGCCTGACAAGCCATACCTTTGCACTCTGGGAAGAGACTCCTCTGCCGCTGGTTGGCAGAATAATGGAGATTTCCGGGTTTGAAGCCATCCCTATCCTGAATAAGGAGAGCAAACTGCAGGGGATCATATCAGAGCGTGACCTTATCAGGTGTGCAATGATCGAGGACTCTGTTGAGACCTCTGATCTCTCCACTACCGGGACTGATGATGATGAATGGACATGGGAGAGCATCAGAGATGTTCACCACGTCAGTTATGGTATCTCCCGGGTTCAGCTCCCAAGCCGCCCGGTCAAGTCAGCGATGGTTACAAGTGTGGTAATGGTCCCGCCAAATGCTGAGGTCAGCGAGTGTGCCCTCAAGATGAAACGGGCCCGTGTTGACCAGCTCCCTGTCGTGAACGGGGACAACCGGCTCAAGAGCGTTCTCTTTGATCGGGATCTCATTAAGGTCCTTCTTGATGAGAAATACCAATAACAATCTTTAAATTATTGCAGGATGCTCTTAGCATAGGCATTTTTGCACCCTGCAATCCTTCTGCACTGCGTTTATATTATTCCTGGTGTTTGCTATGGCAGAACAGAATGAAACAATGAAAGGAACAACCACCGTCGGCATTGTATTTGAAGACGGGATAGTGCTCGCCAGCGAAAGGCGGGCAACGATGGGTTTTTTGATCTCAAATAAAACAGCTAAAAAGATCTACCAGATTGGCTCTCGGATCGGTCTTACCACTGCCGGTGGTGTCGGTGATGCCCAGCAGCTTGCCAAACTGATGACGGTAGAGGCAAACCTTTACGAGATTCGCCGTGGCAAAGCCATGTCTGTCAGTGCTGTATCAACGCTCCTCTCAAACATCCTGCATGGCAACCGGTATTATCCATACTATGTGCAACTTCTGATTGGTGGCGTTGATGAAACCGGTCCGGTCCTCTTCTCTGTTGATGCCGTTGGTGGCTCTTCACGCGAAGACAAGATCGTTGCCACTGGTTCGGGATCTCCAATGGCATACGGAGTACTAGAAGATAGATTCAAACCTGCCATGACCGAGAAGGAAGCATCCGAACTGGCGGTCCGTGCACTGCGGTCTGCAATCAAGCGTGATGCTGGTTCAGGAGAGAGTATGGCTGTTGTGGTCATCACGAAAGAAGCGTATCGTGAATTATCTGATACTGAAGTTACCCAGTTAATACCAAATTAAATATCCATTTTCAATTTTTTACTGCTTTTTTAGGACGGTTGTAATGTTAATCGAGGAACGACTCAAGGAACTGCACGAGAAGATCAAGCGAAAGGTACCAAAAGGTATCACAGTTGCATCGGTAGAGTTTGAAGGGCCTGAACTGGTCATCTATACAGATGATCCCAAGAGTTTTGCTGACCAGGACGATCTGATCAAGATCCTGGCCAGGGAACTTCGCAAACGCATCGTGGTTCGTCCGACGATCCTGGAGGATCCTGAACGGGCAGTCACCGCGATCAAAGAGGTCGTCGGGGAGAACGCAGGTATCACTGACATATTTTTTGAACAGGATTCCGGCGAGGTACTCATCGAGGCCGAAAAGCCTGGTGTTGTCATCGGCAAGAACGGGGCAACGCTCAGGGATATCACCAAGGAGATCGGGTGGACTCCCAAGGTTGTGCGGACACCGCCGATCGAGTCATCTACCGTCAAGCAGGTCAGGCAGTACCTCCGTGCAGCCCACCAGGAGCGTAAAGAACTGCTCCGCAGAATCGGGCGGCGTATCCACCGTGATGTAACCGCTAAGGACCAGTGGATCAGGGTCACGACCCTCGGCTGCTGCCGTGAGGTTGGTCGTGCTGCTTTTCTTCTTACAACTCCTGAAAGCCGTATCCTCATCGACTGTGGTGAGAACCCCGGGAACTCGACCTCAACGCCATATCTCTACGTGCCTGAGATCCACCCGCTCACCCAGCTGGACGCAGTCGTGCTTACCCATGCCCACCTTGATCACTGTGCATACATCCCTCTGCTCTACAAGTACGGATACACCGGGCCGGTCTACTCGACTCCGCCAACCCGTGATCTCGCGGCTATGCTCCAGCTCGATTACCTTGAGGTGATGAACAAGGAAGGTAATACCATCCCTTACTCCTCAAACGAGGTCAAGGAGTACATCAAGCACTCGATCGTCATCAACTACGGCTGTGTGACCGATATCGCCCCTGATATCAAACTCACCTTCCATAATGCAGGACATATTCTCGGCTCTGCTATCGCCCACTTCCATATCGGAGACGGCCTCTATAATGTCGCATTCACCGGTGATCTCCACTACGGCAAGAGCAGACTCTTCAATGCTGCAACAAACCACTTCCCGAGGCTTGAGGCTCTGCTCATGGAGTCCACATACGGTGGTGCAGGCGACATGCAGCCTCCCCGTGCAGAGGCTGAGGAAAAACTCTACAACATTCTCCGCGACGTAATCGGACGTGGCGGTAAGGTCATCATCCCTGCCTTCTCGGTCGGTCGTTCTCAAGAGGTCATGCTTGCTATCGAGGAGGGACTCAGACTTGAGAAACTCCCGAAGATGAAGGTCTATCTGGACGGTATGATCAAGGAAGCGACCGCCATCCACACAACCTATCCCGAGTATCTGAACTCAGACCTTCGGAATTTGATCTTCAAAGAAGGACTCAACCCGTTCCTTTCAGACTGCTTTGAACAGGTTGATTCGCCTGATAAGAGGGAGAAGGTCATCACCGGCGATCCCTGTGTGATCATCACCACCAGCGGTATGCTCAACGGCGGTCCGGTTATGGAGTACCTACGCAACCTTGGTGCTGACGAGCGGAGTGCCCTCGTCTTTGTCGGATATCAGGCAGACGGGACACTTGGACGCCGTATCCAGAAAGGTTGGCGTGAGATCCCTATTGGCAATCGTGAAACTCTGGTCATCAACCTTGAATGCTTTACCGTCGATGGGTTCTCGGGTCATTCAGACCGCAGGCAGCTGATGAACTTTGTCTCCCATATGCAACCGAAACCAGAGAAGATCTTCACCATTCACGGGGAAGAGAGCAAGACCCTCGACCTTGCCAGCTCGATCTACAAGAAGTACCATATCCAGACCATGGCACCGATGAACCTGGAAACCTATCGCCTGGTCTGATCAGAGTGATCTGATGAACCGATCAAATCTCTTTTTATTCAGCCTCTTTTTTGGCATTGCTTCTCTGATGGCACTGTCAAACGCGATCATTCCAATCCTGCCGAGTCTTAATGGAGCCCTGCAGATCCAGGCGTTCATCTATTCTGCCTACTTCTTTGGTGCGATGATCACCACCCTTCCCGGTGGTATTCTCAGCGACCGGATCGGCCAGTTCAGGGTCATCTCTGCAGGTATGATCCTGACTGTTATATCCGGAACATCCCTTACATTCGTCTCCGACCCGGAGTTGATCCTGCTCATCAGGCTCATTGAAGGGATCGGGGCCGGGTTGTTTGTCTCTGCATCCCTCTCCTGGATAAACTACCAGCAGGGACATGCCCGACTGTCAGGCATCTTCATGGCTCTGCTCAATCTTGGTCTCCTGCTCGGGCTGATCGGAGGGGGCTGGATCACCGGGATCCTTGGTGATCTCACCGCAGGAATCAGGTTCTTTACAATCTTATCTGTGCTGCCGATCATAACCCTGCTGCTCTGCCTCGGCCTTGGTAGGGCAGATCCGACAGGATCTTTTACCCGGCCGCAGCAGGGTACACAGTCCGAGTCACAGAAGGGATGGGGACCGCTCCTCAGTGAAGTCTCTGCGATGATCCGCAGGCAGGCACCGCTCTGGTTCTCGGTCATTGTATTGCTCGGAATAACCGGGTTTGTCCAGGCTCTTTATCCAGATCTGTCAGGACTTGCGGCAACAGAAGTTGGAACTGCCCTGGCGGTGATGAACCTGGCGACGATCATCTCGTCGCTTGCTGCTCCCTGGTTCAGAATCGAACCGGTACTGCTGATCAGGGTATCTGCAATCCTTATGGCTATTCTGGTGCTCATCTTCATCCAGTACCCGTCATCTATCTTTATCATGGGATTTGTTGCCGGACTTGTGATGATCTCGCAGATCAGGTACCTTGCGATAGCAGAGGAGAAGCAAGGGGTTGCGATGGGACTGTACACCACCGCGAGTTACGCAGGGATGACGTTCATTCCTGCCATCGGCGGGTATCTTGCCGGTGTCTTTTCGGTATCTGGTGCAGCTGCTTTGGTCGCCCTCCTTGCAGGTATTTGCGTACTCACCATCGGCTCCTGCAGGTGCAGGGGCTATACCGGTTCTGACGAGTCATAATCATGAAAGACCGGGTCTCTCCTGAATCCCTTCCTCCTGCCTCTTCCTCTCCGGTAACCTCATCCTCGTCATTTTCTCCACCGAATTCACTCTCCTCATCTCCTGTCCTCTCTCCCTTCTCACAACAGTATGCATGGGATCGACGGTACAGTGAGAAAGGCAGGCAATGGGGAAACGCCCCGACAGAGTTCTCCCATACCTCATCCTGTGGTACAATCCTCGAACTCGGTGTCGGTGATGGCAAGAACCTTCGTGTCCGCGGGAACAGAGATGCCTTCTTCATCGGACTTGACTTCTCACCTGCTGCTCTTTGTATCTGCAGAAGCGATCCACAGCTCGCCGGTGTTCATCTGCTGCTCGGAGATGCGTGCTATATTCCGCTTCGAAGTTCATCGGTTGACCTTGTGTATGCCCACCACATTCTCGGTCATCTCTCTTCCTTGCTTCAGCCCCTGCTGATTGAGGAAGTCTTCAGGGTTCTCAAACCCCGTGGGATGCTGGCACTCACCGTCTTTGCATCAGGTGATATGCGGGAAGGAAAGGGGGAGGAGGTTGAGGCATCGACTTATATCAGGGGTGACGGGATCATTACCAGGTACTTTACCCCGGAGGAGATCAGTCACCTTGGGCGATTCATCGTCCACACAATAAACCGGGAAGAATGGCCGTTTCCAGTCAGGGGAAAGAAGTATGTACGTGCCGTGCTCACGGCTCTTCTGGAAAAACCCGAATGAAGATCCTTCGTAACACGCTGAATGCGGCCTGATAACCATCGGTACCACCATGGAGTGTTCTGCTGCATGGCGGGATCAGGTGGTCCGGGTACTTTCGTCGCTGCTGCGGCTTCTCTGAACCATTTTTTTTCAACAGGTATGGATCTTCTACATCACCCAGGTCATGAATCTGCATACTGAATAAGAAAAAATTATACGAAATGACTCAAATAGTACTCTTATGCCTGACTTACTATCTGATCATGAAGTCGAAGAACTCCAGGAGAACGATCTCTCACGTATCGGAGTTTCTCTTCCATCAAATCTTCTCAACAGCTTTGATCAGATCCTGAAAACCAGGGGCTACTCATCCAGATCAGAAGGGATCAGGGATGCTATCAGATCCTATATCAGGTATTACAAGTGGATGGCTGACATCACCGGTCCACGCCAGGGAGTTATTACCATCGTATATGATCATCATCAGCGTGGACTTATCGCCTCGATAACCGATATTCAGCATGATTACATGGGTCTGATACAGGCATCGCTTCACTCCCATGTCTCGCACAGCCGCTGTGTCGAGGTCCTGCTTGTGAGGGGAGATGCGAAAGAGGTCAAAGAGGTGGCAGAACGCCTGATGGCACAAAAAGGTGTCGAGACCGTCAAACTCACGACAATTCCACTGGAAGGGTAGGCATCCTGTCTTCCCCTCACTTCCGGGATATCTGGATATCAGATCCTGATCAACTATTCTCTATGTTCAGATTCTCATCTCTTATCCTGTTCATTCTTCTCACAGTACTTGCCGTGAGTGCCTGCTCTCCGGTAACTGCTGCCGGGATTCGTCATGACAATATCGGAGCTGTCCAACTCTACAATTTGGCTGTTGATGAGGCAACGGCGGGAAACTACACCCAGGCAGATAACCTCACCGCACAGGCACTCTCGATTCAGCCGAATTTTACACTAGCACTTGTCACCCGTGCAAGTGTACTCATGAATCTCGGAAATATGACCGGTGCACGTGAAGCCCTTGATAAGGCAATGCTACTCGAACCACAGGATGCAAGTGTCCTGGCAACCATGGCTTCATTCAAACAGCAGACCGGAGCAGGACGCGAGGCCCTCTCGTATGCGACAAAAGCCCTTGAAGCAGATCCGAAGCTTACAGAGGCATGGATCATCAAGGGGACGGCCCATGGTTCTCTTGGAGAATTCGAAGAGGAACTGAACGCATCAGAGCAGGCACTTGCTCTGGCCCCTGATAATACGCTGGCACGTTCAAACAAAGAGTATGCAACCAAGATGCTGGGCCAATCAAAGAAGTCACCGGTAAGCCCGGTGATTCCGATCATGGCTCTCCTGGCAGGAGTTGTTCTGGTTGTAGGGCGGCGCAGGTAAACTAGGCCAGAACCAATACGTTTCACATATCTCTATTATAACTGAACGAATCAGATCAGGATTCAGATGAGACTTGACTGAATCCCGCTTCTCTTCTCTTTTGCCACCCGCTCCCGTGCGGTTATACAGTACTCCTCTGATACGTCGATGCCGATGTACCTCCTGCCAAGCCGGGTTGCAACCGTAGCGGTGGTACCTGCCCCACTGAACGGGTCAAGCACGATATCGTTTTTAAACGAGAAGAGTTTCATGCACCGTTCAACCAGATCCTCAGGAAACATAGCAGGGTGATCGTACTGTTTCATCCTGCGTTCAGGACCTATCGACCACTTCGCCACAACCCATGACTTGAACTCCTCGTCGGTGATATCAATATCCTCTTTTCGACCAGTTTTTTTGAGATCGCCTTTGCAGAATACCTCGATAAATTCCCAGGTATACTTCAGGTACGGACTTGACGGACTCTTCCAACTACCCCACGAGGTGTACTTGCAGTTGTAGTTGTTCTTCTCCCAGAGGATCTCGCCTTTCCAGATCATCTTCTGCTCCATGAAAAACGAGGATATGAGATGATGAAGAGGGATATAATCAGAGAAGAGCGGCTGGACATTGACGATGAACCTCCCCCCGTACGCGAGTACGCGGATTCCTTCTGCAAACACCCTGAAGAGCTTGTCAAGGTATGCATTCCAGTCGACCCCGTCATCGGTCTTGTCGTACTCCATCCCGAAGTTGTACGGTGGTGAGGTGATGATCAGATCTATACAGTTGTCAGGAAGTGACCGCAGAATCTCTTCACTGTCTCCACAGATGATCGTGTTTTCAATGCCTTCCGGAACAAGGTTTCGTGCCTGCGAGAACTGATGATCCCGGGCGTAATAATGGACTCCCCGCGTAGATTCCTTCTCTTTCCTGTCTGAAACCTTCCGCTCATCTGCATATCCGATATAGATCCGCTTTCCGTACCTGATTCCATAACTCCCGATTGAAAGGATCTGTTTCAGGAGTAAGCCCACCGGATTGGAGTGACCTTCCTGTGCATACCATTCTTCAATACCGGTCTTCTCCCTGGTTTCCTCCAGAATCGCGTTAAAGGAGTCGGGATCAAACGATGCCAGATATGCACAGACGAGAGCACCTTCTATCGAAAACTTCAGGTCCTGTGGTGGGAGAGAGTGGTTCAGTGCCCTGATGAATGCCAACTCTTCAACTGATATCTGGCGATCTACCTTCACGGTCAGTTTGAGATACCCGTCAATCTCTTCGATTTTCCTCCGACGACCCATACTTCTCCTTATATACCTGTTTGAGGTCTTTCCAGATATGCACATGAGTCATGCTCCTCTCTGCGCTGAGTCTATATGGGGGCATGGCAGAGTATTGAACTAAGACCCTTAAGCTGGGATGTAATGAGCGGATATGGAACGATAGAGATGACCACACCCCCTCTGCATGAATGGCTCACCGCTCTGCTCCCTTTTCTCTCTGATCCGTTCTGCATCCTTGATACCAGTCTGCGTGTGAAGTACGCAAACTCTTCGTTTCTCTCACTCTTCCCTGACCGGTTGGCAGATGTGACTGACCAGCCTGTTGATCGGGCGTTCAGGTGGGACGGTCCGTTCAAAGACGTTCCTAAAGTTCTTCAAAGGATATCAGTCTCGTCTGAATCACCTGTAAAATACCCTTTTTTCAGATCAGACTCTGATGGTCCCGGGGAGAAGGCCTTTCTCACGGTTACCCCGGTCAGGACCGCAACTGCAGGTCAGTCATCCCGGGTAACCGGTATCCTGCTGACTGTGTCAGGCACTGCACACCAGTCTGCTCTGTGGGATCAGCAGTCACATGCGACCCCGCTCCTGAATATTATCCACGAGGTTGCAGCATCAGATCAGGTTTCGTACCCTGGCAGGCTGGTCCAGCAGGTTTTGAGTAGGACAGGCACGCTCCTCCAGGTCCCATTCATCTCCTTTCTAGAGTTCAGCCCTGATGATGATCAGATTCCTCCCCGTGAAGATCCGCTCTGGTCGCGACGGTACGGGTTTCTCATTGGAGAAGGATGGGATGATCTCCCGCAAAAGGATCTTCCCGGATTCAGGCAGATCAGAGAGGCACTCACCGTTCATCCGTACCTGACCTATACCCTTGAGACTGTTCCAAGTGCCCTTCAACCTATTATGATCGGGAGAGAGGTTTCAGTGCTTCTCGTAATCCCAGTTCTACATGGAAGGGATGTGTATGGTTGTTTTCTCCTCTGGGGCACTGAGGAGATTCTGACCGAGTCAGAGATAACGGCCCTCAAGTCTATAGGCAGGATCGTCGGTGCCGACATGATGAAGGCAAGGGTTGAGACCGATCTTGCACAGAGCAGAGAGAAGTTCAGGAGCGTCATCGAGCATATCGGCGACATGTATTACCGCACTGACAAGGCCGGTATCCTCCTTGAGATCAGCCCCTCTATGGCGACGGCACTCGGCTACCGCTCACCTGATCTCCTCACCGGCATGAGCATGGAGAATCTGCTCAAGAATCCTTACTCCTGGCCGATATTCCTCTCTGAAGTCCTGAATGGAAACGGGGTCAAGGATTATGAACTGATCCTGAAAGGTCAGAACAGGGTGATAACCGGCTCGATCAGTTGTCGCCTGGTCTATTCTGAAGAAGGGGATCTCCAGGGGATAGAGGGTGTCATTCGTGATATCTCTAGGCGAAGGCAGTATGAACAGTTGGTCCACGAGTCTGAGTGGAAACTAGAGCAGGCAGGCAGGATTGCAAAACTCGGTCTCTGGTCCTTCGATACCGGACTCAAGACGTTCAGGGTATCCCCCGAGGTCTTCACAATCCTGGTTCTTCCATCTGATATGAATATCATCACACTTGATGACCTGGTTCAGATCGCATCAGGCCCTGATAAAGCTCTACTTGTGAAGCATTTTGGGAGTGAGGCTGCCAGCAGTGTCGAGTTCGGATTTGACATCAGGATCGACCTCCCTGCTGAGAAATTTAAGTACATCAGGATTCATGGTCAGCCCAGGATCAGGGGAGGTGTGGTAACCGGATCATTCGGCATTCTTCAGGATATTACTGAGCGGAAAGAGGTCGAACAGCACCTCCTCAAGTACGCAAACCAGCTCGAGCAGAAGACGCTTGAACTTGATGCGATGCGGAGCCAGCTCCTTGACATGAACAGGGATCTTGATCAGCGGGTTCGCATCCGCACAACCCAGATTGAAGAACTCCTTCGCCAGAAGGACGAGTTCATCATGCAGATCGGGCACGATCTCAAGACTCCGCTGACACCGCTGGTTGCCATCCTTCCCTTTGTAAGGAAGAAGATCACAGATCCCGAACTTGTGGAACTCTTGGATGTCTCGATCGAGGATGTGAAGACGATCAGGAGGATGATCACAAAGATCCTCGAACTCGCCCAGATGAATGCCCTGTACTCGCTCTCTGACATGCAGCAGATCAATCTTCACGAGGTACTGGATCAGATCATCTCTGACAATGCCTATTTGATCCACCAGAAGAGTCTGAACGTGAGAAATGGCATCCCGGAATCGTTTTCTATCATGATGTCGCCTATGCATCTTGAGACGCTGATGGGCAACCTCATCGGGAACGCTGTCAAGTACTCGTATATCGAAGGTTTCATCGAAATCACGGCAGAAGAGAAGCCTGAATCGATCTGTATCAGGATCACTGATACCGGAATAGGTATTGCATCAGATGTTCTACCCAGGATCTTTGACGAGTTCTACAAGGCAGACTCCTCCCGCCATGATCTGAGTTCACACGGGCTTGGTCTGGCCATCGCCCAGCGAATTGTTGATATTTATGGAGGTATCATCAAGGCCAGAAGCGAAGGGCCGGGAAAAGGTTCAACGTTTCTTGTGAACCTGAAAAAAGTTCCTCAGTTCAAGAACAGTACCTAGGTGAGCAAGGGCATTATTAGGAGAGAGGCGAATTATTTAGAAGAACCAGAATGGGATGTGTATCTGATGGGAGATGACAATTCAGGAATAAAGGTGATGATTGTTGATGATGACACCCATGTCAGGATTGCAGTCCATACCATCCTGGATGATGCCGGTTTTGATGTTGTAAGTGCAGAGAGCGGAGCAGCATGTCTTGACCTGCTTCGGTCCGGGTTTTCAGGGGTCATCCTTCTTGATATCATGATGCCTGAGATGGATGGGTGGGACACCATCTCCAGGATCCTTGAACACGATCTCTTTCACAACATCATCATCCTCATGCTGACCGCAAAGAGTGTTCCTGATAATAAGATGATCGGGCTTCAGGAGTGGGTACAGGATTACGTGACCAAGCCCTTTGACTCTGATGACCTGGTGGGCAGGGTGCGGTATTACGCAGGATTTCTGCCTGGAGATGAGGGTCAGGACTCCGTTTCATGAAGATAGCGATTATAGGTTCTTCTACCGGTGGACCTCATATCCTTGAAGAGATCCTGACCGGGTTTCCCGTTGCCCAGGCTGCCATCATTATCGTACAGCATCTTCCCGGTGCATTTACCCAGACATTCAGAAGCCACGTCGCGGGTATGACCCGGATGGACGTTATTCTTGCAGACGCCGGAGTAAAACTTGAAGAGGGGAAGATCTATATTGCACCTGCAGGCAGACACCTGGTCCTGGAGCAGAACCGTACGATCCAGCTTGACGACGGCGAGAAACTGCATGGGGTGAAACCATCGATCGATCGGACGATGCTCTCTCTTCAGCGAATCGACGGGGACCGGTTGCTCGGGGTCGTACTCACTGGGATGGGTCAGGATGGCGCTGCCGGTATTACCCATATCAGATCGCTCGGTGGGTATACCATTGTGCAGGACCCTGTAACAGCCCCTATCAGAAGTATGCCTCAGGCAGCCCTTGATACCGGGAAGGTCAGGGAGATCCTCTCCCCTAAGGAGATCACAAAGGTCCTGAAAAAATTTGGATCAGGCTATCTAGTCTGATTCCCATTCTCTTCTTTTTTGAGCCATGCCCTTATCCATGCATGAGGTATGAGGCTGCTGCAATTGCAGGCATTGCGATTCCAAGCGTTGAGAACACAACCAGATCGATATGAGTTAAGGGTTTTTTTGGCAAATGATCAAGAGCATGACTTCCATACCCCCGGCAGAGCATTGCAGAGTAGGTGCGTTCACCCTGTTCGTAAGCCCTGAGAAAGAGAACTCCCATCGCATATCCGAGTGTCTTGAGCCTGTATTGGTATGGGAGGTTTTTGGCCCAGGGATCAAAGTTCCTTCCCTGGAGAGCGTGGTGGATCTGGGTGAACATAGTTGCAAACAGGAAGAGGTATCTGATCATCATTCCGAGTGAGAGGGCCATCACTGATGGAAGGCCGAGCCTTCGTCCTGCCTTGAGCAGTTCCTGCACCGGTGTGGTGGAGGAGAGGAGCAGAATGGCACTGATGCAGAGAAGGAACTTGATGAGCAGCAGGGTTGCGAACTCGACCGATTCGTAATACACGGGGAAGAACGGGAATGGAAGTGGCACTTCTGTTGCTGTCTGGTAGTGGCTGTTTTTGAAGAATATCTGGAAGAATATGATGAAGAATCCGAACGGCAGGGTCATGACAAACCTGGTGAGATAGGTCTTCACCGGCAGGGTTGAGAGGGTCCAGAGTCCGGCAATTATCAGGCCGAATGGGACTGTGATATAGATAACCCCCCAGGAGAGCGGGTACGAGACAACCAGAACGATCATCAGCAGGACAAGGAGAAGCTTAACCCGTGCATCAAGATTATGGGTGAATGAACTGCGGGAAGCATCCCATTCTATCGCAGTCAGTTCGTCTATCATCGTGTTCCCGGTTTGTCAGTAATGAGCGAGAAGAGTGCCTGTTCGACATCCTCGAACCTGTACCCTGCCTTAATAGGGACACCTTTGCTCTGCAGTGAGGTGACAAGCCTGGTGAGGATGGGAACATCAAGCCGTGCTCTTGAGAGGAGGGAGACGTCAGCAAATATCTCTTCTACCGTCCCCTGTCCAATCACCTCTCCGGCATGCATGACATAAACGTACCGTGCAAGGTCAGGCACAAGGTCCACGTGATGGGTTGAGAACATCAGCGAGATCCGCCTGGTCTGAACAAGTCTTCG
Organism: uncultured Methanospirillum sp.; assembly: GCF_963668475.1. GTDB lineage: Archaea > Halobacteriota > Methanomicrobia > Methanomicrobiales > Methanospirillaceae > Methanospirillum. The sequence goes on from NZ_OY764544.1 coordinate 3,572,709, forward strand.
CAGCAGGTCGATAAGTTCCCTGATACCAACTGGGTCAAGGCCTGAGGTTGGCTCATCAAGGACAAGGATCTCAGGGTTCATGGCAAGAATTCCCGCAATGGCAACCCGCTTCTTCTCCCCTCCTGAAAGATGATGAGGCGGCCGGTCGGCAAGATGCTCGATCTCAAGGAGCTGGAGCGACTGCTGCACCCTCTCCTGAATCACTTCAAGAGGTAGACTCAGGTTGGTAGGGCCAAAGGCGATATCCTCCCTGACAGTCGGAGCAAAGATCTGGTCGTCAGGGTTCTGGAAGACCATACCGATCTTCTGCCTGACAAGACGCAGATTCTCTTTTGAGACTCGTTCTCCGTCTACCAGTACTTCGCCGCTTTTAGGGGTGATGATCCCGTTGAAATGCTTCATCAGCGTGCTTTTGCCTGCTCCGTTGGATCCCAGCAGGGCAACACATCCGTTGCGAGGCACGGAGACTGACACGTTATGAAGGGCAGTTATGCCACCATGATATTCGTACGTGATCGACCGTGTCTCTAGAATATTCATACGCTGTATCCTGAGAGTAGGTTGTCAGGATATTACTGTTTTACGGAATGTATGAATGACATACCTGTTTTCATCCGGTTCTGCATAACCTCTCTTCTTTTAATGTGGGGGTATGAGGTGCTTTATCGTAATAAGGAAGGTGGGATCAGGTATTCTTCGTAAAATAGATCTTCTTTATTATCCTGTATCCCCGGTGAGATCTCTTCATGGTGCCTGGTGGTGATATCAGTGGTACCATGATCTTGATATCTGACACACCTTTTGATCAAGTTGTAATACGAAATTGAGAATTCGCATACTCAATTTTAGTTCATAGTGTATTGATCAGGATCATTGCGGAGCTGCGGAACATTGCGGCATTACTGCGGAATTTTCCGCAATGAAAAGGAGCAATTTAACCAGTCTTTAGGTTATAATAATAAAAATAATTATTATTTATGATCATATTGCGGAAAAAGTAAAAACACACAGTAAGGATCTCATCTTGCACCTATACACTCTCTCATATGTGTGTTTTGGAATTTTCCGCAACATATGATCCAACTCTGCAATCTTGGGTTAAATTACACTTAATTTTTTAAAATAGGGCGCATATTTTCCGACGGCTGTATCCGCAATATCTCCGCAACATTCCGCAATAAGGAGATCATTCCTAGTCAATTGATATGATCGGGAACCGGATATCAACCAGGTTACACGATGAAAGTATATAGCAAGGCTTGCCATATCTAAATTTTTATATTTGCCAGTCTTTAGATGAAAGATTCAATCAAGCACTGTACTCTGTTTCATATACAATCGTGAGAATAGGTATCCATTCTGGTAATGCTCGTGGAGAAGAGTACATCTACAATGCTGTCTTCAGACTTTCATGGTTTACTCAAATCAGGTTGTGTGATCCTCGGAGATCATTGCAGTATATAGGATCCCCTCGGGATGATCATCTCAAAGCAGGCACCAGACCCTTCAGATCCGATCTCCCTGATTGATATCCCGGTGAGAGCAAGGATCTCTCTGATCAGAAACATCCCGAACCCGGTGTTGTTCCCGAATCCTTTCTCAAAGATCTTCTCTTTCTCTTCCGGAGAGATCCCGACTCCGTTATCAGACCACCGCAGCCTCATTGCTCCATCGTCTCTCAGATCTGCCGTAACCCTGACAGTGGTGATCTCTCCCCCGTGTCTGATTGCATTATCGTGGAGATTTTCAAACACCTTTGGAAGAAGAGGGTCTGCAAAAATGGTAAGCCCGCTGACCTCGTTCAGTACCGGTATCCCGCGGGAAGGGAGGAGGTCTATCGTCTTTTTAACATTCTGCCATTCAGGTTTGTTCACCCCCAGATCCTGGTAACTCCTGGTAAACTGGATCTGACGGTGAATGAGCGATGTTGCATCCTCGATCCGGTTAAGCATTTTTCTCTGACTGTCTGGCATCTGCTCTGATGCGACCATATCGAGATAACTGAGAATGATATGAATCTGGTTGAGGATGTCATGGCGGGTGACATCAGAGAGGAGGTTGAGCTTTTTGTTTGCAGTTGCCAGGGCGTTTACGGTAACCTGCAGGGTTTGTGCGTACCGCTCAAGTGCCTCTTCTCCTTCCTTGCGCGAGGTGATATCTGTCAGGACAGCCAGGATAACATCAGAGCCCTGGAACGGAATCACTGTTCCCTGGACCATGACATCAAGAACGCTGTTGTCTGACTTGACAAGTCTGACCTCGTAGGGGGGGACCTCTTCCTGCATAAACCTTCGTTCAACCTTCTCCCGGACAATCCTGTGATGTTCCGGGAGCAGATACTGGTAGATCAGGTTTCCAACAGGGCTCTTTTCTTCAGCTCTGATTCCTGCAATGCCTGAACTGTTAATGTAGAGGATCTTCCCTGTTCTCTCATAGATCATGACATAATCCGGGAGGTTGTCAACAAGCCCCCTGTTAAATGCCTCACTCTCCCGTAGTGCATCCTCAGCCCTGACCCGTTCGGTCAGGTCATGGAAACTCCAGACCCGGCCCATAACATTACCATCACAGATCTGGGGCCTGGCATGTGATTCGATCACCCTGCCATCCCTGAACGAAAGAAGGACTGGTTGACTTGTGCCAGACATTTTTCCCTGCACCATGGGCTCGGATCCCGGCTTGATCTGATCAGATACAAGTGCCCAGATCTCTGCCCCCGTTTTCCCTTCAACCTGACTCTTCTCAAGATTGAACATCTTGAGGAACCGCTCATTATGCCCGACGATCTCCCTGTCCATCGTCTCGACGAGGATACCGTCCTCGGTTGCCTCAAGTGTTGCCTTGAGCAGCGAGAGCATCTTTCTGTTCTCTGCCTCGCTGACTCGCAGGGCCTCATCTGCCTGTTGCTTTGCAATAATCTTGCTAAGATTCATCCTGAGAGCCAGGAACTGTGGGGCCGGATCTTCTCCTTTCACCAGGTAAAAGTCAGCCCCCGCATTTAATGCATCAATTGCAACCTCTTCGCATCCCTGCCCGGTGAAGATAATGAATGGAATTGAATTACCCTGGCTTCTGATGATCCTGAGCAGGTCAAGACCGTCCATCTCAGGCATCTGATAGTCTGCGATGATAGCAGAGAATGCCTGCTCCCTGATCATATCAAGGGCCTGCTGACCAGAGTCAACTGACACTACTGAGTACTCCGGGTCTTCTGTCAGATAATGGGAGATGATATTCTGAAACTCCCGATCATCATCGACCACCAGAACTCTGAGCTCAGTAGGTTTCCGATACATTGTCAGTCTCTATGATTATGAACTGTATAAAGGATTCTTCAGGCCTGTGTAAGATCCCATCTTCTCCCGGTTATACCGAGAAATGAGAGATCTGATCAGATATTCCATCAACTGCCTGGTTGAGTTCTATCATATGGGATGCAATCTCTTCTGTAGCCGAGTTGGCCCTTGAGGTTGCCCCTGCGGAGTCGTGACATGCCTCGGCTGCCTTACGGATGTACCCGTCAACCTCGTGAATCCTGCCTTTTATCTCTTGTGCGGTACCAGCCTGTGCCTCGGCTGATGAAGCAATTTGTGATATCCCACCTGATCTCTTCTGAATCGAACTTATTACCCTGTAGAAGGCATCAACCGCTTCTCCGAAAGCCGCACCCTGTTATCCTGACTGGCGGACAAGTGTCTTCTCTATTGACAATGCCTTCTTGATCTCTGTCTCCAGCTTTGAGGTTATATCCTGAATCTCGGCTGCTGCCTGTTCAGCATTCATGGCAAGACCCTTCACCTCACCTGCGACCACGGCAAATCCTGCTCCCGCCTGACCTGCACGGGCCGCCTCTATTGCAGCATTCAGAGAGAGAAGATTCGTCTGCTCGGTGAGGTCCTGGATCTTCCTGCTGATATTTGTGATATGGGCCATCTGATCTGCGATGCCCCCGATGATCATCGAGGTGTCATGCACAGACGACTGAACGGCTTTCATCGCCTCACGTGCCTCAATAGCGAGTTGCTGTCCTGATTCGGCAACAACAGATCCTTCTGACGAAATTTCAGCGACCTTTGCACTCTTTTCTGCGATCTCGGATGTTACAAGAGCAATCTGATCCATGGAAACGATAACCTCTCCCATCGCCTCTGCTATCTGTTCTGTCCTGGTGCTGATCATATCACTCCGGTCAGCAAGAAGATGAGTATCTATGGTCATGGACTGGGTCTTCCCGAGTACTGATCCCGCCATTGATGAGAGGGTTCTCATCTCGTCCTGGATCACCTCGATCGCCTCGCCCACCTGCTCTCCTATACCGGCAATTGAGTCCCTGAATGTGGCAAACTCTCCTTCGACCCTGATAGAGGAGTTGAACCGTGCCGAGAAGTCTCCTGTTGAATACCGCTCAGATACCCTCATCGCCTCTCTGATAGGTGTGCGGATCCAGGCGATGAGTTCGTTGATTCCGGCGGCAAGTTTTTGAACTCTTCATCAAACCGCTCTTCATCAAGGGTCGATTCCAGGTTTCCCATCTTCACAGATTCTGCTGTCATGATGATGGCCTCGTTGAGATCCTGCTGCGCCTGAGCATGTTCTGCGAGTTTTTGCTCCCGGTTTACCAGAATCCGGATAAGGCTGTTGAACTCGGTGCTCACCTTTCCGATCTCGTCCTGACTGATGACAGGTATCTGAACGCTCTTATCCCCATCAGCAAGGCGTTTCATGCCCGTGATAAGATATTTGAGCGGGGCCGTAATCCTGCGGGAGGCTGTGAAGAGAAGGATAAGTCCGACCGTTATCATCAGGCTCGCAACCGCGATAAGCTGAAGAATCAGGGCATTTGCATCTCTGGTGATCTCCTCTTCAGGAGTCAGTACCGCGATAGTCCAGGGTTTTTCTTCGGACCCTATCCGGAACGGTACCTGGGTGATACTCGTCCCACCCTGGGAAGTCTTGTAAACACGGGCTCCTCCACTCTGTTCAACGGCCTCGCTAATGGTTTCATCAGGAATGAGCCCGGTGAACTGAGTTCCTACAAGGTCAGGTCGCCGAGTTGCCGCTGCGATCTCTCTTTCCGGTGTCACCATGACCATCATGCTTTCACTGCTTTCCGGGAGGGCATCCACTTTGGCTTGAAGAAAGTCCATAGCGATGTCTGCACCGACGACGCCGAGAAATCGTCCCCCTACGTTCACCGGTGCGATAACCGAGGTCATCAGGACCTGCTCTCCCTCGATCTCATCCAGGTATGGCTCAAGGAGCACTGCAGACCCTGCATCTTTGGTTGACAGGTACCAGTCTCCAGAATAATCTACTGATTCGTCTTCTTTATACTCATATTCGGTGATCGTGCCGGTATCATCACGGAACCAGTCGGTCTCGTACCTTCCGTTGCTGTCATACGGGGCAATCCCTTCAAACTCCCTGTCCTTCCCGTCAAATGCATTCGGCTCCCAGGTTGAATATATCTGGATAAAATGTGGATTTGCCTGGAAGACCGACTTAAGCATCTGCGTTGGAGTATCTCGTGTGATAACGGTTCCACTGCTTTTTATCCCCGCTAGTGCATCTGCCAGTGACTGCACGGTCGATAGCGACCTGATTGTATCTGATGAGAAGCCTGCTGCAGCTGATTCGGCGGTTGTCACCTGTTTAGCCTGGGTATTTTCCAATGCCACCGAATGAACCGATACCGCTGCGTATCCGATGATGAATGCTGAGGTTGCAAGCAGTGCCACTGCTCAGAGAACCGTTATCTTCCATCTGATGGAAACAGAGACCGTATTTCGAAGTGAACGTATGACTCCCATACCAGCACAGACCCCCGAGAGAGGATGAGAACTTGTGAACACTTCTAGATATAATCTCTGCCTGGATGACTGGTTGAAAATGACGTGGAAGTTTCAGTTATTTTATACATTCAAAGAATGCCTGCTTTCCACTCCGGTGCATCCGCTTTTCCGTTTGAGAAGCGGATGAAGTATTTTTATTCGCCTGCCCGAACGGTTCTGCCTGCTTCATATCCACTCATCCCTTCAGGTGGATGGCGGAATTTTCCTCCCCATATAAGCATCTCATCAATGATCGGAAGTATACCACGTCCCTGTTCGGTGAGGGCATACTCCACCCGTGGTGGAACCTCGGGGTATACAGTTCTGGTGATGATCGACTCCTTTTCAAGATCCCGGAGATGCTTGGTGATGGTCTTTGAGTTGATTCCACACATCCTGCCCTGAAGTTCAGAAAATCTGAGTACGGAATCACGGAGATGCCAGATGATCATAAGATTCCATTTGCTCCCTATGACATCCACCACTGCGTCAAGTCTGCACTTGGTAACTTTTTCGCATTTCACAACGTATTCCTCAATAGTTACTATTTGGTTATAGTATTACTAAACCTCTTCTGATATCTATAATAGAGTATATGGATGATTCTTTGAGCAGAGTTTCTATGACGATAACTGTTGAGAATAAAACCTGCACCCGATGCGGGATCTGCGCTGATATATGCCCGATGGGCATCATTCACCCTCCGGCAGGTGGTGAGAGCCCTTTTGTGGCAGATTCGCAGTCCGGGTGGTGTATTTCCTGTGGGCAGTGTACTGCATTCTGCCCCTCCGGAGCCCTTACCCTGCAGAAGGATTCTGGTCTTGCACCTGAGCCTGCATGGGATGGGGACGGTGTTGCTCCGGATATCCTGATGTCATACCTGAAGAGTCGTCGCTCAATCAGGAATTTCAAGAGCGAGCCGGTTCCGAAGAAGACTATCGAGTCACTTCTTGATGTTGCACGATATGCAGCCTCGGGTGGGAACGGGCAACCGGTCCAGTGGCTGGTCATCCATGATCCGGAAAAGGTGCAGAAGGTTGCCGAAGCAGTCGTCGAATGGATGCGTACACTTGTCGGGAGTGATCACCCGATGGGCAGGTATGTCCCATCCCTCATCGCTGGATGGGATAAAGGCTCAGATCCCATCTGCCGGGGTGCTCCTCATCTCCTGATACCCCATATTCCAGAGGATAATCCGATGGCACAGACCGACGGGATCATCGCCCTCACCCATGTAGACATTGCAGCTCCAGCGTTCGGTGTCGGGACATGCTGGGGGGGATTCGTGGCGATGGCATCCCAGGCATCACCAGATGTTCGCGATCTCTTTGCCCTTCCGGCCGGAAGAAAACCGCTGTATGCATTAATGTTCGGGTACCCGAGGTACAAGCCTGCATACATCCCTACAAGGAATGAGGCCGTGATCACCTGGCAGTGAAGAGGCGAATATTATGAAGATTTTTGCAATTAACGGAAGCCCCAGAAAAACCTGGAATACAGCAACACTGCTGCAGCATGCCCTGGACGGAGCTGCTGCACAGGGAGCAGAGACTGAACTGATTCATATTTATGATCTTGACTATAAGGGCTGTACCAGCTGCTTTGCCTGTAAAATCAAGGGTGGCAAGAGTTATGGAAGATGCATCCTCCGTGATGATCTGACTCCTGTTCTGGATCGGATTGCACGTGCAGATGCCCTGATCCTTGGTTCACCCCTTTACTTCGGAACCGTTTCCGGTGAGATGCGATGTTTCATGGAACGGCTCATGTTCCCGTATCTGGTTTACGCCAGGCCTCCGCAGTTTCTCTTTGAGAGAAAGATTCCTACCGCATTTGTGTATACCATGAACGTCAGTGAAGGTATGACTCATGAGGCCGGGTATGACGTGCATTTCAAGACCAATGAGTCAGTGCTTGAACGGTTGTATGGCTCCTGTGAATCCTTCTTTTCCTACGAAACGCTGCAGTTTGAAGACTATTCAAAGGTGGTCTTCAGTTACTGCGATCCAGCAGAAAGGGTTGAGAGGAGAAAGACTGTGTTTCCAAAGGACTGCGAGCGGGCGTATGATCTTGGAAAACGACTCATGCAAAAGATATAATCACCCAGATTCTCCCTCTTATGTCATGAAACCCGGTCAAACAGTATAGGTTTTTCATGACAAATCCCTGTTTTAACTCCACGACAACGGGTGAGTATAAGTAGAAGGTACATATATTATCCAGTAACCAATCTGTATCGCTCTGAAGGGTGGGTGCTCATCATGAAACGAAAGATAATCACGATCGACGAGGAGAAATGCACCGGATGTGGCCAGTGCATACCTGACTGTCCTGAAGGAGCCCTCCAGCTCCTTGATGGAAAGGCACGGCTGATCAGCGATCTCTTCTGCGACGGTCTTGGTGCCTGTATCGGAACCTGTCCTGAAGAAGCAATATCTGTTATTGAACGCGAGGCAGGAGCATATGACGAGAAAGAGGTCATGAAGAACATTGCCCGTCAGGGTGAGGCGGTTATCAGGGCTCACCTCGAACACCTTGCCGGGCATGGGGAGATGGATCTCTATCACCAGGCGCTGGCATCCCTGCAGGAGATGCATATCGATGTGCCAGTTCACCGGGGAAGTCCTGATCATGCAGGGCATCAGCATGACCACAACCCGTTCGCTGCCTGTCCGGGATCAGCGGCAAGGATCATTGAGCATACGAGGCAGTCGTCACAAGCTCCTGTCCATGCAGAGTCTGAACTGCGGCAGTGGCCTGTTCAACTTAAGCTTCTCAATCCAGCAAACCCGTATTTTGAGAATGCAGATCTGCTCGTGGCAGCAGATTGTGTCCCGTTTGCATATGCAGACTTTCACCAGAAGTTACTCAAAGACAGGATTTTGATCATCTTCTGCCCTAAACTGGATTCAGATATTGAGGGTTACATAACCAAACTGGCAGAGATACTAAAGATCCATACGATCAGATCCATCACAACCGTGCATATGATCGTCCCCTGTTGCAGTGGTGTTACATATGTGGTCAATGAGGCACTGAAACTATCAGGAAAAGAGATACCTGTTCATGATATCATCATCACCCTTCAAGGGACTATCGCAGAGTGAGTCAGGTATCTGACCTACCCACGTATTTATACAACCCGGGTTCTAATTTATCGGTATGGCACACCATACGATCAAATCCCCTGTGGTCCTTGTTAACCTCAAATGTTACCAGGAGTCAGTGGGTCACGGTGCCCACCGGATAGCACAGGCAGCACAGGAAGTTGCAGAAGAGAGCGGCGTCTCTATTGGCCTTGCACCGATGTTCATGGATATTCACCCGATCAAGCATCACTTTGATCTTCCTGTTTTTGCCCAGCACATCGATCCAATAGCCCCGGGTGCTCACACCGGACGCATTCCTCTCACTGCAGTAAAAGCAGCAGGTGCAGTCGGATCTCTGGTCAACCACTCCGAATATCGCCTCTCGATCGCAGATATCGAGACAAATGTAATGGCTCTTCGTAAAGAAGGGATGATCTCATGTGTATGTTCAAATACGGTTGGCACAACCTCTGCCGTTGCTGCACTCGGCCCTGACTATGTTGCCATCGAACCGCCAGAACTTATCGGGGGAAAGGTATCAGTTGCCGAAGCAAATCCTGATATTATCACCGGATCGGTTCAGGCAGCCTTGAAGGCAAATCCTGATGTAAAGGTTCTCACCGGGGCAGGGATCCACTCCGGAAAATGTGTGAAGACCGCTGTTGATCTCGGAACCGTAGGTGTACTTCTTGCATCAAGTGTGGTAAAAGCAGAAGACCCGGGTGCAGTACTGCGTGATCTGGTCTCACTCCTGTAACGACCAGACAAAATTGGGTTAATCCTGATAATGTTCGTCTATGGTGAGGAGCACTTCGGTGATCCGCAGTTCCTCGTCATAGTACGGCTGAATACTATAATAGAGAGTCTTTTTTGGACTGGCTTTGGTGCTGTACTCACACCGCCCGTGAATGGGCTGTCTGAGTGCCTGGGCTTTTGAGAAGTCGGTGAGCAGACCGATCTCTCCGAGTCCTGGTATCGAGTGCAGATTCATTCCCCGCAGCGAGCCGCTCATTTTTCCCAGCAGTTCTGAAGCCCGGTCATTTGACTCATGGATCTCCCCGCCGGGATCGCAGGTTAACAGACCGATATGGATATGATGAAAGATACCTGCGTATCGTCTCCGCTCAATGATGAGGGCCTTTGTTGCCTCCCTCTCTGCAGTGACATCGTGTCCGATCCCGACAGACCCGATGAGTTCACCGGCCTGATCATAGAAGGGGACCTTCCTGATCTCAAGATCAACCTGCTTGCCATCCACGAGTACTGACTCATCCCTTGCTTTGCTCTCTTGTTGGGATGTGGCATCCGGCTGGGTCAGGATACCGGTTGAACAGGGGAGTTTTTGTGATGCTTCCTTGTTCTTAAACATGTACCTGCCATGCAAATCCCTTGCCCAAAGCATGTCAGGTACGGTATCACAGAGCTGACGCATCATGGAGTACATAGACTCGTACTTCTCTTTCCCTGACAGGAGTTCTGAGTGCATCTCCTCCTGGTGGAGTGCAGATCCAACGATGGAAGCTGCTGCCTGCAGGGCATCAACCTCAACCACTTCCCACTTGCGTTCGGTAAGGCAGTCACAGAACCAGATCATCCCCCTGACCTTTCTGTCAGCAATGATTGGGAATGCTGCTATCGACCTGATATTCTCCTCGTTGATGAACCTGTCTGCAACATCAGAGAAGTTACCTGCAGATCCTACAACCGGAGATCCCTGCAGGATCTTCTCTTCCCAGCACGAGTCGCTTCCCGGGCATAAGATCAGCCCCTCTGCCGGCTCCGGATCTCCAAGCCTGCTCCATCCACAGAGACGGTGATACCGCTGATCAAAAGGGTTGTGTGGATCTTCCCTGAATACCAGCACCATGTCCACCTCGGTTGCAAGCCCGAAGAGGGTCAATGATTCCTTCAGGGCTTTCTTGAATGCCTCGCCTCCGAGGAAAAGAGTGGCAACCAGGCTTACTGCTTCAAGGATGGCATCCCTACGCTTCAGGGCGAGCCTTGCATTATGCTTGGTTATTGCGTAGTCAACCTTATGATTAAGTTCGGCAAAGAGGGTCTTTGTATCCCCTCCTTTCTGGATAAAAAAGTCTGCACCTGTATTGATAGCCTCGATAACTACGGTCTCTTTACCACGACCGCTGAAGAGGATGAAGGGTATTTCAGGATCAAATGAACGGATCTCCTTTAGGAGTTCGATCCCGTTCATTGTGGGCATCTCATAATCTGAAATTACACACGAATAAGAGCCTGATCTCAGGAGAGCAAGAGCTTCTTCTGCGTTGTAGACCACATCAACCCTGAATCGTCCCCCCCGTTCAAGGCACAGTCTGGTCACGTCGCAGATCATCGGCTCATCATCCACATGAAGCACCCGTTCATGTGCAATAGCGGGAACGTCTGCCTGATTATTCATGTATCGGGTTTGTCACTCGGTTTTTCATCTATTGAGTTGAAGATTTATGAGGAAAATCAGATGGAATACTTGCTATTGTTTATGGAATGCCTTACATATCAAGATGCGTTGCAAATATTAATAATCAATGAGTAAACATATTTATCCGCTTCTTCTAATACAATATCAACCCTGGGTGTAGATCTAAAAATTTCGGAAACGAAATATTATCATACCTGACATCAACATACAATTGATGAGAATATTATCTGCTATTTTCGCAATACTCATATTATTTGTCTTATTCACCTCGTTTGTATCTGCTGCTTCTGCCCCTCTGCAGAATCAGTCAACCAAGGCTCTTATTCCTGTTGTAAATACATCTCCCACGCAAACTACTCCGACAGTACATGCAAATGCAACCGCGGCTTCGGTTGTCCCGGCCCAAGTCAATGCCTCTAACAAAAATCCACCTACTCAGGTAAACTCTTCGCGTGTCCAGGCCGCTTCAGGCGATCAGCAGTTTCTGTTCCTGATGAACCAGTACTGGATTCCTGATCTCTTTGACATCAAGGGCCGTATGGACAGTTCGGCAACATTCGGAACTGATCTCCCCCAGATGCTGAATCTGACAGCAGATTATGCCAGGATACGGCTGAACAAGAACATCAACGAGACGAATGGATACTTACTCTCTCCCCCGGTGAGCAACCTGCGGACTGAGTACCAGAACGGGGTTGTCCGATGCACGAAGGTTATTGACGGTGTCATGACATTGAACCGGAGTTCAGAAAAGTTCGGACAGGATGTACCGACTCGTACAGCTGCCCTATCGTTGTATGGAACCTGGCTTGAGTACCAGACTATGAAATGCTACAATCTCCCGAACATTTCCTATCCCGACATTGCCACAGTACCCCCTGACCAGTTCATGCAGGTCATGGGAGCAATCACCTCATGAGTGAGATATCTTTGTTTCCTGAAAAAATGGAAACTGGTAGGAAGAAGTTCCAGATTGCAGTCATTGGTGCTGCAGAAGCAGATCAGCATGTTCAGGATCTTGCGTTCAGGGTGGGTAGCCTGATCGCAGATGAGGGCTGTATCCTTTTGACCGGTGGCAGAGGCGGGGTCATGGAGGCTGCAAGCAGGGGCGCTCACGAAGCCGGGGGGCTTGTTGTGGGTATTCTTCCTGGTTCAGAAGGAAACCTGTACCTTGATGTTGCTGTCAAAACGCAGATGGGCCAGGCTAGAAATGTAGTCCTCGTCGAGTCTGCAGATGCAGTCATCGCGGTAGCTGGAAGTTATGGCACACTCTCTGAGATCGGGGTAGCACTCAGGATTGGAAAGCCAGTCTTCGGAATTGATACCTGGGATATTCCGGGCCTGACTCCCTGCCATACACCTGAAGAGGCAGTGCAGAATGCTGTCAGTTTTTGCCAGCCCCTCTGACTTCCGGACCGGTTTTTTATTTTTTTTTTAATTTTGTTTGCATATAAATGGCCGGTTGGTTATAATCGTCACCAGGGTACGGCACTGGTCTCTCTCATCTGACGAACAGAACGGAGCATATTTAGCATATCAGAAGACATTTATTGCGATACCGTGGGGATCAAAGAGTGGCTCATACCTCAAGATAAGGTGTTTTTTGACCTCTTCGAGCGTTTAGCCCGTATTGTCGTCATATCCGCCGAAGAACTCGAGTCGATGGTGAACAACCAGCAGGATCGGGAGATCGCCTTTAAGAAGATTAAAGAACTCGAGCATCAGGGTGACCAGATCACTCACGAGATATATGAGAACCTGAACCGGACATTCATCACACCGCTCGATCCTCTGGAGATCTCGCGTCTTGCTTCGGCACTGGATGACATTCTGGACTATGTAGACGATTCTGCAGAGAAGATGATCAACTACGGCGTCCTTGAGTTCGACAATTACATGCAGGACTTCGCACAACTGATACGCCTATCGGTTATTCAACTTGAGAATGGAGTCAAATTGATCAGATCGACCAAGGATCTGCCAAAACTGGACTCATGCGGAATCGAGGTCAACCGGCTTGAGAACCTTGCCGATGATCTCCTCTCCAAATCAATCAAACATCTCTTCATGGGCAATGACCCGGTGATGATGATCAAACTCAAAGATATCTACGAATGCCTGGAGACAGCGACAGATAAATGCGAAGATGTCACAAACGTCCTCTCTGATATCAGCATCCGTCACTCGTGATTCAGATGGAGCCAATCCTCATCATCGGCATCGCCGTGGCACTCCTCTTTAACTTTTTGAACGGGCTGCACGACGCTGCAAACTCAATATCTACAATTGTTGCAACCAGGGTTCTCACGCCAGTTCAGGCAGTGGCTCTTGCAGCCTTCTTCAACCTTATAGGTCCGCTCTTCTTCACAACCGCCATTGCAAAGACGATCGGAAAAGGGATCATTGTCCCTGGATGGCTGACTCTTGAGGTGATTATTATTGGGATTCTGGTTGCCTCGTTCTGGATCTACTTTACTGCGTACATCGGTATTCCCATATCATCCACCCATGCCATGATCGGCGGGCTCATCGGGGCAGCCGTGGCCTATGGTGGGTATTCGGTTGTGATTCTCCCGACTCTTCAGATCCTTGAAGGCCTGGTCTGGTATGGAATTGCCGGAATCATCGCAGGTGCAGTTATTCTGACACTTCTTGCACGGTGGAACAAGGAAGAGAACCTGAAGATGTATGCAGGACTTGGTGGATACTTCGGGTTTGTGTTTTCGATCCCACTCTGCATCGCCCTTCACCTCCTCCCGATTTCCGGAATTATCAGTATCGTCCTTTTCATCGTGATCTCCCCGTCTCTCGGGCTTGCGCTGGCATTTCTGCTCGGCTGTCTCGTGATCAGGATCTGCAGAAACAAAGATCACAGAATGATGAATCATATCTTCAACAAGTTGCAGATCGTATCATCAGCATTCTACAGTATCGGTCATGGCAGCAACGATGCACAGCATGCAATGGGTATCATCACCGCCATGCTGGTGACAGCCGGGGTGTTGACCGACTTTTCTGTGCCCCTCTGGGTAATTCTCCTCTCAAGTGCAGCAATATCACTGGGCACTCTTACCGGCGGGTGGAGGATCGTTCAGACGATGGCAAAACGTATCACTCATCTTCGCCCGTATCAGGGATTCTGTGCAGAGACCGGCGGTGGAATCGTCCTCCTTCTGGTCACTCTCTTCGGAGTTCCGGTCTCAAGCACCCACGCAATCAGTGGGTGCATCATGGGAGTCGGTGCAACCCAGGGGAGTTCGTCTGTCAACTGGGGTGTTGTCAGGCGGATTGTAACCGCATGGGTCATCACTATCCCGCTGACTGCTGCATTCTCTTGGATTGTTTTTTCAGCATACCTTGCAATCTGGGGCTGATTTTCCTTTTCTTCTCATGTACCCGCAATTCCTGCTTAACCTTATATGTATGCAGGCATAACTGGTCAACTGACAGCGGGTACCTGAACCGTCCGGGTCCGGGCCTGCAGGCGAATGAATTTTGATTCATTGCTATATGGCCAGCCCGACTCAAGGGGCTATGTTCTCCTGTGGTCCAGTCTGGGAGAGAGCCTCTATCAGGGGTACTCCTGCGGAGTGATCCAGCATGAAGGAATTATATGAGAAGATGATCCGGGAAGCGATGGCAGCACAGCGGGCTGACGTCTCTACAGTACAAAAGAAACGCGGAACTAAATTCTCGATGGCTGACGCAAAGCCGTACCTCGATGCAGTTTCCGGGATGAAGGCAGGTGAAGGGCAGAGCAAGTCCGTTATCGATCTCCACAAGGAGTCGGTAAAATCACACTATACTATCCTCTCCAACCTTACCAAGACGGTCCGGCCGGAAGACGACCCCTTTGTTGAGCATTACCAGACTCCGGTGATCCTTGAGATCCTCTGTGACAAAGACCCGGCATTCAAGAAGAGTATGGCCGAGTTTGTCAAGCAGATTAGTAAGAGTGAAGCGATCATCGGCCTTGAGTCAGCAAGACGGTATGCAGGATTTTATGGCCCTACCTGTGTGGTTGACTTCGCTCTTATACCTGGAAGTACCAGCAATGTCGTGAACCAGATCCTCAAGGCAACCAAGATTCCCGATGACCACAAGAAAGCCATCCTTGCTGCTAAATCATGGGGAATGAACACCAGTTATGGAATTGGTGACGTGTTTGCACATGCTGTTGAGTCAGGTGAAACCCTTGCAGCAGCAACAAAAAAGGAGATCGAGATGCTCGCCTCGATCTACACAAATCCTGTGTTGGCACAGGCAGAACTCATGGATTCCCTGGGCCAGAAATCGTTTGACTGCAGGAAGTACATGCAGGAGTACAGGGCCAAGATGGAGCCCTTTGTCCTGGCCGCAATCGCTGACAAGGTTCACTACGCTAACATCGTGACGATTCCGGCGTACTGCGTCGGTGATGTTGCACACCATATCTCCCAGTCCACCTTCAACATGTGCAAGGATGACATGGTGATGGGGATCATCGAGGCTGTCACTGATGTTATTGAAAACAGCTT
The DNA here is from genome assembly GCF_963668475.1 of uncultured Methanospirillum sp. Lineage (GTDB taxonomy): Archaea > Halobacteriota > Methanomicrobia > Methanomicrobiales > Methanospirillaceae > Methanospirillum. The sequence continues at coordinate 3,588,583 of NZ_OY764544.1, forward strand.
GATGGCGTCGGTTGGCAAGTTCAAGACTCCTGAACAGCTGGTCTCGGTAGCGACCGGTGCGAGTGCAGCTGCTGTTGAGTATATTCTTGAGATGGATGGGTTCAACGCCCTGATGATCGTTGACCTGCTCACGAAACGCTATCACAACTATGTCCAGCTCAACCCGACGAGAGGAGCTGCAGCAGAACTGCACAACTGCGACTTCATGGACATGATCTACCGGGGATGGGGAATACTTGACCGTGCACGCAAGATCAGAAACGGTTCAGGAAAGGATCTGAAGCCAACTGTCTCCGGTCTTCCGATTGATCTCACACCGGTGTATACACACGAGATCCTCAACAACCCACAGTGGTATGCCTATCCAGCCTGTGCCATCACGGTCCGTCTCTCTGCCCTGATGAGACTTGCGGATTATCCCTGTCTGCTTACGAGCGAACCTATCACTGCCACCTTAATGACCAATGTCATTGCCCTTAAGAAAGAGATCCCCGCTGCCCCTGCACGGATCTGTAAGAACTGTGCTTCTGCATCCTGTGCAGACTTCAGACACGAATACTGCCAGTACCGCGAAGCGGTATAGGTTGATGAACATGAAATGTTATGTCTGCGCAAAACAGGGGAAGACAACCGAGGCGGTTGGTATCTGCATCATCTGTGGAATGGGGCTCTGCATGGATCATGTAATCCGTGAGGAGCGTTCTGTCTGGGAAGGTGGATATCCATTCCCTGCACAGAAGATGAAGAAAACCCTACCCAGGATTCTCTGCAGGGACTGTGCTGAAGCAGTCAGAGAGGAGTGACCCCGATGGTATCACTCCTCAAGAGATCGGTTGCCGAAGGAATAGGAACAGCCCTGCTGGTGTATTTCGGTGCAGGGGCAGCAGCGATCACCCTGATGATCAGCCAGGGAACGAAGCCAACCTCCTCGTTTAACATCGGGATAGGTGCTCTTGGGGGTCTTGGCGACTGGCTTGCCATCGGGCTTGCATTTGCATTCGTTATTGCTGCAGTTATCTATGCTACTGGACGAATATCCGGTGCACATATTAACCCGGCGGTAACCATCGCTCTCTGGGCAACCAAACGGTTCCCATTACAAGACTGTGGTGCGTACATCGTAGCCCAGTTAATTGGTGCGGCAATCGGGAGTTTTCTCTTTGCAGCTTCAGCCGGAATGGACGCTGTCACCATCGGTGGTCTTGGTGCAACTGCCCCGTTTCCAGGTATCAGTATGGGACAGGCAGTCCTCGCGGAATTCATCGGGACATTCATCCTGATGCTGGTCATCATGGGTGTGGCCGTGGACAGGCAGGCACCGGCAGGATTTGCCGGACTCGCCATTGGTCTGACTGTTGGTGGTGTTATCACTACAACCGGCAATATTGCAGGTTCTTCACTCAACCCAGCACGAACCTTCGGGCCGTATCTTGGTGATCTGATTCTTGGTGGGACCAATCATTTTGGTACCTTTCCTATCTACCTGATCGGTCCGATCCTGGGTGCGGTAGCTGCAGCGTTTCTCTACGACTGGTTGCAGGCTGAGTAATCCCATTCAAAACCCATTTTTCTGATATCTGGTTGCTCATTGTTGGTGTTGTCTTTCGTGCAAACCTCTAAGTTTTTTTAATCTGATATCGCATCATTACCTACGGCAGAGAAAACCTGACGTTCTAAATTTTCATTTATTTCGCAATATGAATACTACAGTCCCGGCAGGGGGTAAAACCATACCAATCAGTAAAGAAGTACTCCGGAATATTCTCCGGGAACGCAGGTGGGCATTGTCAGAAGCGGAACGGGTGGAGAAGAGCCTGAAGATCTGTGAATGCCTCAAAGAGGTCATCATCCCCGGCGAAGAGGTTCTTGTCTACTGTGCCAAGGATCCTGAGGTTGAAACCTCCCGAATCATCTCGTATCTTCTGGACCAGGATATTCCGGTCATTGTTCCGATCATTCAGAAAGAAGATGTAAGTCTTCGTCTTTCGTATCTGCAGGATCCCTCCTGCCTTGTCTCAAGCACGTTTCATGTGCCAGAGCCTATCGGTTCAGAGATCCCTGCAAATCCCGCTGATGTGACGTCAGCCATTATCCCGATGCTTGGGTTTGACCGGTCAGGTGCACGGCTTGGGTACGGAGCAGGGTATTATGATCGGTTTCTCTCAGAAAACCGGCACATTCGGACCATCGGGCTTGCCTACTCATGCCAGGAAGAGCCTTTGCTCCCTACCGATGCAAATGATATCAGCATGGAGGTCATCGTGACCGAGGAAGAGATTATTCACAGGGGGCAGGGTATGTCATGAACCAGAGTGGGGGAATCAGACTTGAGGTCAAGCGTGCTGCAGAGGAGGATGCGGGAAAAGGGATAGCACGGCTCCACCAGGCAGTGATGCGTGCACTCGGGATCGTGAATGGTGAGTTTGTCGAACTCCTGGGGGCAAAACGTGCGGTGGCCGCTGCCTGGAGCACCCAGAATACTGGTCATGGCAGAAGCGAGATTGCGATAGATGGTGAGATACGTAGTAATGCCGGGTGCGGTATCGATGACAAGGTACTGGTAAAACGGGTTCTGGCTCATGATCTTCACAAGGTTGTGCTCCAGCCGGTGACCGGTGTCACCCTCAACAATCCGGAGATCCTGCTCGCTAAAAAACTCCGGGGCCGGCCAGTTCTTGAGGGACAGACCGTCAGGATAGACCTAATCGGCAACACAGTCAACTTCATTGTCTCCAGGCTTGAGCCGAAAGGTGTCGGGGTAGTGACCTTCTCCACCGAAGTCATCCTTCACGATGTTCCGTACCAGACCGAAGAGGTCAGGCACGAAGAGTCGGTCATTCACTACGAGGATATCGGTGGGCTGTCTCGTGAGATCAGTCTGATAAGGGAGATGATCGAGATCCCTCTCCGGTACCCGAAGGTGTTTGAACGGCTCGGGATCGATCCGCCCAAGGGTGTGCTTCTCTACGGCCCACCCGGGACAGGGAAGACACTCCTTGCAAAAGCAGTTGCAAGCGAGGTAGATGCCCATTTTGTCCCGTTATCCGGTCCTGAAGTGATGAGCAAGTACTACGGTGACTCTGAGAAGAAGATCCGAGAGATATTTGATTCAGCACGGGAAAAAGCACCTTCAATTATATTTATTGACGAGATCGACTCGATTGCACCCAAACGGCAGGAGACATCCGGTGAGGTTGAACGCCGGGTGACGGCCCAGTTGCTTACCATGATGGACGGGCTTGCATCCAGGGGCCAGGTGGTTGTTATTGCAGCCACGAACATCCCGGATGCCATAGATCCTGCTCTCCGGCGGGGAGGAAGGTTTGACAGGGAGATCGAGATCGGTATCCCTGATCGGGCAGGGAGGCTTGAGATCTACCACGTCCATACCAGGAATATGCCACTCGCACCAGATGTTGATCTCGAGTCATATGCCGAACTGAGTTATGGATTTGTCGGTGCCGATATCGCCCTTCACTGTAAGGAGGCTGCGATGCATGCTCTTCGTGGAATCATGGTCCAGATGAAGGAAGGGCAGGAGGTTCCTCCCGAGGTGATCGACAACCTCGTCATCTCTGACCGTGATTTCATCGAGGCACGTAAATCGGTTGAGCCCTCTGCGATGAGGGAACTGTATATCGAGGTCCCGGAAGTCCCCTGGGAGATGGTGGCAGGCCTTGACAGGGTAAAATACGAGATCGAGAAGGTGATTGAATGGCCGATCAAACGAAAGGAAGCGTTTGAAAAACTGAAGATAAGACCTCCGAAAGGAATCCTGCTCTTCGGTCCTCCAGGGACCGGAAAAACCCTGCTTGCAAAAGCGATTGCAGCAAAATCCAGGATGAACTTCATCGCGATCAAAGGGCCCGAACTCCTCTCCAAATGGGTTGGAGACTCTGAAAAACAAGTCCGTGAGGCGTTCAGAAAGGCTCGGCAGTCTGCCCCGGCCATCATCTTTTTCGACGAGATCGACGCCCTTGTTCAGAAGCGTGGGCAGCAGTCCGGGACCTCAAGGGTGGGGGAGAGTGTGCTTTCACAGATTCTCACCGAGATGGATGGGATTGAGGAACTGAAGGACGTCATTGTGGTTGCAGCAACGAACCGACCTGACATGCTGGATCCGGCCATCCTCAGGCCTGGCAGGATAGAGAAGCACATCTACATCCCTGCACCTGATGTTCTGGCCCGTGAGTCAATCCTCTCGCTCTATCTTGGTGATATCAGAGAATTACTCGATCCTTCAATCAGCCTTCAGGATCTGGCTGGTCGTATGCAGTACTTTGTTGGCGCAGATATTCAGGCCTTTGTCAGGGAACTCAAACTGATCGTCCTTGAAGAGATCTTCTCACTCGATGCAGAATCAGCAGAACAGTATCAGATCAGGATTCAGGAGGATCAGATCACCCGTGCCCTTGAGGCCGTGAAAGGAACCCTTGGAAGCAAAACCCTTGAAGGATTTGAGATCGGAGCATGGGAGCTCCTCTACCCTAGATCACAACGCGATATCCTGATGAGGGCAGCAGTTGCTGTGAACCATGCCGATAAGATAAACCTCCTTGCACCGTTACCTGAAGGTATCGGATTGATCGTCTCCGAACTCCGAGATATCACCTTCTGGCAGGAGAAAAATTTTGCCAGGATTGCTGATCTGACCCGGGATCTGGATCTCTTTCTCAAACAGGTCCGGGCAGAGCAGTAACTCAGTCCAGATCTTTTTTCATGTTGCTGGTGTGAATCTTTTTGAATTCCCCCTAATTGGAATTTCAATTAATGTATCTTCCGATATTAATCAGGTATCAATTTGCAAGCATTATACATTTTTTATTGAATTATTCTGAATATTGTGTGCCGAAATAATTTCAGCGTCTCAATCACTTTTATATATTATTGGAGAGTAACTTAGGGTGAATCTTACAAAGAGGATTATCATATGTCTACAACTCGTGACATTACACTAATTGTTCAGGAAGCACCGGTGCAGGACAAGGGAAAAGACATTGCCCGGATATCCTGGGATACAATGGAGAAACTGGGACTCTCCCGTGGTGATGTGATTGAGATTGAGGGGGCTTACAAGACGTATGCCCTCGTCTCCCCGGCAAGTTCCCCATGGGCTGACGTGATCTATATCGATGGGAACATCAGGCGGAGAACTGGTGTCGGTATTCGTGAGCAGGCTGTCATCAGAAAGGCAGAACCCAGGGAGGCAAAAAAGGCCGAATTTCAGATCATACAGGATGTTCAGGGCCTTGACATAAGAGAACTGGAACAGTTCCTTGCCGAACAACTCAAGGGAAATCTGCTCTTCACAGGGAAAGATATAGCGATCCCGGTGGAAGGTGCTGAACGTGATCCATTTGATGATCTCTTCAGGGCACGTTCCTTTGGTGGTTCGATCTGGAGTTCTCCGACCACCTATGCGGTAGTCAGGATCACCTCCACCGATCCTGAAGGTGCCACCATTTCTACACCAAATACCAGATTCTCGGCGATAAGGGGAGGGAAACAGGCATCTGCCTCATCTGGGAGGGCAGGATCACCGGCAGCACAGTCCGGTGAAGGAGGAGAGAAGGAGAAGTATATCCCAGATGTCCATTACGAGGACATCGGTGGACTCGGGCGTGAACTCTCGCTCGTGCGTGAGATGATCGAGCTTCCCCTGCGAAATCCCGATCTCTTCAACCATCTCGGTATCGAACCGCCTAAAGGGGTACTCCTCTACGGACCGCCAGGTACCGGGAAAACCCTGATCGCCAAAGCCGTAGCAAACGAGGTGAATGCTCACTTCATCACCCTCTCAGGCCCCGAGATCATGAACAAGTATTACGGGGAGAGTGAAGGAAAACTTCGTGAGGTCTTTGAAGAAGCAGAGGAGCATGCTCCTTCGATCATCTTCATAGATGAGATAGACCCGATAGCGCCCAAGCGGGAGGATACGAAAGGGGAGGTTGAACGTCGTATCGTTGCCCAACTCCTGGCCCTGATGGATGGGCTCAAGAGCCGGGGCAGGGTCATTGTGATAGCAGCAACTAACCTGCCTGACAACCTGGACCCTGCATTGAGGCGGGGAGGCCGGTTCGATCGTGAGATCGAGATCGGAATTCCTGATGTGTCAGGAAGGATGGCGATCTTCCAGATCCATTCTCAGCGTGTGCCCCTTGACCTCGCCGGTGTAACTATCAGCGAAGATCAACTGACCCGCGATGAAAAGTTGCAGATCTCCCGGCTTGACGATGATATCACAAGCCTTGAGGCAAGACGATCTTCAGATGAGGTGAGTCAAAATAAGAAGGGAGACGAAGGGGAGGAGATTGAACGAAGGCTCAGTGATGTAAAAGCACAGAAAGAGGAGGTTGAGAACCAGATCAAGAGACGGCTCTTCCTTCAGCCGTTTGCAAATCAGACCCATGGGTTTGTCGGTGCTGACATCAGCCTGACTGTGAAAGAGGCTGCAATGCATGCCCTTCGTAAAGGCCTCGAGAAGGTTCCTCCGAAAGATCTGAAAGAGGGAAAGATCGACAAGAGCCTCATTGCATCTATCCGGGTAACCCTGGGAGATTTCCAGGCTGCCCTCTCCCATGTGGAACCTTCAGCTATGCGTGAGGTGCTCATAGAGATACCTGATGTATCATGGGGTCAGGTCGGTGGTCTTGAAGAGGTCAAGAAGGATCTGAAGGAGGCGGTCGAGTGGCCGCTCAGGTACCCGCAGATCTTCAGTCACCTGCAGACCAAGACACCCAAAGGAATTCTGCTCTTTGGTCCGCCCGGTACCGGGAAGACTCTGATGGCGAAAGCAGTTGCACACGAGAGTGAATGCAACTTCATCTCTGTGAAAGGGCCTGAACTGATCTCCAAGTGGGTTGGTGAGTCAGAGAAGGGGATCAGAGAGGTCTTCCGCAAAGCGAGACAGGCTGCACCGTCGATCATCTTCTTTGATGAGATCGACTCGCTCGTGCCGAAGCGGGGAAGTTACTCTGATGCTACCCATGTGACCGAGAGTGTGGTCTCGCAGATCCTGACCGAGATGGATGGGATGGAAGAACTCAAGAACGTGACCATCATTGCGGCAACCAACAGACCTGACATGTTGGACGATGCATTGATGAGACCTGGCAGGCTTGAGCGCCACATCTTTGTTCCCCCACCGGACAAAGAAGGGAGAAGACAGATCTTCGAGGTGTACCTGAAGGATGCAGGGACACTTCTCACCGCTGATGTCACCATCAATCAGTTGGTGGAGAAGACCGAGGGGTATGTTGGTGCCGACATCGAAGCCCTGATCCGTGAGGCCAAGCTTGCAGCCATGCGCGAGTTCATAGCACTAATGGCCGGAAGAACTGATCGTGAACTCGAAGAAGCGGTAGCAAATGTCAGGATCACCAGCCGACACTTCGAGGAGGCATTCGGTCGGGTGAAAGGTTCACTAGATGACACTACCCGTGAACGGTATACCCGGGAATCCTGGCAGATCCTCTATAACCAGGATCAGAAAAAGATCTTGGAGAAGGCGGCATTCATCATTGCCTCTTCAGAAAACCGTGGAATCCCGGAGGGTGAGATAAGGGATCTCAAGGCGAAGGTCTATGGAGGAGCAATAAAAGACTTTACCAGCATAGAAAAGCAGACACAGGAACTTGATAAGAGATACAACCCCACCTAATAAGGAGAGCGCCACAATCATGAGTGATACCCCACCGGAAGAGTTTAAGAATATCGAGGAACTACTGAAGAAGGTCCTTGGCCAGACACTGGGCACCGGGCAGATCCGCCCTGGTGTTATCGGTGTCAACATCATCCTTGCAGGTGGAATGCCCCCCGGCTTTCCCGGAGGATTTGGCGGAGGGGGTCCGGGACGGGATGTTGAGCATCCCGAGATAGAGGTCATAGAATGGGATGGCAGAGTGATGGCTACATGCGAGATGAAAGGTCTTGCAAATGAACATGTCAGCATCGCGTTTCAGGATAATACCCTCCACATAATTGGGTATGACGGAACCACCCGGTATCGCAGTTCGGCCGTTCTTCCTCCCGTGATTGAGTCCTCCTGCAACCGGACATTTTACAACGGTGTTCTCGAGCTGACCTGGCTGGTCAGGGATATCGAGACACCTGTCCAGACGACTGCAGAGGATGAGACCGAGATATCTGTTACAATATCAGGTGATCAGGAGAATGAAACTCCTGATCACCCATAACCACTAATTTCGTATTCTATTTCGGTAGACCGCAGACGGCACTCGTCACCGTTTTGCACCATCTCCTCAACCATTTTTTTCAGCATTGCAGGGAAGACTGCACCAACTCTTGTCTGGATTGGCTTACCACCGCAGAAGTAGATAAATGTCGGGGTTGCCATGACGCCATACCGCTCGGCGATCCAGCCGGACGTAAGGATATTCAGCCTGAAGAACCTGACTGATGGTGAGAACTCTCGTGCCAGTTCCTCAACATGCGGCTCCATCTGGGTGCAGTGCCTGCAGGTCGGACTGAAGAACATCACAAGAACCGGCTCGCTGTTTCTCTCTACTGCATGCTCCCACCCACGATCATCGATCTCTGAGACTTTTGTTTCTGTCATATGATGGTGATAGAACAGGAGAACTCATAAACCTGTGTTTACCATGGTGAACGATGATGGCTGATGATCATTCACCTGGCAGGGGAGTAGAGCATGAACCTGAAAAAAGCATTCCGGTGAATGTTCCGGTTCCATTCCCGCTTCTTGTAACCCTTGATGCAGCAGCCGGGTTGATGGAGATAAGCAGGGAAGAGATGATTCTGATGATTCTTACACGATGGGGCCGTGAGCAGACTCTTCCCCTGTATGGTGAGGACAAACTCTGCAGCCTGAAACCCGGGTCAGATATCTCCTGATTTCCCCTTGTATCTCTTTGGAAAACCGAATAGTTCTGAGTTTCCTGGATGCCGCATCATAAATAGCTGAACGTCAGACGTAAGAGATACGTATGCCTGATGAATCATACCGGGAAGCAGAGGTTGACGGCACCATCGTAAAATGGGATCCTGACCAGATGCGGAAGATTCAGGAGCACCCCTGCTATAGTGAGAAGGCTAGTCACACCTTTGGGAGAGCACATCTCCCGGTCGCTCCCAAATGCAATATCCAGTGTAACTATTGTGTCCGGAAGTTTGACTGTGTGAACGAGAGCAGGCCCGGGGTTACCAGCGAGATACTCAATCCTGAACAGGCACTTCAGAAGATCACTGGTATCATTGCTGAACATCCGTATATCAAGGTCGTCGGAATTGCAGGACCTGGAGATCCCCTCTTCAATGATGCAACATTCGAGACATTCAGGCTGATCCATGAGAAATTTCCCGATCTGATCCTCTGTGTCAGCACAAACGGACTTCTGCTCCCTGACAAGATCGATCTCCTTGAAAAGTACGGGGTTACCAATGTCACCGTTACCATGAACGCCCTGGATCCTGATGTCGCAGCAGAGATCTATCAGTTCATAAACTACCAGGGGAAGCGGTATGACTCAGGCAGGGAGATGGGTGAACTTCTCATCAGCAAACAGATCGAGGGTATCCGCCTTGCTGTAGAGCGCAAGATGCTCGTCAAGGTAAACACGGTGTACATTCCAGGGATCAATGATTCACAGATCCTTGAGATAGCAAAGAAGATCAGTTCCATGGGTGTATACATCCACAATATCATCCCGCTCATCTCACAGGCAAAATTTGCACACATCAAGCCTCCGACCCTAGAAGAAAAACTTGCGATGCAGGAACGATGTAAACCATACGTGAAGCAGATGTCGCACTGCCAGCGGTGCCGTGCTGATGCAGTTGGCTGTCTTGGCAAGGACATCAATCCCTGCACCGGGCACAAGAGCCAGTAACCAGGGATACATTCCCATATCTTTTTTGGATAATACGCCGAACAGATGCATACCATCCCCCCGGCTGGTTGACTCGGAGGTCTTTGAATGCGGTCGCTCCTGCCTGTACTCTTGCTAATCATACTCCTGTTTATGCCACACTGGTCTGTAGCAGATGAAAATACATCTGTCATGCAGAATAATACAGTCAGTATTGAAGATCTGGTGAAGGAGAATGATCTGGTTTTAGCCCAGGATCCAAAGAACCAGACCGCTCTTATGTACAGGGCACTAATTTTTTACAACGCAGAAAAGTATTCCGAAGCGATAAACGCATCTGAGATCCTTCTTTCAGTTAATTCAAGTTGTTCTTTTGCCTGGCATATCATCGGAACGTCGTGGGGGAATCTTGGAGATCAGGCAAAAGCGGTAGAGGCATTTGGCAAAGCGGCAGCACTAGCGCCCGGAGATCCCAACGAGTACAATGTGCAAGGTGTCGCCTACTCTAAGAGCGGGCAGTACCCTGATGCTGTAACTGCATTTCAGAAGGCCACCACAATGAAACCGGATTATTCCACTGCATGGAATAATCTCGGGGTTACCTACCGCTACATGAATGAGACCGAAAAAGGGATTGAAGCAATTAATAAAGCGATTGCTGTTGATCCTGAACAGGCTTCATTCTTTGCCAACAAGGGTTACCTGCTTCTGGATAAGAAGGATTACACCGGGGCGATCGTTGCTGCATCTGCGGCTAAAAAGATCCAGATGACCAATGTTCCCCAGTGGTTCGTTGCCGGGGATGCGTATTTTGCACAACAGGATTATAAAGACGCTTTCTACTCCTATGATGGCGGCTTTACCACGATGCAGAAGAACGATCTCTGGTACTACCAGGGGATAAAAAATACCAGGATCACCCAGAACATGGAGCCGGTTGAGGCATATTACCAGTCGGTAGCCTCAAATGTCAGGTTCACCGGAGAATGGGACCGGGTGACCGTTATCGAATATAAACTTAAGAGGTACAAGGACACCCTCGATGTCTACGATCAGGTGATGACGATAAGTTCTGACCCCGGTGAGGCATGGCGGAGGAAGGGCTACACAGCCCTGAAGATTGAGGAGTACAAGAGTGCCCAAGATGCATACACCAGGGCAAGAGAACTTCTGCCAGATGATTCTGATGTCATCGCTTCGCTCGGGTATGCAAACGGGAAACTCGGCGATTACCTGACCGCGATGAATCAGATCGATGAGGGCCTGAAATTAAATCCGAATAATGGACGGGCATATATGCAGAAAGGGGAGATCCATTCAATGTACGGAGAGAAGAAAGAAGCTGCAGATGCATTTAGCAAAGCACTCGAAAAGGATCCCCACAATTCTGATATCTTCAATGCCCTGCAGGGTATCCAGATGTCCCAGGGTGATTACCTGGGGGCAGCAATTAATTTCTTCAGGGGAGTTATCGGATTTTAATTTTTGTTACAATAATCGTTATTCTACAGAATTACTCGTGATATCTTCCGATATCAGGATCTGATATCCCCATCTTTCGATCCAGTGCAATGAGCAGGCGGTTTAACGTCCTTCTCACTTCAGTATACTGTTCTTTATCCATAGGGCTGCCAGCCTGATGCCACATAATCTGTTGTCTGAGTATACTAACCAGTTCTTCGATCTCGGTTCCTTTAAATTGCGCAGGGATTATGAGATCTGAAAAGTAATCCTGTGCTCCCATCCATGCCCGGTCCGGAGGGAGAGAGAATTTTGTTACGATGTGGGAGATATTGATGAAAAAACCACGTCCAAATCTGCTTTGGGATACTGCCATGATCACTTCTCCTTCCGGCTGCCCAATAAACCTGTTTACCTGATAATTGATCTGAGAGCTGACCTGAGAAAAATTCCTCCAGCTCTGTACATTGAGGGATGCAGGAGAAGGGACTGGAGCAGTCTTCCTGGCCTGTCCATATCTCCTTTCTGAACAATCAGATCCCTGATGTCAGGGCTGCTCATCACCGAGATGATCTGCTCCATCTCAGCCTGGGTGATCTGTTGTCTATATTTGAATGCTGCATATCCAATCTTCAGTTCTTTTCCGATGTCACCCCGCCATCGTCTCTCATAAGCAGAGAGGAATGCAGGATCTGTTTGTTCTGCATCACAGGCGAGTGTGGCTACAGCCGCAGCATGACGGGCAGCCCTGATCCCTGTGTATACACCACCACCAGAGGTTGGTTTTGCCATCGCTGCAGCGTCACCGGCTACCATGATACCTTCTGCAACGGTGTTTTTCAGGGTTCCAAGCGGTATCGTTCCACTTACGAACTGAACGTGTTGTGATCCGAACCCTGATATGAACTGTTCAAACTTCTCCCTGACATTGGTTATGCCGCACATTCCGACCCTGGCACGTCCGTCGCCCATCGGAATCACCCAACCAAAAAATTCCGGCGATGCGTTTGGATAAATTGCAACCTTATTCTGATCAGTTTCATAGGCAAGGTCGCACTGCAGCCCCGAGAGATACACCGGAGCACGGGGTAATCCAGCCATCCTGCCTATTGTTGCTCTTGGTCCGTCTGCTGCTATTAGTACCCGGTATCTGATCTCCTCAAGTCCCCGTTGTCCTCTTACCTGCAGCCGGTGCCGGTGGTGATCCAAAGCATATGCCAGTGTCTTGAGCTGGATCTCTGCACCGGCATCAGCTGCTGCATATCCCATCTCCTGGTCGAGAAGGGCCCTGTCAACCACGTATGCTTTCGTCTTCCCGGCATCAAAGGAGAGCGTCGCATTCTCGGTAGTAACCGTTGCTCCTGATACGGTGTTCAGGACCGAACGGGTGCTGACCCTGCATTCATCAAATGCTGAGCATGAGAGCAGACCTGCACACTGAACCGGAACACCGATGTGTGCCTGCTCTTCTATGAGCAGGACACTGAGGCCGGCCTTTGCACACGACTCTGCAGCAGCTGAGCCTGCCGGTCCTGCGCCAACCACCACGACATCATAATTCCGGTCCATACTGCCTCAGTATCTGATGCTCTGACCTATGAATCCTCTGAACTTCCTGCATCATTATGGTCAGGAAGACCTAATGGGTTAGGATATGGTCCGGGAACCCGAGTTCAGGTGGAAGCAGTGTATTATCATCAGAAATGATGTGAAGATGAGTTGTGGGAAGAAGTGTGCCCAGGCCGGTCATGCTGCAATCGTAGCTTATGAGAAAGCGGATGCCTCCTCAAAGAAAGCATGGATGAACGAAGGTCAGAAGAAGGTAGTGCTGAAGGCCAACGATGAGCGTACCCTCTTCGAGATGAAAAGCATCGCTGAGGCTGCAGGTATTTCGGCAGCCCTGATCCAGGATGCAGGAATGACCGAGATTCCTCCCGGCACGATCACTGCCCTCGGGCTTGGCCCGGCAAAGAGCGAAGAACTTGATAAAATAACGGGAAATCTTACTCTTTTATGAGAAAAAGTCCGTTTCCCATTGACCATACGTTAGGCCTTTCCTGGTACATATCAGATCAGGATGGTATTGGAGGGCGCCTCAAGGCAGAACCTGAAGATTTTTTGGTCGAGGAGATTGCAGAAACCCCTGTACCATCCGGGACTGGTCCGTACCTGATCTGCAGGCTGACCAAGAAGAACTGGGATCAGCAGCGTGCGATCAAGGAGATCGCAGGGCGGCTCGGGATGAGCCACCAGAGGATCGGGTTTGCCGGAACCAAGGACAAACGAGCGGTTACCACCCAGTATATCTCTATCTATAAGGCTGACCCTGCTGTCATCCAGGCTCTTGTGATCCCTGACATGACCATTGAACCGGTCGGTGCGTCTGAACATCAGATCTCGCTCGGCGATCTCAAAGGGAACCAGTTTCAGATATCACTTGCTGATTTTGAACTGCTGAAACCTGATTCAGATCCGCAGGATATTCTAACAGGACTATCAGGAGGAGTCCCAAATTACTTCGGGTACCAGCGGTTTGGTGTTCAGCGGCCGGTCACCCACCTTACCGGGCTTGACATCCTTCGTGGTTCATACGAGGATGCTGTCAAAACTTTTGTGAGCACTCCTTCCACAGGAGAGAGCGGAGAGTATGCCGAGGGACGGAGATACTATGCCGAGACTGGTGATGCCAAAGAATCTCTTCACAGAATCCCGGTCCGTCTCTCACTTGAACGGTCGTTGCTTCACCATCTGGTGAGCAGGCCCGGGGATTTTGCAGGTGCTTTTCATGCCTTCCCAAGAACTCTCAGATCCATGTTTGTAAGTGCAGTTCAGTCCTGGCTCTTCAACCGTGCCCTGAGCATGAGGATCGAGGAGGGAAGGGGTCTTGACGATCCGAGAGAAGGGGATCGGATTGTGTATCCGGATGGCCGCTCTGACATTGTCACTGCAGGGACGGCCAGGATGGCAGCCATGCAGGTGAAGCGGGATAGGTGCCGGCTCGCAATCTTCATGCATGGTTCTGAACCTGTTGAAGCTGCCGGGCCCGATGATCGGAACATGGCCTGGCTGATGGAGGAGGAAGGAATCACCAGTGAAATGTTCGGGACTGCATCAACATTTCTGGAGACCAGATTCTCTGGTGCACCAAGGTCAATCCTGATCAATTCGGATATTGATATTAAAAAGGATGAAAACAGGATGATATTCTCGTTCTCACTTCAGCCAGGTCAGTATGCAACCACCCTGCTCCGTGAGATCATGAAGACAGATCCAATCAGGATGATCTGATCAGATCTCCACAACACACAATTCAGGTCCGGCGAACTGTATATTCGGTGATCAGGTTCTCACCGGCAAGATAATTTTTCTTCAGTTCAAGCCTGATAAGGTCGTCCACAGATCGTGTTGGAAGCCCGCCGACCAGGGAGGGTGTGTCAGTACCTCCTGCAATGAACGGAAGGTGGATGAGAACTATCTCATCAATAAGACCAAGAGAGAACATCTGCCCGTTCAATGTTGAACCACCCTCGATCATCAGTTGCCTGACCCCATAGACTGATGAGAGACGGGTCAGTAATAGAGCGAGATCGACCTTTTCTTCTCCTGTAATCTCGATGATTACCCCTTTCTCTCTGAGTACTGCAATCTTTTCCTCATCAGCCTGCTTGCTGACCGCTATGATGGTTGGTGAGTCTGGTGAAAGCACGTTGGCATCGGGTGATATATCTGCACGTGAGGAGGGGATTACCCGAATCGGGTTCTTTCCCTGGACATGCCTCACGGTCAGGAATGAGTTGTCGATCCGTATGGTATTTGACCCGACCATGATTGCATCAGAATCAGCCCTGATTCGGTGGAGCAGGACCTCAGCCTCATGTGACATAAACTGCATAAGAAGCTTGGATGAGGCACCCCGGGTCACAGTTAATTTTCCGTCAACAGTCACCTCAGAGACGAGTACAACATGAGGACGGTTCTGATCTCCAGACATTCGTACCATCACTATTGGTAGTGAGCCCAATTTAAACTGGTCCTTGGCACCAGGTTCTCTCAGCCTCCCGATCGGAGAGGTAAAATAGTTTCGCTGTCTGATCTCTCGGTATGGGAGAAGAACTTCAGGACATGAAGGGGAAGATACTCAAACCGACAGAATTGGTCAGATACCAGGATGGAAGCGTCGTGAGCCGGATGATAACATATACACCCCAGGGAACAATCACCATGTTCGCGTTTGCAGCAGGATCGGGTTTGTCAGAGCACACAGCCCCGTTCGATGCCGTGCTTCAGGTTCTTGAAGGTGCAGCCGAAGTAACCCTTGCCGGTGAGAACTTCCAGGTTGGATCTGGTGATATGATCATTCTTCCTGCTACTATTCCTCATGCAGTCCATGCTTCGATCCCCTTTAAGATGATGCTCACCATGATCCATGCATGACTGCCCCTATCCTCCTCGGTTTTCTGTGGAAAAGTTCATGACACAAAGCATAACCGATCTGACTTCTTCTGAGTACTACCAATCCTGTCTCAACTGTTCAGTTCTTCTGAACCGGAAGATGGGGTGAGGGACAATATAGGATGAATATAACCGCTTTTCGCTACCGTTTCATCGGGTATGTTGAGCCGCTCTCCGGGTTTTTTCTAAAACTTGGCATCTCTCCGAATATGGTAACGGTTCTCTCGCTTCTTGCAGGAGTTGCCTGTGCTGCCTGTTATGCCATGAGTGCCTTTCTTCCTGGCAGTATTTTCCTGTTCATTTCCGCAGTCCTGGATCTCATTGACGGGACTGTTGCACGAAGATCTGGTCGGGAGACCCGGTTTGGTGCGGTATTTGACTGGATTGCCGATAAATATACCGATGCCATTGTGATCATCGGAGTGGGAATCTCTGCAACCCCCATCATCACACGGATCATCCCTGGTCCTTCAACATGGGATTTTGCCATTGTGGCACTTGCAGTAACCGGTTCTCTGATGAACACATTCATCAAACCGGTAACGTATGCGGAGATCGGGTTTAGTGAGCGTCGGGCTGGAAAGATAGAAGATCCCCTTGAGGGAGTGGGTTTCTTTGGCAGACCTGAGACGCTTCTGATACTTGGACTCGGGGGTCTCGTCGGGTATATCTGGGTTTCAGTTATTATTATCGCAATATGTACGAATCTTTCGGCTCTGGAGCGGATTATCTACCTTTACCGGCGATATTCATAACTTCAACCCGGTATGCGTCTATCAGGTCTGCTGCAAAGTCTGCCAGGGTAGGTATCAGCCTGAAGAGTTCATAGGCGAGGATGATCAGAAATACAAGTGCAAGCCCTTCTGCAATGATATTGTGGGCCCAGAAGAAACTTGCATATCCTGGTTCAGGGTTTCCGGTAATATCTGGAAGCCAGGTGAACCACTGTTCTGTGTATGCAATCACTACCCCGGTGTTTCTGAACAGATTGAGGATGTATACTGTGGGAACAATGAGTAGAAATGCCATGCCTTTTTGTTTCCATGTGGTCGGGACTGCTGCCGCAACGCCGAGCATGATCGCGATAGCCTGTATGCCTGTGCATGCAAGGATAATCTCAACCCTGAAGTGTCCGTGTTGCAGTGTGTTCCAGAGCACCTGATCAAAGGGGAATCTGAAGAAACTCAGGAACAGTCCTGTCTGTTTTACCACGATACTGATGAGGGCATTTCCGAGTGGCTCATAAAATGCAAACGGGGCATAGATAAGAAACGAGACACCTGCTGCCCGTGTCAACTGGTACACGACAACCTGATCCTGAAGGAGCATTCTGATCGTTGCCCAAAGAAACGGGAGTGAAAGTGCTGCCATTACCGGATATAGCAGGTTTGTCTCCTCAATCCAGGCAGGAACACCACTGATCAGCACACAGACGATGGAGATCCAGGCGATGATAGCGGTATACTTCTGATGC
The DNA here is from genome assembly GCF_963668475.1 of uncultured Methanospirillum sp. Lineage (GTDB taxonomy): Archaea > Halobacteriota > Methanomicrobia > Methanomicrobiales > Methanospirillaceae > Methanospirillum. Next base: position 3,605,818 of record NZ_OY764544.1, read on the forward strand.
CTCCCGGGAATCAGCGAGAGAAGAAAGAATAAGCAGGAGAGGGGGACGAACAATTCAAGCATCTGACTCTTGTATATGTCCTGTCTCCAGATAATCATTCAGTACTTATTGTTCGTACCTGAAAAAAAGTCGGCAATTTGGTCGTGGAATTGAATGAAGCGCTATTGATAAGATAAAAGCCTGAAATACTTTCTGGTCTGATACCTATATGATGTTCTGTTTAAAGTGCGGAAGAATGCTCAAAAATCAGAGTGGTTCTTTTGTCTGTCCGGGCTGTGGATGGACAAAGGATGATGCGCCCGGAAATCTGATGACCAAGGTTGACAAAAGAAAAGAGAAAGAGATCGTCATCGTAGATGACACCGAGAAAATCCATACCCTCCCGACCATTGCCATCAGATGTCCGGAATGTGGTAACAATGAAGCCGAATGGTGGCTCCGTCAGCTCAGGTCTGCTGATGAGAGTGAAGTCAGATTCTTCCGCTGCACAAAATGTTCCAAGACCTGGAGAGAGTACGATTAATCACCCTTTCAACCAAATTTCACCATTCTGATTACGGTTTGAAATAGTTATTTATCATCCAATTTTCCTTTTTCTCGTACCTGAATCATTTCCTATTTCGATTCTGCTCATTATTAATAATAATAAATGAAATGAGCGTTTGTGAAGTATTTTTCATTACTGTTGATCCTTCTTATGCTGGCCTCTTTGGGTCTTGTTGTATCTGCTGACAAGGCTGCGATCAACCTGGATACAGACGGAAATAACCTCGTATCCGCAGGGAAGTATCAGGAGGCACTTGATGCCTATACAAAGTCTGCAGAACTGGATCCTACATATGCACAGGCATGGAACGGAAAAGGTGTTTCTCTGTTTTATCTCCGGAGATATGAGGAGGCACTTGAGGCTTATGATAAAGCACTGGCTCTTGATACACAGTTTATCAGTGTATACAACAACAAGGGCCGTTCATTGTCTGAACTCGGGAGAAACGAGGATGCCTTGAAAGCCTTTGACAAAGCAGTGGAACTGAATCCAAAATTTTCAGAAGCCTGGTTCAACAAAGGAAGCCTTCTTGAGAAGATGGGGCAGAATGAGTCGGCCCAGGAGGCCTTTACCAGGGCATCTGAAAATGACTCTCTGACGAGTAAGCAGTGGTCTGTGAAGGGACTCACCTATTATGAGAACGGGATGTACCAGGCAGCAATCGACGCCCTTGATCGGGCTATCCTGAAGGATCCCTCTGATGCAAGTGCATGGCATGCGAAAGGGGATGCGTTAAAAGCTCTTGGAGAGACAGGAGAGGCTGGGCAGATGTATGAAAAGGCCATCTCCCTCAATCCTCAATTGTCAAATCCGCTTACCCGGCATACACCCTTCCCGATCTTCGGACTTATCATGGGTCTTCTGCTGATCTTTTCAGTCAACTCCACAAGGATGAAGTTCAGATAAATTCCGGGCTCATTCACTTTTTTATATAGATTTTTAGTGCGTGTTGGTCAGTGTACTCGTACTTTGGGATATATCAGTCGGAAAAAAGATGGGTTAGTAGAGACCCTGGGCCTTGACACGGTACATCTGCCAGAGAAGTCTGCCGACAACCCGGTAGGTGAAGTCAAGTTCTTCAAAGCTTGGGATGTTGTGGGCATGCAAAATCTTTCGGCCCCTGTTCATCGACTCACCACCGAGTAATGTGGGAATAAGTCTCTTGTCGGTTGAACTTGAGAATTTCAGGATCTGATTTGCCATCTGCTCTGAACTCAAGATGTTATTCGGGAATCCGACGATGAAACACATATCCCAGAGTGCATCATTCTTTGCCAGAACTTCGAAGGTCTTCCTGAACCGCTCCTCGCTTGCATCACCAATCAGATCAATTGGATTACCCTTGTTCCAGAACTCGGGCATGAACTCGTTCATCTCTTTGATGAGGTAGTCAGGCAGATCGATGAGTTTGATTCCGTACCGCTCAGCATAGTCTGATGAGAGCACAGCAAACCCTCCTGCATTGGTGACCACGATTGCTCTGCGACCTTTCGGGTAACGTTTCGGATGAGAGAGCATCTCTGCTGCATGGAATGCACCGGTAAGGGTGTGGACAACCAGAACTCCTGATTTTCTGAATGCTTCCATATACACATCATAAGATCCCGAGAGTGAACCGGTGTGAGAAGCAGCTGCTGCCTGGCCACGTGCTGAAGATCCTGCCTTCAGGGCAACGACCGGTTTATGTCTTGTGACCTCACTGACGACCTCCATGAATGCCTTGCCATTCTTGATCTGCTCGATGTACGTGATGATGACATCTGTACTTGGATCTGCTGCTGCAGCACGAAGGTAGTCAAAGAAGTTCAGGTCAGCCTGGTTTCCAACCGATACCACCATCGAGAACCCGATGTCCTTTGTAAGAGAGAAGTCAACCACTGTGTTGACGATAGCACCACTTTGGGAGATGAATGCGATGTTACCCGGGTTTGGTGACTGTGCCACATATGTGGTATCGAGACCGATCGGTGGAATGATGAGGCCAAGGCAGTTCGGACCGACGATACGGGTTCCGTACTTGTGGGCGATCTGGACAATCCGGTCTTCAAGCATATGGCCTTCCTCGCTCATCTCCTTGAAACCGGCTGTGATTATGACCGCTATCTTAACGCCTTTCTTTCCACACTCTTCCATGACACCAGGAACGTGCCTGGCAGGGACGGTGATAACCGCGAGATCCACAGACTCTTCAGGGACATCAAGGATGGTTGGATATGCCTGAAGGCCCTGGATCGAATCACGTTTGTTGTTGATAGGGTAGACCTTTCCCGGGAAGTGCAGAAGGTTGTGCATAACTGCATACCCCATCTTAGTCTTCTCGTCTGATGCCCCGATCACAGCCACGGATTTTGGTTTGAAGTAATCGATCGGGACCTCCATCCTGGTGTCGCTCTCGAGCATCTGGATGTTGTCATCCATGATGACCCGTGCATCGACTGCACAGGCACCTGAATCATAAAGTCTGATCGGGTTGACATCAAACTCCCTGAGTTCGGTCTGGTCAAGGAACATCTTGCAGATGTTCTTGATGATCTGGATAAGAACCTCTTCGTCTTTAGGTTTGGAGCCACGGTACCCGGTGATAAGCGGATACGAGTTGATCTCCTTGACCATTGCCCTGATCTCTTCCTCATCAATCGGAAGGATTCTGAGCGTAACATCCTTCATCAGTTCGACGAGGGTTCCACCGACACCAAAGGTGATCACTTTGCCAAACGTTGGATCAGTCTTTCCTCCGATGATCAGTTCAAGACCAGGGGAAGCCTGGTTCTCGACAATAACACCGGAGATCTCAGCCTGGGGATTGTAAGCCCTGGCACCTGAGACGATCAGGTTAAAGGCCGACTGGGCTGCTTCCTTGGTACCTACTCCGACGATGACTCCACCTGCATCACTCTTGTGAATGATCTGGGGTGAGATGATCTTCATTACTACCGGGAAACCGATGGCTTCTGCAGCCTCTCCGGCATCCTCGGCACGGGTAACAATCCTATACTTGGGAGTCGGAATTCCATACCTGTTGAGGAGATCATACCCCTCAGCCTCACTAAGCATCCATTCTGCCATGAATCAACCTCATATCATCAGAACTCTGCCGTCTCTGTAGATCAGCGAAGTTCTACAAATGACGATGTCAAGTTCGTCACTTTCGTACCTATTCTGTGAACCACCATTCCATATAAACAATTGTAATTATTGTTCATGATGAATGAAAAGAGTCAGGAAAGACTATTAGGAATTGTCCATGATAAATGATGATAGATTGGATGTGCAGTTCTGCATCCTGGAGATGGTAATATGTCAGGAACTATCTACTACCCGGATCCGTCATACAAGGAGACGGCAAAGATTCACAATTACTCTCATGAATATCAGGAGTTTACAAAGGATCCTGATGCATTCTGGCGACGCATAGCTTCAGACCTTCTCTGGTTTAAACCCTGGGATAAGGTAAGGATATGGGAGCACCCGTTTGCCCGGTGGTTCACCGATGCAAAACTTAATATCACATACAACTGTCTTGAGCGCCACCTGAACAACGATCGACGTAATAAAGTAGCCATATGCTGGGTTGGGGAAAATAACCGTGAACGCATACTGACGTACTATCAACTTCACAAGGATGTGATGAGATTTGCAAACGGGCTCAAATCCCTCGGTGTTACGAAAGGAGATCGCGTATGTATTTACATGCCTGCAGTGCCTGAGATGGTTGTCGCCATGCTTGCCTGTGCCAGGATCGGGGCAGTGCATACGGTGGTGTTTGCCGGGTACGGGGCAAAAGCACTCAACGAACGCATCACCGGTTCACAGTCAAAGGTGGTCATTACCGCAGATGCAACGGTGCGACGCGGAGGAAGCCTCCCCCTCAAGCCTATCGTTGAAGAGGCGATCATCAATGCTCCGATGGTTGAGAAAGTCGTTGTCCTGAGGACGCAGGAGCCGAAGGTCGGGCTTCTGGATGATCTTGAGATAGATTATGAAGAACTCATGAGTGCTTCACCACGCCATTGTCCAGCCGAGCCGGTAGGGTCGGAAGATCCACTCTTCATCCTGTACACGTCAGGGACTACTGGTGCACCGAAAGGAATCGTGCATGCTGCAGGCGGATACATGGTCGGGGCATACTACACAACCAAATACGTTCTTACCCTGCAGGAGAACGATCTCTACTGGTGCACTGCCGATCCCGGTTGGATTACAGGGCATACCTACGGTACCTACGGTCCTCTGCTTGTCGGAGGAACGATCTTCATGACCGAATACACTCCTGATTACCCGGACCCCGGGATCTGGTGGAGGCTCATCGAGGAGTATGGTGTCTCTATCTTCTACACTGCACCGACTGCTATCAGGATGTTCATGAAGGTCGGAGCCGAGTATCCAGACAAAGCTGATCTCTCTTCACTGCGGATCCTTGGATCGGTTGGAGAACCCCTGAATCCTGAAGCGTTTGAGTGGTTTTACCACAACATCGGCAAAGATCACTGTCCGATCCTTGATACCTGGTGGCAGACCGAGACCGGCATGCATATGATCACCACCATGGTAGGTGAACCGATGAAACCCGGGTTTGCGGGAAAACCAATTCCTGGGGTGGTGGCAGATGTGGTCAATGACGAGGGTGAGCCGGTGCCACCCGGAACAACAGGGTTCCTTGCTATCAAAGAGCCGTGGCCGTCGATGATGCAGATGGTACACCAGAACGAGGAGCGGTACAGGGGATACTGGAACTTTGGCAAGGATCACTTTTACAGCACCAACGATCTTGCTGTAAAAGATGAAGATGGGTACATCATGCTTCTTGGCAGGTCTGATGATATCATCATCGTGGCCGGGCATAATGTTGGAACAGCCGAGATTGAAAGTGCCCTGGTCTCGCACAGTTCGGTTGCTGAGGCTGCTGCGATCGGAAAGCCTGATGACCTGAAAGGCAACCTCATCAAGGCGTTTGTGATACTGCGCAACGGGATTACACCAACCCCGAAGCTCATCCACGATCTCAAGTACCATGTCAGGATGATGCTCGGCCCGATCTCTGTGCCTGCAGAACTTGAGTTTGTCGAAACCCTTCCAAAGACACGAAGTGGAAAGATCATGCGGAGAGTTCTCAAGGCACGGGAGATGGGCATGGATCCGGGTGATGTCTCAACCCTGGAAGAATAATCTATCCAACTCTTTATATACTGATTTATTACATTTATAAATATGACTGGCAGTCCAGAGAACTCTTTGCGGATTGAAAATATAGTTGCATCCGCGAAGATTACCGATTCCCTCAACCTGCCTCAGATCGCCTCCAGCATCAAGGACGCCGAGTATAATAAGAAACGATTCCCGGGGGTGGTTATCAGAATGCAGGATCCAAAGATAGCGGCTTTGGTCTTTGGATCAGGCAAGGTTGTTCTGACCGGTGCAAAAAGCATGGAGAGCCTGACACGCGGTCTGGATATCCTTGGTGATCTGCTTCGCAACCTCGGGATTGAGATTCCGACCGGGCTGACGTACAAGGTTCAGAACATCGTAACGTCGGCAGATCTTGGTGCTGGGATCAACCTCAACAAGATCGCGGTCGGCTTCAATCTTGAGAAGATCGAGTATGAGCCAGAACAGTTCCCGGGTCTTGTTTACCGGCTTGATGACCCAAAGGTAGTTGTGCTCTTGTTTGGATCAGGAAAACTGATCATCACCGGGGGCAAGGTTGCAGAAGATGCCAGACGTGCAGTTCTCAAGATCGTAGATGACCTTAAAGGGCTTGGTTTACTCTAAAAATCGATAATTAGTTCTCTTTTTTTAATATTTATATTTGTATATTTTTAAATACAATAAAAGAGACTTCAGTATCTGCATATGCATTCTTCTGCTGAAAGTCAAATCGTGGATGCTGATCAGGAAGGTCTTTTTTCGACCCGGGAAGAAGAGATCACACTGATGCTCACCAGGGCGGGAGTCAGGCAGAACCATGCACGCGTTCTGGTCTTCCTGTTTGGTCGTTCGGATCAGACCTCACGTGATATCGAGCGTGGAACTCTGCTGAGGCAGCCTGAAGTGAGTATCGCCATCAATTATCTGATCGGTCAGGGATGGGCGAAAGTTGCGAGCCTTATTACAGAAAATAAAGGCAGACCGGTAAAACTCTACCAACTCGCAGCCTCAATCGATACCATTCTTGATGATATCAAAAAAGAGAAGGAAGAGGAGTATACTTCCAGGATTGATCTGATCGAGAACGTCAGAAAACTCGTTCACGAGTCAGGGTATTAACTTACACCTCTTTGATACCCAGAATCCGACAGTCATCACACTCTCCGACGATGACCGTCATAATACCTGAAAACTCGGCCATAATTCCGCATCCGACGACACCTGGGATGTTGTTAATCTCTGTTTCAAGTACCTGCGGATTATCTATGGGACCGAAGTGGTAGTCCAGAATGATATTTCCGTTGTCTGAGAGGACAGGTCCGTCCTTTTTCACTCCGTCCCTGACTACAACACTACCACCCATTCCTTCAAGGCGGCGAATGACATGCCCGAGAGCAAATGGTATTACCTCTACCGGAACCGGACCTGAAAGTTGATCACAAAGTTTGGATGAGTCGGCAACGATGATGAGTCGTTTGGATGCATCTGCCACGCATCGCTCACGGACCTGCGCTGCACCCCTGCCTTTTATCAAACGGAGTGAAGGATCGATCTGGTCTGCCCCGTCGATGGTGATGTCGATCTCTGATACATCATCGAGTGAGGCCAATGGAATTCCTCTTTCCCTGGCTTTCATTGCTGTCTGAATAGAGGTGGGAACTCCTGTAATCTGAAGACCGCCCTTTATCCGCTCTGCTAAGCGATCCATCGTGTATGCAACCGTTGAACCGGTCCCGAGACCGACGATCATGCCATCGCTTACATATTCGGCAGCCTTGTATCCGGCATTCTCTTTCGGATTTCCATTCCCGGATTTCGTCATTACCGGTCAGGTTTGAAACAGAATGTCTTAAGTCTGCTGGCCCGGGCTGCCTGAGAAAAGTTCACCAAAACAAGAAGTTGCCTTGTAAGAAGTGCAGTCAAGTGTTATCGGTGTTACTGAAATATTGCCCATCCTGACCGCATGAACATCAGTTCCATCTGGTGCATCCTCAATCAGAGGTCCGTTGATCCAGTAATACGGTTTTCCCCTTGGGTCAAGTCGTTTTTCCACTCCAGTCTCAAAGAGCCGTTCTCCAAGAGTGGTCACTTCGTACCCTCCTTTGATAACTGATGGAATGTTTACATTGACTACATCGGTGTGCTTTGGGAAACCCTGCGTAAATATCCGTGAAATGACGTCCCTGACAACCATTTTAGATCCATCAAAACGTGAACCTGGAAACTTCGGATTGTCAAACTTCTCTGCCTGATCCTCTACCTGTAGTGAAAATGCAACTGCCTGTATCCCCTGGTTTGCTGCTTCCAGAGCAGCGCCCACAGTTCCGGATGTAGTTATTGCCTCTGCTGAAACATTTTCACCGATGTTTATCCCGGAAACGACCATGTCCGGTTTTAGATTTAAAGCAAAAAGACCGAGGATTACCGAATCAGTAGGTTTTCCTCCGACTGAGTATGCCTTCACTCCATTGTAGGATATTTCGTTAACCCTGAGGGGTTCAAAGATGGAGACTGACCTCCCAACTGCACTCTGCTGTGTTGCCGGGGCGCAGACGATAACTTCTGCAATATCTTTCAATGCGTCGTATGCTGCCCAGAGACCTTCTGAATTAACACCATCATCGTTGGTCAGCAGGATGCGGGGTACCATTACCCAATACATTACCCGGAGAGAGTAAGAGGATGACTGATCAGGGGAATTATGCGTGATGAACTCTAACCTGTTCTACAATGAGAGTTCTCCTCGCAGAATATGCAAGTCATCATGATCCTGCCCTGGCACCAGAAGGTGAAGCGATGTTACGCACTCTACGTGACAGTTTTACCCGGTCAGGATACGAGGTTGAAATGCCAACGCCAGGTGCCGATTTTGCGGATGAGCTTCGCCGACTGGCACCCTCATGCGAGGAAGCACTGGTTATTGCACCTGATCATCTGCTTGCACGGTATACGAAGATCGTTGAGGATCTGTCACGAAATATCGGGTGTAACTCTCTCGCGATTGCGGTCTGTGCAAATAAACGCCGGACAGCAGATACCCTCAAGGCCCATGGTATTGATGTCCCTGCGGAGGTCACAACAGGGAAACGGGTAATCAAGGAGATCTCCGGTTGCGGTGCTGTTCATATGAGACTTCGCGATGAGGAGCCCGGGACCGGAGAGTTTGGCCAGGAGTTCATCGAAGGCGAGCACTTCTCTGTGAGCATGGTTGGCAGCAGGGTTGTTGGTGAGGTCTGTCTGTACTATACCGGTGAAGGGCCGATGGTCCTCTCACTTAACAGGCAGGATATCAGGATCGATCAGGATGGGAACTTCCATTATGATGGTGGCGAGACGCCTGGTGCCCACCCAATGGCTGAAGAGATCATCAGCGTTGCGAGAAAAGCTGCTACCGTACTTGGCTGTCAGGGTTACACCGGGGTGGATCTTGTGGTTTCACCTGATCGGATCGTGGTAGTAGATGTAAATCCGCGTCCTACCGATAGTATTGTCGGGATTGCAGCGATTATGGAGGAGGATATCGCTGATATCATCGTGAAGGCGTCGTATGGCAGGGCACCTGAAAAGGTGAATCTCAAAGGGAAAGCACGGTTTGGAAAAGATGGATCGGTGATAGTTAGTGATCGGGATTGATGTCGGTGGGGCGAACCTGAAGGTCGTTGATAGTTCAGGTGTTCATATTCACTACTGTCCGCTCTGGCAGGAGGCACCTATTCAGGAACTGCTGAGCCCCTATGCAGGATCAGAGAATGCTGCCGTTGTGATGAGCGGTGAGCTTGCAGACTGTTTTTCATCAAAACAGGAAGGGATCTGGTTCATCGTTTCAGAAGTGAAGGCCGTCTTCCCTGATGCCATCTTTTATGGTATGGATGGAAAATTTCACACATCAGCAGTTCCGGAGCTTGCAGCTGCCAACTGGCTTGCAATGGCCGACCTGCTTCGGGAATGGTATCCTGAAGCAGTTCTTGTTGACATGGGGAGCACTACAACCGATATCATCCCGCTGAATGCCTTTGACTCTATGATCGGACAGACTGACCTCACCCGACTTCAACAGGGATACCTTGTGTACTGTGGTCTGCTCAGGACCAATGTTGCTACCCTGATTCAGTCAGCAGTTATCAATGGGCTGCCCACACCTGTCAGTACCGAATACTTTGCCTCAACTGGTGATATTTACGTAGCATTGCATCGGATTGAGCCCTCAGATTTCTCTGCTGATACCGCAGACCGGAAAGGAACTGACATAACCTCATGCATGAGACGGCTGGCACGGGTTGTCTGTGGAGACCTGGAAGAGATCGGTGAGGACGGTGCCCTCGATGTTGCCAGGTCAGTATACAATGCCCAGATGAACCAGATCACAGAATCTGTCCGAATGATTAGAGCACGACACCAAGCAGAGCAGATTCTCACAGTCGGAGTCGGATCTGCTCTTGTTGCGCAATGGACCGGTGGCAGTGATCTATCAGCAGAACTTGGTGAATATACTGACGCCATGCCCGCATATGCCGTACGGGAGAAGGCAACAGCGCTGGGTAATGCCGGTATACAGTAATGCCAGAGTTGAGATGAAATGTTCAATATAGGGAAGAGATCAAGCAGATCAAGATTTTCTCCTGGTCTGTGGTATCTGAATCGAATTCTGTTCGTGATTCTGGTCTTCAGTACACTATTTGTTGGTCTGCCCGTAGCAGTAGCTGCAACAGTACCTGATGCCACGATTCACACGTATCAGACCCGGGCACCAGTCGATTTTGAACAGGATGTTGAGACTGGAATTAGGGATTTCAATACATGGGTGACAACCGGAGAAGAGCAACTGAAGGCATCAAAGTACCAGGAGGCTCTGGAATCATTTAACAAGGCTCTTGTCGCCTGTAATCAGGGTCGGATCTTCGGAGCAGATAAAGCAAGGGTGCTCACCGGCAAAGGTATGACATTCCTCGGCCTGAGTCGCTCCAAGGAAGCCCTAATCGCTTTTTCTGAGGCACGGGATCTTGATCCGCTCAATACTGCTGCCATCATCGGGCAGGGGAATGCAAACACAGGTCTTGGTCAGTATGATGATGCCCTGATGGCATACAACGAGATACTCTCCCAGAACCAGAGTAATCCATCGATCCTTGTTCAGAAAGGGAATGCGCTCAGCCTTCAGGGCCGTGCACAGGCTGCTATCAACGTATACAAGAGTGCTCTAAAAATGGATCCTGACAACGCTGCAGCTCTGGCAGGAGAAGGGAAGATGCTTGCTTCATTAAACCGCCACCAGGAGGCCGTTGATGCATATAATCTGTCAGTGAAGTATGATTCACATGATGCTGATACCTGGACCAACTATGGGAAGAGCCTCTGGATTCTCGGATTCTACCAGCAGTCACTTGATGCATATAATAAGGCACTGACAATCCGCCCCGATGATCCGGTAGCCATTGAGGGGAAGGCAACAGTGACCGGACTCATCTCAAGATACCAGAAGGCAATGGTACAGACATCTACATGAATATCTTATCAGGGGATCCTGGTGTTAGTGTCATATCTATACCAGGGTTCAAAGAAGTCGGGAGATTTGTGGAGGACTGTCTCCAGGCTCACGGAGCCCACGGACTTGATCATACATTGCGTGTTACTGCTCTCTGCGATAGTATCGGCAGAAGAGAAGGAGCAGATATGCAGACTCTCATCCCTGCAGCCCTCCTTCATGACATTGCACGCCCACTTGAAGAATCAAAGGGAGTTCCTCACGAGGAGGAGGGTGCCAGAATAGCAGAAGAGTTCCTGATATCTATCAGATATCCTCCTGAGAAGATCCGGGGGATTACTCATGCAATCCTGACTCACCGGTACCGATCTACTAGGGATCCCGAGACCCTGGAGGCGAAGATTCTCTCTGATGCAGACAAGCTGGATGCAATGGGAGCGGTAGGGATAGCTAGGGCATTCATGACGGCCGGTGAGAGGGGCGGTGAGATGCAGGATGCTATCCTCCATATCGACGACAAACTCCTCAACCTCAAACCATTGATGTACACGAGGACCGGTCAGGATATGGCCCGGGAACGTCATCAGGTTCTTAAGAGATTTCGTGAGATATACCTCAATGAGACGAGGCTGATATCACCGGAAAAAAGTTTGAGTAACGTTGCTTGAGTTTTTTAGGTAACCTGATTCTGTTATACTGATACCACAACCGGCACAGCATCCATCATAGCGATAATCTCGTGACCCTCTTCAACTGCTGATCCCCAGACTCCCCAGGTGTCATCAACCATCTCCGCATATCCCAATGTGAGGCTGTTCATGTCTGAACCATCAAACAAGGGAATCCAGATATATGCTCCTCCACCTCCGGCTGAAGCAGTGAGAAGACTGGTAGTACTGACACCATTCTGATCTGTATCCCCGGTGCTGTTCGTATCAAACGGATGTAGCAGTACATGAGATGATGAGTATGAGTCTGTCTCGATATTTGCCTCACCCTCTTCCCGGTTGAGTTCTTTTGCATGGAGAACTGCAGTATGAACACTATCCTTTAGATCTGGGAGATCACCAGAAAAAGCCTGAAGGTCCATCCCTTCAACCGGTGCAACCGCAGCGATGATGATCCCATTGATCGCTGGCCTTACGTAGAGGAGTGAGACCTGGCTCTTATCAGGTGTCAGATTCGTAGCGTACATACCACCACCCCCCATCCTTGCAAGGGAGGAGATCAAAAGACCCGGAGATGTCTGATCAGGACCATTTTCTGACAGGTTGGTACCGATAAGTTCAGAGTTCGCCCCGTCTGCTAGTATGGTTCCGTTCAGATCAAGAGCGATTACGTAATGTGCGTCACTGGTAAATCCGCTTGTAGGGTTGTTAAAGTCCTGAAGTGCCTGAGTTCTTCCATGAATTGAGAGATATGCAGCCGCATCATCAGAAAGACTAATCAATCCAGGGGTGAGGTTCACCGCTTTATACGGGTATAATGCAACAGCGAGTTCACTTGTCATCCCCTCCTGCACGGTTATCGAAGTCGTCACCGGTTCATACCCGGGATATGTGAATATAAGGGTATGAGTACCGCTAGCCAGATTCTGAAGACTCATCGGTGTCTTCCCCTGTGGGCGTGAGTCCAGTACCAACGATGCTCCGGATGGGGATGAGGTGAGAGAGATGGAACCTGTGCGAACTATAGACCCCTTGGGCATAAGTGTTCCATAGATAGAAGTTTCTCTGCCCGGAGTAACATCCACGATGCCTATCCAGTCAAGATATCCTGGAATTGAGACCCTGACATTGTAACTGTCAGGATTAAGCCCATGAATACGCACCGGCGTAATACCCCGGATAGTTCCATCAAGGGTGACTATACCATCACTAGGAAATGATCGTATGGAAAGTGTTCCGGTTGGCGGGAACCATCTGGGTAGCGCAACCTGAACTTTGTTCTCTTTTCCCGAACTGATCTCAATATTCTGCGTAACCTGCTGGTATCCGAACTTCACCAGTTGCATGGTATAGGTTCCTGTCGGGATAGCAGTAAAGTGTGAGGGGGTGATGCCATATACCACTCCGTTTAGCAGGATGGCTGCTCCCGGAGGATATGTCTCGACCGAGAGCGAACCGGTGTTGGTTACCGGGCTCAGAACTGCAGAAACGACTGACTCTGCACCTGATGCGACGGTCACTGCTGTTGTGTATGATGTGTAACCATCTTTACTGATGGTGATGGTGTGTGATCCCGCAGTTACCTCCGGGTATGTATGAGGAGTTGTCTGGATACCTGATCCATCTAGTGCCACGATTGCCCCAGAAGGTGTGGATGTGACTGATATTGATCCATTTTGTGGGCTGGCCTGTAGTGTTGCTGATATCGTTTCTGTAGTGCCAGCAGCCGGATTATGATCTATGATAGAAGTCCAGTCCTGATATCCGCTCTTCTCCATTTTAACGGTATGTGGAGTACTGCTGCTCTGATCGACAGCAACTGTGACCGGGGTTGTTCCCTTATCAGAGTCGTCAAAGGTTACCGTTGCTCCTGATGGTGATGAGATAAAACTGAAGTTCCCTGAAAGGGCAAGACCGGATATCGGGGACTGAACCTGTGTTGACAGGCTGTCTACGGTCTTTTTGAGTGGCATTTCCGGTATTATCGTTACTTCTGATACAGGAGCAGAGGTAATCGTGGCATCTGGTGTTGGAGTTCCTGAAGTGATAGGTTCTGGAGCAGGCTTTGCCGTTACTGGAACCGGGACAATAATGGGGGAAAGAGATGGAACAGAGGTAATCTCCGCAGTTGGTGTTGTCGTCGGCTCTGTCGTACCAGGTGCCAGAGTGGCCGGTGTAGTAGTGATATCAGTGGAAATAGCGATGGTTGGTACGGTTGTTGGCAGACTAACAGAACCTTGAGTTGGTGTTTGTGTTATATTGGTAAATGTCTGGTTTGGTAATAGATCCTCAGGATTTTTCATCTCTGCAAGGGTTAACGTACATGTGAAGAAGATGAGAAGTAACAGTATCCACAACCTCATAGATCCGTACTACTCATGCTTTATTGAAATGGTTATGGGTATACGAATCCTGTTTGCTTTTCCATTCCTCAAACTGACGAGTTGAAAAATTGCACAAACGTGTTATCCTTCAGCCACACATGATAGCCACATGGCATCTGATATTATCATTGTCAGCACTCCCTATGTTCCGGGATACAGAATAATGAGTCAGTTTGGATTTACCTGGGGTCTCATAGTCAGGAGCCGTGGAATCGGGGGAAATGTTGTTGCCGGTCTGCGGACTATCCTTGGTGGCGAGATTCATGAATATACGCAACTATTGAATGAATCGCGATCCCACGCACTTGAAAGGATGAAATCTCATGCTAAAGAGATGGGTGCAAATGCTGTCATTGGGGTCGCTTTTGATTCATCTGAAATCGGGCAATCGATGACTGAAGTACTTGCTTACGGGACAGCAGTGTTTGTTGAACCTGAACAGGAAGAATGTAAACCCGTCCGGTTGGTTTGAGTCTGGTGAACCAGAGTTTCTTCACATATTTTTCACTCATGATCATTTCAGATCTGAATGAATATTTCATTTTTACCCTGGAACTCTTTGTTACGAAATGATTTGATCCATTATATATGCAGTCTCTCATGGGAGAGTAGTAATATTTCAAAATTGGAGATACTGTATAATGTCCAGAATACTAGCGTCACCTTCAAAGTATATTCAGGGAGCAGGGGAACTATCGCGAATCAGGGATCATATCTCCCGATTGGGTGGGCCTTATCTCTTTGTTATGGGAGGCTTTGCCTATTCTAATCTGAAGGGGATCATTGAGGAGAGTTTCAGGGATTCTGGAGCCACATTGATCTTCGAAAAGTTTGGTGGAGAATGTACACATGAGGAGATCGATCGGATCAGGAGAATTTATGAAACCCATACATGCTGTGTAACTGTCGGAGTTGGAGGAGGAAAGGCCCTTGACACGGCAAAAGGTGTGTCATACTACGAAGGATGCCCGGTAATATCGGTTCCGACCATTGCGTCTACCGACTCTCCCACAAGTGCAATATCAGTTGTCTATACCGAAGATCACGAGTTTGATGGAAATCTTCAGTTACCACGAAATCCGGAGATCGTGCTGGTTGATACCGATGTTATTGCCCATGCACCGATACGAATGCTGGTCGCAGGTATGGGTGATGCGTTATCCACTTATTTTGAAGCTATGGCTAATGTGGCTTCAGGGAAAGAAAACTTTGCGGGTGGAACGTTTACCAATACCTCTGTGGCACTTGCAAGACTCTGTTATGATATTCTTATTCGGGACGGGCTGGAAGCAAAAACATCAGCAGAAAATCAGATCTGTTCACCTGAACTTGAAAACATCATTGAAGCAAATATTTTTCTTAGTGGGGTAGGGTTTGAGAGTAACGGCCTTGCCTGTGCTCATTCAATATACAACAGCCTCACTATTCTGCCACAATGTCACAATATGTATCACGGTGAACTGGTGGCATTTGGAACACTGGTTCAGATGGTTCTGGAAGGCAGACCTAAAGTGGAGGTAGATGAAGTCCTGCAGTTCTGTACTAGTGTAGGATTGCCAGTTAGTTTTTCTGATATTAGTAGCAGTGAATTGAGTCCTGATGATATTCAAAAGGTTGCAAAGACTGCTTGCGGACCCGGTTCATTTATGGGGGCTGAGCCTTTTGATGTGACATCTGTCATGATTGTTGAGGCTATGAATAGAGCAGATACTCTTGGTAGGGAGTATAAATCAAAAGTGACCTGATTGAAATGCTGGAAGATGAAGAGACATGGGTATAGAAAAATTAAGCGTTGAATTGATTGATTTAGCGCCCCGGCTGGGATATGGGAACTCAACCGGGCCATGCCGATCAAAGAGCAGACGTATCTGGACTCTTTGCCGGCTGGTCCGGTTAGTATGATAAAGAAAGGCAGAATATACGGACAGAAATTGTTCAAGTGGTGAGATGAAGGCGTAAACCTCAACATCAACCTGGGTCTCACTCTGGAACAAAAGATTATTTTGGATTACTGGATGAAACAATCGAAGATAATAAACCTGAACCTTAAATTATATATATAGTTGGATAAATATAATTGAACACGGGAAAATTATGACGGATTTACCAATTGCAGCAGTCAGCCGTATTGCCAAGGCAAACGGAGCAGAGCGTGTAGGTTCAGATGCAGCCGAGTTGTTAGTCAAGAAAGCAGAGGCGTACGTCGCAAAACTTGCAAAAGAAGCGAATAAACTCGCCACTCATGCAGGTCGAAAGACCATCAAGGCAGAAGATGTCGAGATGGCTGTCGAGAATATCTAACGTTTTTTCCAGAATCATCTGAAATGATCTGCGATAACACTCTTTTTTGATAAAAAATAGAAGCCACCATCTCCTGATACTCGGGAGGAGTGTTTAGGTATAAGCCCCCTTTCTATCGGGCATTTATGCAGACTGATTGGGTTCATTTCGGGCCACCGATGAAACGGGGATTATGAAGACTAAATTCATAATTAATCAGAGAACCGGCGAATAATACTCTCCTTTCTCCATACCCGACACAAACTTCTCAGCATACTCCTTAAGGACATCATCAGGACTGACATCCTGAAGTTGATCAGGGTGCATGGCTTTTGCTACATACACAAGACCTGCAGGACTCCTGGGACCATACGCGAGATCGCCATTCAAGGCAAATACCTGATTATTCTTGACTGCTGAAAGTGTCTCAAACCCTGAACGATGTAAAACGTCATCCCTTACCTGTGCAAGAGTTTTTTCGGGCTTTAGTGAGACAACCTTGATGATAACTCCCGGGTCTTGACTAATGATCCATTCGGGTGTAACCTTTGGCCATTGCTCTCCCAGAGCGGCAGCAAGGTTTGTTCCTTTGGCAATACTCAGTTCCTGATCTACTCCACTACCCTTTCCATTTGCAGAATAATCTGAATACCCTTCGATGTACACTGATGGAATCTGCTCTGGTGCCAGATTCGCTACCCTTGAACCGACCAGATTCTCCCATTTGTCTTTGAATTGCGTATACGCTTCTGCCTTGTCTGATGCACCCATAAGGGTACCAAGTGACCTGACATCATGATTGAGTGTCTTGATCTTGTAACAGTCAAGATATGTCAGGTTAATTCCTGCATTCATGAACTGATCCTGATTTTTGGGTTTTGAACTCGAGTATGTTACCACGGCATCTGGTTTTAACTGAAGTACTTTTTCTAAATTGGGAGTCTGCCAATCGCCAACACTGACTGCATTGGGAATATGGGACATCAGAGTGGTATCTGTCATAACACTATCAGTCAGACCGACAATCTTGTCACCTGCTCCAAGTGCCACCATCATCTCGGCAGCATCACTGTTGAGACAGACTACCCGCTCTGCAGTGGCTGGGAGGGTGATCAGTCTCCCTTCAGAATCGGTGAATGAGATATCAGCAGAACTAACAGCACCTGCACAGCTGAAACAGATCAGGAGTGCAATGAAAATTTGTAGCACATTTTTAAATTTCATGGTTATCTTAAGTTTAATTTCTTAGTTATGCTCACTCGAGGCTCACAGTTTTACTTTTCTAAAAGCATGCACAGATAGCCCGAGAATCAGGACACAGAGCAGAGACAGAAGAGCGATCTGAAAAAACGGAATTGTCCCGGTCTGAACCATCCTGATACCATCAATTGCATAACTGAGTGGATTCAGGTGAGCCAGGGGTTGCAGCCAGGCAGGCATCTGATCATAGGGCATCATAGCAGATGATGTGAAGAAGATCGGCATCGAGATCATGGCATTTACTGCAGCATACTGATCATGATCACCGACATAGATCGCCAGAGTTGTGGCACAGGCTGAGAGGAGTGCTCCGAATATGAACAGAATCAGGTATGTGAACGCGAGTTGGACCGGCGAATACAACTTTGCACCAAGCAGGAATGCAATGGAGAGAATGATCGTCGACTGAATAAGTCCCCTGATCGTAATTACCAGGATCTTTCCAAAGAGGATCGATTCACGGGGTGGTGGTAAGGCCAGGAATTTGTTGAAGAATCCAAGCATCCGGTCCATGATAAGGAGTCCTCCACCCGCAAGAGATGCCGACAGGGTTGTCATGGCCAGGATACCAGGAGTGACAAAGTCGATGTAGTGATCAGTAAACCTGATAGGAAGAGCAAGCCCGACAAAGATCAACCAGGCGGCAGGCATAACCATTGCAGAGATAAATCCCCATCTTCCTCTGAACCACCTGATGAGATCTCTTCTGCAGTATACAAGGATCGGATTCATCCCCGCCTCCCGGTAACATTCCTGAACCTGCTCAGATTGAATGGAGATGTATCTTCTGAACTTCCAACAAGATGCAGAAAAACATCATCCAGCGATGGCCTCCGGACTGACATGGCAAGAACCCTGACTCCCTGTTCTGTCAGGGCATCCTTGATTAAAGGAAGGGCTGAATCACCGTGTTCTGCATAAAATATCAGTTCATCTGACTCTGCCTTTGCAAATCTGACACCAGAGACATCAATCGGTGCAAAATGTCCGGAGATGGAGATCGTTACCACATCCTGTGATATCATGGCTTTCAGATTGGCCGGAGTGTCAACAGCCCTGATTACTCCTTTGTCCATAACCGCTACCCGGTCACAGTACCGATCTGCCTCATCCATGTAATGGGTCGTCACAAAGATGCTCATGCCATTACTACGAAGAGACCTGATATGTTCCCAGATCTTCTTTCGTGCAGAAACATCGAGCCCGACA